>JAAVHQ010000021.1:57954-102895 GCA_014799645.1 Clostridiales bacterium | reverse complement strand
GCCGTTCGCCACCCGACAGCATAGAGCCGTTCTCGCCGATAACCGTATCATAGCCGTTAGGAAGTTTACTTACAAACTCATCGCATTGCGCTTCCCGCGCCACTCGTAAAACTTCTTCGTCCGTTGCACCCTGCTTGCCTATACGGATATTTTCCATAACAGTATTATTGAAAAGCGTTACGTCTTGGAACACTATCGAATAGGCTTTTAACAGTTCTTCGGGTTCTACCGTCTTTTGCACTGCATGTTTTTATGAATTCAAACGATTGATTGAACTGTTCTACGCTCATAGAAGCCGACTGCGTTATCGAGTAAATATCTTTACCGCTCAAATCATAAGTTTCAAGAAACGTGCCTACTACCATAGGCGCAGTATGCCACCATATCGGAAATCCCAAAATAATAGTGTCGTACTGCGCTATAATCTCGTCTGGCAAATACGTTGCAAGTTCAGGACGGGCATTATTATTCTTCTCTTCCTTTGCAACCTCCGTTGTAGGCGTGTATGAATTAGGATACGGTTCTTTGCGCTCTATCTCGAAGATGTCCGCATCGATAAGTTCCCGTATCGTTTCCGCAACGCCTTTTGTGGTGTTTGTTTTGGAAAAATATGCTACAAGCGTTTTGCTCGTCGCCGTGAATTCGTTGTCAATGTTTGGATTTGACGGACGCGTATAATTGCTCGGCAAAGAATTTTCTCCGCCTTGATTATTGTTGCATGCGACTGCTGTCAAAATCAAAATCACACCTAAAAGTACACAAATAAAAGTCTTAAAGATATTTTTCATAACCCTATCCTTTACCAATTTTTCTTTTCTTTCTTGTGGTCGTTGTTCTTTTTACGTTCCTCTACCATCTGCACAAACCATTCCACCATATTAGGGTCGGTATGCGAGAAGAAGGAACTTTGCTTTTTATCAAGGCTTGCCATTACCTGCATATCTTCGTCGGTAAGTTCAAAGTCAAATACGTTGAAATTCTGCTCCATTCTTTCGATATGCACGGATTTGGGAATGACCACTATTCCACGCTGCAACTCCCAACGAAGTATTACCTGCGCAACCGACTTATTATATTTCTTTCCAATCTTTGCAATCGTTTCGTTTGCAAACAATCCTCCGCGACCTTCGCCGAACGGCGCCCACGCTTCGATTTGAATACCGTATTTTTCCATCCATTTTTGCGCTTCGATCTGCTGATTGTGAGGATGAGTTTCAACCTGATTTACCATAGGTTTAATACGACTAAACGATGCAAGGTCTATCATTCTATCAGGATAGAAGTTGGATATGCCTATTGCCTTGATTTTGCCTTCCGCATACATATCTTCTAGCGCGCGCCAAGCTCCGTAATAATCACCAAAAGGCTGATGAAGTAGCACAAGATCGATATAGTCCACCTTTAACTTTTGCATTGATTCAAATATAGATTTCTTTGTTTGCTCATAGCCATAATGCTCTATCCATACCTTAGTAGTCAAAAAGATTTCTTCGCGCGGAATCCCCGACTTTGCTATTGCCCTGCCGACTTCTTCTTCATTAAAATAGCTCTGCGCCGTATCGATATGGCGGTAGCCTACTTTGAGCGCATCAAGAACGCATCTCTCGCATTCTTCTTTGGATACCTGATACACACCGTATCCGAGCTGTGGCATTTTAACTCCGTTAGATAAAGTTACATAATTCATTGAATGTTACCTCCAAACTATTTATTTACGATAACAGTTTAACACTTACCTTGTCAAAATGGAATTGCAAATTTGTATATCGTATGAACTAAAAGTATATACAAAAAGGCAGACCGCATTGTACGGTCTGCCTGCATTTTGTCTATTAATTATTGCAACGAAATCTTTTTCATCGCTCCTATAAAATCTTTGACCTGTTTCGACGGCGTAGGCGAATAAAGTATTCCAAACGGAATGCGATATTCCCAATCGGCGGGAACGATTTTGAGTAGCGGATGCACGTCCTCCCAGCCTTCTACCGTGATAATAGGAACGTTCTCTTGTACCGCTCGGTTATAAGCGCCCAAATTAAACATTTCGAATTCTTCAATCGTTACGCCGCTTGCCGTTAAATCTTCCCGAAGTTCGTCAATGTACTCATTCCAATTTTTACGGATAAGTAATACCTTTTGTCCTTTCAAGTCTGCAAGTTCTATTTTGTGTTTACTGCAAAGCGAATTGGTTACGGGAATAGCAAACAATAATTGTTTATCATATAAGTGCGCCGCTTGGCAACCCCGTTCTATAAGAAAATTATCGTCATACAATCCTGCAACTATGTCGATATGCTTGCCTAGATTTTTGAGTATCTCCACAGAATTTATCGGCGTGTTTTCAAACGGAATCAATTCGATTTTTAAGTATGGATTGAACTTCTGTATTTCTGCCCATACGTCTAGCAAAAACTTGGCGGGCGTCATTATAGACGTGCCGATACGTATTGACTGCGCCTTATCCTTATTGTCTATCTCTCTCGCTTTCTCGATTGCCCTGTCCGAATAGTCTATAATATACTTGGCGTCTTGCAAAAAACTCTTGCCCGCTTCGGTAAGTTGCAAACCGTGATTTGTGCGGTCAAATAAAGTTATACCAATCCTTTCTTCCAAAGCGTTTATTTGCTTCATAACGGCGGTAGGCGTAATAAACAATGCGTCGGCGGCTTTTGTAAAGCTGCCGTTTTCGGATACTGATATAAAGGTTGTCAGTTGCGGATTATACACTTGCCACCTCCGTGCATTTACTTTTTGTTAAATCCATTATAGCAAAAACTTACAATTATTTCAAGTGTTATAAGATAAGCAAGATATTCTTTGTCAGCATACATAGATTTAAGCGCTGTATATTTGACCAACCGTTAGATTAAACTTTATAAATACCACTACTTTAAAAACCATTGGGTTGTAGATACCCTTCCCGTCCACATTTCGTCCACGTTCCATTCAAAACCTAATAAAATCAAAAAAATACAAATTAAATCAATCCTAACTTCTTTTACGCAGTATGTGTCGATTATCGCTATACAAATTAGCTTTTATTTAACTAAATTGGCACAAATAAAACTGCGATTTTTCCGTGGGTAACAACCCAATGGTAGGCGCTTCCGTATCCTGCGCAGTTGCAGTAGAAGAAGCATTGAAGTAATCTTCATACGTAAAATATTTAAGGGTACGACGAAAGCCGTACCCTTTATTTATAGTAATTGTTTCATTAAATCAAATAGATTAATTTATTGTTTAATATCCTCTGCTAAAGCGTCAGCTAATTTAGCGAGGTCGGCAAAACTTTGCTCGTTGAGCGCGGATTTGACAGTGACTTTTTGCTCGATAATTTTGTTGTTTTTAAGTTTTTCGAGAGCGTCTTGCATAAGTTTGCCCGCAAACGGCGTCCAAGTTCCGTTTTCGATAAAGGCAAAAGTCCTGTTTTGCAAATTATGCTCGGCAAGTTCGTGCAAGACTACTTGCATAGGCGGGAAAAGAGCCATATTGTAAGTCGCGCAAGCGAATACGATATGAGAGTATTTGAAACTCTCAGCGATTATTTTAGAATAATGCGTAGTAGACGCGTTGTAAACCGCAATTTCTTTAATACCTTTTTCGCCCAAAAGATTTGCAAGTATTTCGGCGGTATTTTCGGTATGTCCGTGTACCGAGCCGTAGACTATGAGCGCGCTTTGCTTTTCGGGAGTATAACTGCTCCATTTGAGATATTTATCTACTATAAATTCAATGTTGCTTCTCCAAATAGGTCCGTGAAGCGGACAAATCATAGCGATATCGAGCGTAGTCGCTTTTTTCAATAGGTTTTGAACTTGCACTCCGTATTTGCCTACGATATTGGTATAATATCTTCTTGCGTCGTCGAGCCATACGTTCTCAAAGTCGCATTCGTCGGCGAATATATTACCGCTCATCGCGCCGAAAGAACCGAACGCGTCCGCGGAATAAAGCACCTTGTCGGTAGTGTCGTAAGTCACCATTGCTTCCGGCCAGTGTACCATAGGAGCCATGACGAACGTAAAGGTATGTCTACCCGTATTGAGCGTGTCGCCTTCCTTTATGACAAGCTTTCTGCTCTCTACGTCGAAATCGAAAAACTGCGACATCATAGTAAAAGTCTTGAAGTTGCCGACAATCTTGACCGACGGATATTTTGCGACAATCGCGCCGATATTTGCGCAGTGGTCGGGCTCCATGTGATTGATTATCATATAGTCAAGCGTTCTTCCTTCCAAAGCCTTTTCCACGTTCTCCAAAAACTGCAAACTTGCGCTACTGTCAACCGTATCCAACAACACAGTCTTCTCGTCAAGCACCAAATAAGAATTATAACTCATACCCCTGCTTACGGGATATACGCTCTCAAACAAAGTGATTTTCCTATCGTTTACACCTACCCAATAAGCATCGGCGGTAATTTTCTTTATACTGTACATATTCGCTCCTTCGCCTCAGTTGCGGCTAAATTATTTCGTCTATATTCTATCATAACGAATTTTGATTTTCAATTAAATCGACGTACAAACGCAAACAAAAAATCAAGCCCCGCAAGGCTTGATTTTCTTTTACTGTAATTGTTATTCTTCGTCCAAAACTCCGCTACCGTACTCATCGTCTTCCCAATCGGAGTAACCGTCTTGGTCTTGATCTCCGTCTTGATTGCCGTTGTCAACGTCCGGACCTTTTACTCCAAGTTTGGCGGCGACTTGCGCTCTTAGCATATTTGCCGTGTCCGCGCCCAACATCGGTTCTATCATTCCGATCGCTTGGTCAGCGGCATAATACCACATTTCGCCCGTAGTTTCCGCGCCCGCTTGACTGGCTTTGTTCTTTAATACGGAAAAGCCGACGCCGAGCATAATACCGATTATAATAGCGATAATCAAATAGATTATCAAATGAGCGCGAACGTATGCGCTTCTGCTCTTATTTCCCGCGCCGAACAGCCAACAAATTCCTGCGATTATATTGATAAGCGGAATAGCCATTATGATAATCGTAAGTATCCACTTGCCTGCCGTCATAGGATAATTGCGAAGATCGTAATCGTCAAACTTCTTGACTTTCTTATATATCTTCTTTTCCTTNTTTGACAAAGCCTCTTCGCCNCCTGCAGGCATTACAAATCTGACAGGTTGCTCGCTTTTCTTTGATTTCTTTTTNTTNTTGCCGTCGTCATCGGTATTGTTCTGAGCGTTGTTTGCATTGGCGACAGGCGTTGCCTTTGCGTATGCATTTTGATTATTTTGCGCGCCAGGTCCGTAAACGTTGTAGTACGGACTTCTCGGGTCTTTTGGATAACTCGAGTTAGGACCTTGCACATTAGGTCTTGGCGCATTGCCCATATTCATACCGTTTCTTCCGTTATTGTTTGTATTCATAGCCTTAAAACGCCTCGATTAAACGATTTTATTTGTATTATAATATTACTACATAATTCGCCAAATGTCAACAACGAAATTTTTGGTAAATTTTTCTATCGATTTACTTCAANTTTTCGGGNTTGAGCACTTTAAGTTCGTCAAGCGTGAACAAACCGTCTTTTCTTATCANTACGTCGTCGAAATAAATCTCTCCGCCGCCCATNTCTTTGGTCTGTACNAGTACCAAATCCCANTGNATTGCAGAGTTGTTTCCGTTNTACGCGTCNTCGTAGCACGCGCCCGGCGTAAAGTGAATTGAACCGCTTATTTTCTCGTCGAAAAGTATGTCGCCCATAGCNTTNGTGATATACGGNTTTACGCCCAAAGCAAACTCGCCGACGTATCTTGCGCCTTCNTCGGTATCGAAAATTTTGTTGATAGCGTCCGTCTTNTCGGAAGTGGCTTTTACAATCTTTCCGTCNTTNAATTCAAGACGTATATTGTCAAATCNTATTCCGTTGCTAANNGACGGTACGTTGTAGGTAATCACGCCGTTTACGCTGTCNTTNACNGGCGCGGTATACACTTCGCCGTCNGGGATATTTCTTCGACCTGCGCACTTAACTCCGCCGATACCTTTNACNGAAAAAGTCAAGTCCGTGCCGTTGCCNACNATTCGCACTTTGTCNGTCTTGTTGATGAGGTTTACCAANGGCGTCATTGCCCTNTCCATCTTCGAGTAATCGAGNTTGCATACGTTGAAGTACAAGTCCTCGAACGCTTCCGTGCTCATNGCCGACATTTGGCTCATTCCTTGCGTAGGATATCTCAACACGCACCACTTTGTNTGCGCCACTCTTCTTTCGTGATGCACCGGATGCGAATACCTTATATTATATGCNTTTCGCTTGTCTTCGGGTACGTCGGAAAGTTCGTACGCGTTNTCTCCGCCCCTAATGCCGATATACGCTTGCATTTTGTCCATTCNATAACAGCCGAAATCGCACATTCTGTCNGCAAATTCATTATCCATACCCATAAGAATCTGTCTTTGCACGCGNTTGTCNTAGAGTTCCACAAACGGGTACGCGCCGACNTTNCGCGCCTCTTTGACAAGAGCGTTGACAAGTTGATAATCCACTCCNGTCGCTTCGATTAGGATGTTCTCGCCCTTTTTGAGTTCGCAAGAAAAATTGATAAGGTTTTTTGCCAAAATATTTATTCTTTCGTCCGAAAGCATACTTCTCTCCTTCTGCCNNTNCGGCAAACAAAACGTTTTCTACTATGTATTATATCCGTTTAATTGCTTTTTGTAAATATTTTTTCCAACTTTGAACATGCGCCAACAAAACAAAAATACTTGCAATTTATTTTCGCGTGTGTTAAAATCTATGTGATAATAAATTTGGAGGTCATTTTTATGCCACTTGTAACATCAAAAGAAATGTTTAAGAAAGCCTACGCCGGTCATTACGCAATCGGNGCTTTCAACGTAAACAATATGGAAATTATTCAAGGTATCGTAGAGGCTGCTACCGAAGAAAACGCGCCTTTGATACTTCAAGTTTCTTCCGGCGCAAGAAAGTACGCTAANCCTACTTATCTTCGCAAAATGGTTGAAGCAGCTGAAGAAGTAAGTCATCTTCCTATCTGTCTTCACCTCGACCACGGCGATACTTTCGANCTTTGCAAAAGCTGTATCGACGGCGGTTTCAACTCCGTTATGATTGACGGTAGCCACCACTCTTTCAAAGACAATATCGAATTGACGAAGAAAGTCGTTGAGTACGCTCACGACCACGGCGTAACCGTNGAAGGCGAACTNGGACGTCTTGCAGGCGTTGAGGACGACGTAAACGTTTCCGCAGAAGACAGCTCNTATACCCGTCCTGAAGAAGTAGAAGAATTCGTNACNAAGACGGGCGTTGACTCGCTNGCTATCGCTATCGGTACTTCCCACGGCGCATTCAAGTTTAAGCCGGGNACGAAGCCNCAACTTCGCTTCGANATCCTCGAAGAAGTAAGCAAGAGACTTCCNGAATTCCCAATCGTATTGCACGGCGCTTCTTCCGTACCGCAAGAATTCGTCAAGATCGTAAACGAGAACGGCGGAAAACTCAACGACGCTATCGGCGTACCCGAAGATATGCTCCGTCAAGCCGCTTCTATGGCAGTATGTAAGATCAACATCGACTCCGACCTCAGAATGGCTTGCACCGCAGGTATCCGTAAGCACTTCGTAGAGCATCCGGATCACTTCGACCCAAGACAATACCTTGGCGACGCAAGAGCAAACATCAAGTATATCGTTAAGCATAAACTTGTCAACGTGCTCGGTTGCGCAGGCAAGGCTGACGAAATACTCGGAAAGTAATCTACTTTAAGATTTGCAAAATAAAAATACCCTCGCGATCGCGAGGGTATTTTTCACTCATAATCGTATTATATTATCCCTTTTGAGCAAGCAAGAAACTTTTGTCTACCCACTCGAATATCTCTTCGATTGGCACTGACCCGTCAAGGCGTATAGTGAACCAATTCTTTTTGTTCATGTGATACCCAAGGAAATACTTCTCCCCGTCTACAATCGTAGGAAGAATATTCGGGTCTATGCGTAAATCTATAATATCTATTTTCTCGTCGGAATCCAATCCCAGTTTCCTTTTGGAAAGTACGAGTAATGCGCCGTACCATTTGTTGTTGTCTTTTCTGCGCCACACTGCATTCGTTGGAAAAGTCTTCCACAAATACTCCAACTCGTCGCCGTATTTATTGCGGACGTATTCTATAACTTTGTGAGCGTAATCGCTTTTGAAAACGTCTTTTTCAAAGCAATTCTCGGATATTTCCGATAATACGCGCTCATATTCCTCGCGCACTGCCCCTACGAAAGCTCCGCAAGCGTCCGCAACCAAATGAAGAATATACGGCTCGCTAGTGCTTAAATCAGTGACAAGCGTCTTGACCTCTCCGTCCTTTGTAGAAATTTCCACGCGCATTTCAAACTGCCCGTCCAAAATCTTCGTAACGTATGAATAAATCCCCTCGTTGAGAGAAAAACCGAATTTAACAAGTTTATCAAAATTAGGCGATTTATGATCGAAAACGCTACTGTTCATTGCTTTCTTCCTTGACGCTATTCAATTTCTTCTGTTTATACGACATTCTCAAACTGTCGATAAGCAATATCATTTGTATTAAGAAAAATACCATTATAAAAATATTTTGAAGCGTAACGTACTGCCTCATCAACATAATTAAAATAATGCTTCCTAAAAGACATATAAACGTCGTCACCAAAGTCGTTATTTTTAGTTTGTTTCTATCGTCTAATAAAGTCACTGCATTTATGATAATATTAGTTATTGTCAACAAAACGATAATCAAAGTTAAAAATCCAATGCCCCACAACATCAACCCCGGATCCATTATATATGAAGTAAGATATACTGTATTCGCGCTATTAGGACCGTTACTCCCAACCCATTTTACGCTTTCCGGCATAATTTCAAATATGAAAATAATACAAGAGAATATTAAGTTTACCAAGTTGTTAATCTTAATCTTTTTTTCCATAAGTTCCTCAACTAAATTACGTCTTGATTTGATTTTCTCTACTTAGTTTTATATTACCATAGTTTTTGGTTATTTGCAATACGGAAAGTTAAAATTTTTCTTTTCTAAATACATTCTGATTATATAAAATGACCCGAAGACGAGTGCAATGGAGCAAAATTTTATTTATAAAATCGCAAAGCGTCTAAACAGCGTAATTTGCGTTGTATTTTGTTCGGTGTCGAGGTCTAGTCGTACTCTATGTACGTCGACCGAGTGCCGAGCGGAAGACAATCAAAGAACGCGTTTAGATTTGCTCTATTGCGCTCGGCATCGGGTATAACTAAATACAAATCCCGTGTAGCACACTACCGAGTAAAACGTGGCGAAGGACGATTTCTTGCATTTGCGCGCTTTTGTCGTATACGCCTATCTCGGATAGAATCATACTCATCTCGTTGTGAAGTCCCAAAAGTTTGTACATAGACTGCTTTATCGGCATACGCTCGGCGGTGACGAAAATCTCTTGTGTGATGTTGCCCGTATTTGCTATGCAAATACGATTCTTGGCTATCTCTCCCAGAATAAAGTCAAAAACTCTTTGATTGCGGGATATAAAAACTCTGTCGAGCGAAGATACTATCTTTGTAAAAGTGTACGAGCATTTGCAAAAGCGCAGGCAAGCGTCCGTCATATACACTGGCAAAGGATAGGAAAACGAGTGCGTTTGCGAAATCTTTTTCTCGACGCCCCGTTCCTTAAATTCTCTGTTCATTTGCTCAATTTGCTCGTCGCTTGCGATGATTTCAAACTCTTCTTGCATAATATTCCCCTCGTTTTGGCGTTATTTATATTAAAATATTTATAAACTGTCCGAATTATGACACACTTGACGCAAATTCTTATAGAATTTTATTCGTCTAGTTGCAATTTAAGAATATATTGATTATAATTATCTATATGGAAACCAATTTGATGTCGCCCAGCCAACTTTGGGCAAATTACGATGCCGATGCGGTGAAACTAAAATCAAACTTCATAAAGTACGATACTTCGAGTAACGGCGTTGTGGATTTTGAGGTATATTTGAGTTGCGAGGGGGAAGATAAAAAGTCAACTCTAACTTACTGCTATGGCAAAATTCCAAAAGAAAATTTCAAAAATGCTACTTTGATTTATATTAGAGGCTACAATTCCGATTTAACTGAAGACATATTTGATGCTTACATACCTAAGGGTTACGCGGTCGTATGTTTCGACTATATAGGAAAGACGGATGAGAAATCAAAGTATACCATCTACCCCGACTCGCTCAAATACGCCAACCTTGCTTTCAGCGCAAGACATTTGGACGGATTTGTAAAGTCACCGAAAGACTCTTGTGTATTTATTTGGAGCAAGATGTGCCGAAACGTAATTACTTTCGTCAAAAAACTTTTGGGCGAAGACAATAAGATATATTTGCGCGCTTCACTCGAAGGCGGCAATATCTTATGGCAAGTTGCCGGTATGGACAGACGCGTTGAAGGCATAATCGTAGCCAATAATGCAGGTTGGGAAGAAAGCAGAGGTCTTTTTAGATTTTCCGAAAGCCCTGACGAATTCAACTTCTCGGAAGAGCGCATAAAGTGGATGAGCGCCTGCTCTCCGCAGTCATACGCGAAATACGTCACATGCCCTGTGCTCCTTATTTCGGGTACGAACTCTTCGATTACGAGTGTTGACAGAGTGGAAAAGACTTTTGCGCTTACCAACAACAACGGCGACAATCTCGCTTGTTTCTGCTCCAACCTTACGAACACGATGAATATGACCGCAAAGACCGCAATCATGACGTGGCTTGACAAGGTATATTACGGCGAACCCAGACCGAAAGCGCCGAGCGTATCTTTTGAAGTTATCGATAGAAAACTTTGCGTAAAGATGGAATACGACGATTCAGTGGAAATTGATAGATTGTCAATATACTTTTCTTATAACGAGTCGAACAGCGAACTTAGACATTGGAATAAAGAAATTCTCTCGTCGGCAAATCCTACCATGCAAATACCTATAAGAAACGGCGACACGCAAGTCTTTGCATACGCGTCGGTATTTTATAAGGACGGACAATGCTATTCTTCTCTTCCGATAATGTATAAACTTGGCGACAACGATGAGATTGAAAGAACGCCGTTGAGATCTTCGCATATCGTGTACGAACGCAAAAACGGACTTGATACTTGGGTTGTCGACAGTAATATCGGAGAATATTTCGTGCCTGAATTAAAAGCAGGAGCATTCGATATCATCGGCGTAACGTCGGAAAGAGGAAATCTTTCTACTTACAAAATAAGCGACAAAAAGTACGAGCATAGCGAAAACAGCATTTTGCAATTCGACTGCTATTCAGCTGAAAGCAGGTCGTTGATTGTGGAAATGTGCGTGGAAGTAGAATTGTT
The DNA here is from genome assembly GCA_014799645.1 of Clostridiales bacterium. Lineage (GTDB taxonomy): Bacteria > Bacillota > Clostridia > Christensenellales > UBA3700 > RACS-045. The sequence continues at coordinate 91,533 of JAAVHQ010000021.1, read as the reverse complement.
CCAATACGAGTATTACAACGTCGAGGTTCAACTCCGCGGTGAGGAATGGCAAAAGATTGCCCTATCGCACAACGATTTTAAGACAAAAGAGTTGATACCTCTCAAGGACTGGAAAAAGGTCAAGAAACTGTCTTTCTTAAATATCGACGGCGCTTTGATAAGCAATATTATTTGGGTATAAANGCGTGTTGAAATTAAGCGATTTGAAAGTCGGCGATATTATCGTCACCAAAAAGAATCACCCCTGCGGAAGCAATCAATGGACTATACTGCGTACGGGCGCTGATTTCAAACTTCAATGCAACGGTTGCTCGCATACCGTTGTTTTGGCAAGCGAAAGCGTAAAAAAATCAATTAAGTCGGTAATTGCCGAATAGTCGGCGTCGGAGAGTTATGCAAAAAGACGGCGTAGATATACAAGAAAATTACACATATATCAGCGATGAGAAAAANTCAAGGAAATTGAGCGCGCTAAACGTTCTTTTAACCCTTATAATCATACTTCTTATCGTTGCGCTTATCGTCTTTANGACTACGTTCACNTCTTTCAAAGTAATCGGCGAAAGTATGCTCCCCAACGTCAAGGAAGGCGATAGNCTCGTCTTGCAAAAACGAGGATATACTCTCGAATACGGCGATATTATAGTATTCAACCGACAAGAGGANACGGAAGCGGCTGTAAAGCGAATANTAGGCAAAGCCGGCGATACGATCGCCTTTGACAAACAAGCCTGCAAATGGGTAAGGAACGGCGAATACGTCGAAGAAAATTACTNNGAANNCGNNTGCGANTACAACGAAGTGTATTTCTCTTCAATGCTCTGGGAATTGCAGGGCGACGGCATAACNATCCCCGAAGGTCATTTGTTCGTACTCGGCGACAACAGAAATATCGCAGGCGGATATTCGTACGACAGCCACCACTACGGACCTCTCCCCGAGTCTTCGGTGATAGGCAAAGTAATTTACATTATGGATTAATATTTCTAAGGAGCAAAATATATGAAAGCAATAGTTTCCGTTGTAGGTAAGGATAAAAAAGGAATTATCGCCAAAGTGTCCACCTGTCTTTTCGAGATGAGTATCAATATCGAAAACATCTCGCAGACGATTATGCAAGATTATTTCACAATGATTATGGCGGTAGATACGAGCGAGTGCAAATTGAGCTTTGACGGCATCAAGCAGGAACTCAATTCCCTTGCCGAGAAAATGGGCTTGGAAATCCACATTCAACTTCAAAGTATNTTNGACAGTATGCACCAAATAGATACGACGAAAAAGGGGCTTTGATATGTATTCAAGCAATGAGATTATCGAAACGATAAATATGATTTCCCAACAGCACCTCGACGTGAGAACTATCACGCTGGGCATTTCCCTATTCGATTGCATTACGGATAGCAAACAGCGCACTTGCGACAAGATATACGACAAGATTATGTCTAAGGCGAGCAACCTCGTCAAGATAGGCAACGATATTTCAGACGAACTCGGCGTGCCTATCGTCAACAAGAGAATTTCCGTCACCCCGATAAGCCTTATTTCGGCTGCAAGCAAGGGACANTTGGAAATTATCCGCACTTTGGACAAGATTGCCGACGAAACGGGTATTGACTTTTTNGGCGGCTACTCCGCTCTCGTACACAAAGCAATGACGCCGTATGAGAAAGAATTNTTGCTTTCCATTCCCGAAGCGCTTTCTACTACGAATAAAATATGTTCGTCCGTCAACGTGGCTACGTCAAAAGCGGGCATAAATATGGACGCNGTCGCTCTTATGGGNNAGATAGTCAANGACTGCGCNTATAGGACGAAAGACAANGACTCNTTGGCNTGCGCTAAACTCGTCGTATTTGCCAACGCAGTTGAGGACAACCCATTTATGGCNGGCGCGTTCCTCGGCGCAGGCGANGACGATACNGTNGTCAACGTAGGCGTATCNGGACCTGGNGTGGTAAAGACCGCTCTTGAAAAGGTAAGCGGAGATTTGACCGAGGTCGCGGAATGTATTAAACAAACGGCTTTCAAAATCACCCGCGTGGGTCAACTCGTNGCAAAGGAAGCGAGCAAAAGACTTAANGCAAGTTTCGGCATAGTAGATTTATCTCTCGCGCCTACCCCTGTCGTAGGCGATTCGGTNGCGCATATACTTGAAGAAATCGGACTTGAAAGCGTGGGCGCNTACGGCACGACTGCGTGTCTTGCAATGCTCAACGACGCGGTAAAGAAAGGCGGNATTATGGCTTGCTCCAACGTNGGCGGTCTATCGGGNGCGTTCATNCCCGTATCCGAAGACGCAGGTATGATTAAGGCNACNGAAATCGGCGCGCTCAANCTCGAAAAACTCGAAGCNATGACAGCCGTATGCTCCGTCGGTCTNGATATGATTGCAATCCCCGGCGATACGACTGCCGAAGTAATATCGGGTATTATCGCCGACGAAATCGCTATCGGCGTTGTAAACACTAAAACGACCGCGGTAAGAGTAATTCCCGTCTACGGCAAAAAAGCGGGCGAATACGCCGAATTTGGCGGTCTGCTCGGTCGCGCGCCTATAATGAATATCAATAAATACTCCCCCGCAAAATTCATCAATCGCGGCGGAAGAATTCCCGCGCCGTTGCATAGCAATAAAAACTGATTTTAGATTATGAATATAGAAGGTAAAAATCCCGTCAAGGAAGCGCTTGACTCCGACAAGAAGATTTCAAAGATATGCGTTTCAAAGACTGCTCACGACTTGCAGCCTATCATTGACGGCGCAAAGGCGAAAGGCATACGCATTGACTTTGTGGATAAATTTTATCTCGACAAGATAAGCGAGAGCAAAAGACATCAAGGCGTAATCGCTATTTCCGAAGACTTCAAATATTCAAGCGTGGAAGAAATAATGGCTTTTGCAAAGAGCAAAAACCAGCCTCTATTTATGATTATCCTCGACGGAATCGAAGACCCTCACAACTTAGGAAGTATACTCCGCGCCGCCGAATGTATGGGCGCGCACGGCGTTGTCATACCTTCGAGAAGAAGCGCAGTGGTCAACGCAACCGTATTGCGTACCTCGGCAGGATCTGCAAATCATATCAAAGTCGCAATGGTAGGCAATATCAACGACACTATACGCTATTTGACTGACAATTTCGTCAACGTGTACTCCGCCGACATGCAAGGCGCGCCTATCGAAAAATCTCGCTTAGACAGCGACTTGGCGATAGTAATCGGCAACGAAGGCAACGGCGTAAAAGCCTTGACGAAGAAACTGTGCAGCGGCGTTATTTCCATACCTCAATACGGCAAGGTCAACTCTCTCAACGCTTCGGTAGCGTGCGGAATAATTTGTTACGAAATCACTAGACAACGCAATTTGTAAAATGATCAAAAAAATATTTGGTAAATGGAATATTGCGGAGTCGATTTTCTACGTATTCGGACTTGCGCTGATAATAACTATGTCGATTGTCTTTAAGGCGTCGTGGATATCTGCCATCGCAGGCATATTCGGTCTGTCTTGCGTGTTATTCGCCGCCAAAGGAAAGGTAATTTGCGTATTTCTCACTTGGGGTATGATAGTCTTTTATAGCCTACTCTCCTATCAAAACAAATATTACGGCGAAGTCTTTATCAACTTGTGCCTTATGTTCCCAATGACGGTAATTCAACTCGTGGCTTGGATAAAAAATCTAGGTAAGGATCACGTCGTAAAAGTCAATTCGATTACAAAAAAAGAAGTGCTTATAGTCGGTCTTGTTGCATGCGTCGCTTTCGTAACCTTCTATTTTATACTACGCGCGCTGAATACCTCTCAACTTATTATCAGCACTATTTCAATAGTGACGAGCGTACTTGCGACTTACTTCCAATCTAGGCGCAGTAAATACGGTTTCCTCGCGTTTTTGTTCAACGACGTCGTATTGTGCGTACTTTGGCTTTTCGCTACTCTCGGAGATACTAAAAACGTCGCAATGCTCACGGCGGTTGCTTTGTACGTCGTAAGCGATATTTACGGTTTTATAAGTTGGGGCGTTTTGCAAAAACGACAACAAAAAGAATAACTATTTCAACTGTGATTTTATTTTTCGTCTAATCTTTTGCAACGTATTGTCTACATGCTTTGAATTCTTGTTGATTTTTTCGGCAATCTCTGCGTACGACTTGCCGTCGTAATACATATCGAGTACTCTTCTCTCGCTTTCGCTCAAAGACGTGTCGATTATACTCTTCAATCTATCCGCCTCTTCGGCGTTTATAGCGATTTCCTCGGGGGTCAAATATCCGCTGTCCGTTTCTTCGACCGAACTTATTGGAAGACTTTCGGCAAGCGCTTTGTTTTTAAGACGGTTACCGCTTCTAAGACAATCCAAAATTCTGTTTTTGACGCACTCGTTGGCGTAGGTGGAAAAACTCACTTTTGCGTCGAGATTATAGGTCACTATAGCGTTGTAAAGCGCAATCATTCCCTCTTGTACGACGTCGTCCCTATCCGCGCCTTTGACATAAAAAACTCTGGCGATTTTGTTGACAACGCCTTTGTAGTTTTCCATGAGTATTTCCACCGCGCGTTTATCGCCTTCGCGGAATTGTTTTATCAAAGCAATATCGTCCATTTACTTTTTGGAAGACTTTGTGTTTCTTTCTATGAACTCTTTATGTTTTGCTCTTACTTCGAGCGTTTTACCGCAACACATCTTGCCTTCCGTGCAAGGACCTGCGACGCACGACGGACCGCAGTTGCCGAAAATACTCGGCGCAACTTCGAGTACGAGCGCAAGCATTTGCCACGCCACTTCTCTTATCTCCCACTGCGCTCTATTGCAACATCTTAGGTTGAAGAAGTTCATAAGCGACCTTGCGTTCATTGTTACGACCATCTTGGTCTCAGCGGCGTTGGGAAGTACGAATCTAGCGTCCTCGTTGGACTTTTCGCAAGCCCCGCCGAGCAACGTCTGCCATTCGGTATACCACTCGTGCATTTGCGCCATTTGCGACTCAAACTTCTTCACTTGCTCTTCGCCCAAAGCCTCGATTGCCTCNGGNATAACGTAATTGAAAGTGTCGTCGCCTTTGTTNGCNGCGACGTATCTTTGCGACTTAACGCTGAAAGACGCTATTCTATGTCTTGTAATTTGCGCAAGCAAACTTCTCGACACGCCCTCGATACCGAACGTAAAACTTGCGTGTTCGAACGGCGAAGCGTGACCGAAAGACCTCAACCTCTCGATAAACTTATTTATATCGCTCTTGTCCAAACCCTCTTGCAAATTNTCGATTGTCGCGTCGCTATAACACAACTTTGCCGCCAACGCAACCGTCCTCTCAGGATTTGGCGTATGTTCAAGCAAAGTTACTTTTGGCTTAACCTGTGGCATATTTTCCTCCGNTNAATATTTAATGTAATTTCGTAATTATAATTTTAACGGCATTGAGCAAGCTTTGTCAATCTTTTGCTATCGCCTCGCTCAAAAGATATTCCAGCCTTTCGTTTTGACCCGTCAAATATAAATAACCTATCACCGCTTCAAAGCCGGTGGCAGTCTTGTANTCGNCNACGCTCGCGTTCTTCGCCATAGAATGTTGATGGCTNTTGCGCGCCCTCAAAAAGATTCCNTCTTCCTCTTCGGTCAAAANTTCTTTGATATTGTTNAGACTTTGCGCTTGCGCGCTCGCTTTGACNTGCTCGGTGACNAGCNTATGCAGTTTGTCNGCTTTACCGCTTGTCGCTCTCATCTCTTTGGTACGCACNTACANAGTATGAACNCCGTCCCCAATATAGGCAAGCACGAGAGGATTTAACTCTCGCGCTTGTTTTTCACTTATACAATCCGTAAGTATCGGAATATTTATCATCTTGACCTCGAAATTATTTCTTCTTNCCCTTAGGCGCAGTCTTTTGAGCCACGAANTAATCGAAGAGCAATTCGTCGCTGTAAGTCTGCTGACCCGTCGCTTTCAAAGTACATTCTTGAATGTATTGATAGCAACTGCGCTCCATAACTCTGATTATCTCCAANGCCTCGTCCATATCCTTGCCTGCGCAGAANACGCCGTGGTTTGCCATAAAGCAAGCGCTTCTGTCTTTCATAGCCTCAACCGTACCGTTTTTGAGTTTCTTCGTTCCTGGGAGTCCGTACGCGCCCACTCTGCACGAACCGCCGACAAGTCTTTGCATATCGTCGTTCATNACAGGCAATTCAATTCTTGCCGACGCAAGTATCGAACAGAAAATCGGATGCGAGTGAATAGTCGCGTTGATTTCAGGTCTTGCCTGCATAATTGCCGCGTGAATTTTTCTCTCGCTGGTAGGCTTTTTGCCGTCGCTCCAAATAGANGGGTCGCTGATTTGCACTACNGGCATATCTTCNGGGGTAAGCGCAATATAGTCAAGTCCCGTAGGCGTAACCAACATGTGGTCTTCGTCAAGTCTTGTAGCGGTATTTCCCCACGTACCTTGAACAAGGTTTTCGTTNAGAAGNGTNACGCCGCTGTCCTTTATTACCTGTCTTAATCTAAGTTCGGTTTCTTTATCCCATGCCATNTTACACCTCGCCTTCTTCCTTAACGGAAGTATCTTCGCTTACGCTCTCGCTCTCTTCTTTCAAAGTGAGATTCTCTTGATTTGTCTTGCTGTATTTCTTCTTGTAGATAAGTCTCATCAATCTTGCTTCAAAGCCGTTGATAATNTTATTNTCGCCGATTACGCTGCTTGCGACGAAACAGTGGCTTGCCTTGTCAAGTACGAGTACGCAAGTATAAGCCTCGTCAAGCGTACGACCCGAAGTAATGCAACCTTTGTCCTTAACAAGACANGAATTTCTTCCCTTCAACGTCTTGATTATGCTTGCGATATCGTCGTTTGCAGTCTTGCAAGTAGGTCCTACGATTTGAGCCATATCGTCGAGTACGGCAGGTATCGTAACGCCCGCTTTGGCGATAGGCATAACCCACTTCGGATAACACTGACAAATAGCGTTGATATCTTCTCTCGACTTGTAAATTTCTGCGTGGTATTTGTATTCGTTTTCCACTTTGAAAATATTCATCTTGATTACGTCATCTTCTTTGAGGTCGCAAAGTTTAACGCCCGCTTTGGTGATATACATAAAGTTGAGTTCGGTTCTCAAACTTATCATATCGCTTTCGCCGACAACTTTTTCATCCACAAGTCTTTGAGCGTACTCTAAAATTGTTTGGACGGTTTTGTTCATCATTCTTCTCCTTCAAATCTTTTGGAATTAGCCTTTTTATACGTCTTTTCAAGACTGTAATAAATCTCTTTATAACTCTTGAAAAGTTCGTCGTAAATATACTTGTTCTTGGGGTTGGGTCGATAGGTTTTGCTCTCTATNACAAAGTTCTTTGCCTCGGCAAAACTCTTCAACTCTCCAAGACCGATAAGCGCAATNATCGCCGCGCCCAAAGCGCCTGCGTTACGCGGATTTTGCACGATTGCAAATTCGCTTCCCGTGATGTCCGCTATAATTTGCATCCACGCGTCGTCCAATGCGCCGCCGCCTATAATTCTGAACTGTCTGCAATGGAACTTATAATCCTTGCGGAAGTTCTCGAGAATCCATCTCAAATTGTAGCCTATACCTTCGTACAAGGCTTTCATTATATGCTCTCTCGTGTGATTTGGAGTAACGTTCCAAAGCGTAGCTCTCGTCGTCGTAGANGATACNGGNCATCTCTCGCCCAACATCCACGGAGTGCATATCAAGTGGTCTGAACCTGCGGGTATGGATTCGATTACCTTATCCATATACGCGTAAATTCCGTCACCGAGTTCCTTTTGCTCGGTCGCGAAAAACTGNTCGCATATCCATTGTATGTTGCTACCTGCCGCCTCGGTAATACCGCAGATAAGATTCATTTCGGGGTCAGCCGACTGAATAGCCGCCGCGCCGTGCTTGAATTTGGTCTTCGTCCTGCTTGATGCGGCAACCCACGCCGACGTGCCGAGATAAATGTGNATATCTCCGTCGCCGTTCATACCGCTACCGATAGCAGCCGCTTGCGTGTCGTCGCAACCNCCGAATACCGCAGTGCCTTCGCAAAGTCCCATTCTCTCAGCCGCCTCTTTGGTAAGTCCGTTGCCTATCTTATCGGTACTTCTTACAAGCGGAGGAAGTTTTTTGAGATCAATACCGATGAGTTTCAATGCGCTCATCCAAGTCTTTTTCTTGAGATCAAGACCGTAGCTCGACGCGCCCGAAAGTTCGGCAACCATCTCGCCCGTACATTTGTATTTCAAAAATCCGTTGACGTCGAGGAAGTACTTGGTGTTGTTGTACACGTCGGGACGNTCNTCTCTCAACCACTGAATTTTGGATACGACGTCTTTACCCATAATAGGCGTACCNGATACGAGNGTAAATATTCNCTTTCCNCCCACTTTNTTCATAAGNGTCTGCGCTTGCTTTTCCGCTCTNCCGTCAACCCAAGTGATATTGCGGTGCAAAACTCTTCCGTTTGCGTCAACGGGAATAATACCCATTGCCTGCGTGGAAAAGATTACGCCTTCCACGTCCTTGGGGTCAATGCCTGTCTCTTCGACAATCGTCTTGGATGCAAGACAAACGGCATCCCAATATTCGTCCGGCTCTTGTTCTACGAAAGCCGGCGCGGGATAGTAAGTGGGATACGGAACTGCTTTGGATGCGACTATACTACCGTTGAAGTCGATAAGTACCGCCTTGTCGGAACTCGTACCCATATCGTGCGCCATTATGTATTTCATATNAATCCTCTTGTAATTAAGTTTCTTAAAAATCGCCAAATGCCGACTGCGCATTACTACGCAATCGGCATCGGTNTATTTGAATTACTTTTTGCTGTTAGCTTTTGCTTCGGCAGCCTCAGCCTTTGCGAGCATCTTNTCTGCCTTTGCAAGTTTCTTTTGGTTGTTGGTGGACTTAGCNTTGTTGATCTTGTACTCGGCAACTTGAACNTCCATGCTTCTATCTCTTTCTTTTACGAGTTTGAATACGTCTTCGAACTTGTTGAGAGCGTCGTCGATAATCTCGTCGGTGTCAGCCATAGAAGTATACAAACGNGAACCTGCAAGCGTAACGATACCGTTTGCCATATAAGCAGCGCCCATGTGNTCCATAGCCTCTTTTCTTACCATAATCATATCTTTCTTCTTGAGGACTCTCAAAAGCGAGCTGAGCAAGTGCTTGGACGAGAAGTCGTAGCTCATTGCGCCCGTACATTCAAGGTGAACGATAGAGCCTTGGTTGTAAGCAACGTACGGCAAATCGTAAGTTTCAATCAAAGATACGAGTCCGTCGGTAAGTCTGTTACCTGCCAAACCTGCTTTTACGCAAGCGTTGGTCTCTTCAATCTTCTTGATAGCAACGTAACCTGCCATAGAAGACAACGGATTTGCAGCCAAAGTACCGCCGCAGTATGCTTTCTTNGCGCCGCCNGCAACGCCTGCCGCAAGAAGTGAAACGTATTCTCTCTTACCNCCTACGCCGCCTGCCGCAGGATAACCGCCGGCAACGATCTTACCGAAGATNGTGAGGTCAGGCTGTACNCCAAAGAANCCTTGCGCTCCGCCNAGACCTACTCTGAAACCTGTAACTACTTCGTCGAAGATGAAGAGCGCGCCGTACTTGTGAGCAAGCTTCAACGCCTTTTCGTTGTAATCGATATCTACAGGACGNGTACCGGACTCAGGTCCTACCGGCTCAACGATAACCGCAGCCGTACCGCCCTTTCTCTTGTTTGCTTTGAGGTAATCTTCGAGCATATCGAGGTTGTTTGGCATAATTTCGTCAACTACGCTGAATATCGGATTAGGAATACCGAAAGATTCGAGGTATTGTCTTGTGCCNGGGACTTTAAGTCCGTAAACCATCTGGTCNGACCAACCGTGNTATGCGCCGCCGATTTTGATAATTCTCTTATTCTTNGTTTGNCATCTTGCGATACGAAGNGCTGCCATAACGGATTCAGTACCCGAACCCAACATTCTAAACATCTCAACGCTCGGCATGTGCTTNTTGATTTCTTTTGCAATCAAAAGTTCTGCTTCGTGGAAAAGACCGGTAACAGGTCCGCAATCCTTGATNAGCTTAATTGCTTCGTCTTGAATNCCCTTGTAGTTGCTGCCCAAAATCGTAGGNCCGCCCGCTTGCAAGAAGTCGATATATTTGTTGCCGTCAAGGTCTTCGAGATATGCGCCTTCGGCTTTNACCATACACATTGGGAACGGCTTGTTGAAAGCCAAGTTGTGTTGAACGCCGCCCGGAATATATTGCTTCGCTTCGGTGGTTATCTCTTTTGACTTAGCGCATTTTACGTCGTAATAATCGGCGCAAATACTTTGATAAGTCTCTTTTGGAACGGAATAAATGTTCTTATCCGTCAATTCTTTAAGACTTTGGTTTATTTCCTTTGCGTTAGGCCAACGGGTGATACCGTAACCTGCTTCTGCCTTACCCGGCAATTCTGTGTAACTTACTTTCATTTTTGCCTCCTTAATACTCAAACTTTTGTAAAGTTTTACTCTTAAATTTTAACATACATAATAGATTGTTGTCAATAATGTTTTTTTATATAAANGCCNTATTTTATATAAAATTTGCGTAATGCTCGAAAATTTTAATCGACATTAGTCGAGAAAAAATACAATAATTTACAAATGNTGAATTTTTGTGAAATAAATGGTTTTGGTTGTAATTTATCTTGAATATATGTTATAATGAAAAAAAACTTTTGAAAAGGTATTTTATGGACACAACAGAGTACAAAAACGGGCAAAAAATTTATGACCTCATCAAAGAAGTCATAGACGTTACCGGACCTAGACTTCCNGGTAGCGAAGAGGAAAAAATCGGCGCAAAAATCGTAGCCGAGCAAATGCAAAGAGAATTGAANGCGACTGCAACGACCGAAGAGTTTAAGACTCCCCGTCACGCTTGCATAAGCGCAATACCGTGGCTTGGCTGGGCAGGCTTTGTATTCTTCTGCCTATTCTACCTATCCCCGATAGCATGTCTTGTAGGCTCGGCGTGCTTGTTGCTATTCGCGCTATTGCACATCTTCTATTACAGCCACCTACTCGACCCTCTTTTCAAAAAAGATATNTCGCAAAACGTTTACGCGGTAATTCCCCCGAAATCGGGTAAAGCAAAATACAATATTATGATGACTGCGCACGTTGATAGCAGTTGGTGCTGGTTGCACTCTTACCACAACGCCAACACTATGATTTTGAAGACGGCTATCGGCGTTGTNAGCGTGGTTGGACTTTTGGTAATATCGCTTGTCACAATCATACTTCAAGCAAAAGCNGGCTTGTCCCTTTCGTTTATGTCGCTCAAAGACGTNTTCACAAGTATNTCAAGCGGAACGAAAAGCAAACTTGACGTNGCCATTTTGGTATTCTACTGCTTGCCNCTCATCTGCTTGCCGGGACTTTATTTCCTNTCGAGATTTATGTCTTGGAGCAAAGAAAAAGCAGCNCCNGGCGCGATGGACAATCTCAGCGGNGTGGCTACNGCAATCGAAGTCGCTAANCACTTTATCAACGATGAAAGCGAAGTCGCTAAAGACGCTCAATTCGTAGTCGTAGGAACGGGCGCGGAAGAAAGCGGACTTGTCGGCGCGCTTGCATTCGTCAAGAAACATAAAGACGANAAGAACTTCTTCAACGAAGANACNTACGTACTCAATCTCGATTCTTTCAGAGATATGGACAACTTCAANGTAGTGTGCAAAGACTCGCTTCAATTCGTACCGTTCGATAAAGAACTTATTCAGCTTTCCAAGCAAGCGATNGACAACTGCGGCGTGCAATCTCACTTGATTGAAAATCCTATCGGCGGAAGCGATTCTACGGCATTTGCAAGAGCGGGCATCAAGACCGTTACATTGAATGCGCAAGACCCTCGCCCGACGAATTANTACCACACCACCAACGACGGTATGGATAACCTCANAATCGATACTTTGGAAAAGGGCTATGANGTAGTAAATGAATTGATAAGACTTATCGACGAAAAGTATAAGGACAAAGACTAAACAAGGAAGATAAAGATATATGAAAAAAGTACCGTTCGTAACNAAGGAACAGATTGAAAAAATAACTCAAAAATACCCCACTCCTTTCCACATCTACGACGAGAAAGGAATAAGAGAAAATGCAAGACTTCTCAAAAAGGCNTTTTCGTGGAATAAGGGATTTAAGGAATACTTCGCGGTAAAGGCGACGCCGAATCCGTATATTCTTCAAATTCTCANAGAAGAAGGCGCGGGCGCGGACTGCTCGTCTTTGACGGAACTTATGATGAGCGAAAAGGTAGGTTTTAAGGGCAACGAGATTATGTTCTCGTCCAACGTTACNCCAAAAGCGGACTTCGCTCTCGCTCAAAANTTGGGCGCGATTATCAACTTCGACGACCTCACCCATATCGANTATTACAAAGAGATNGCGCCATTCCAAGAGACGATGTGCTGTCGATACAATCCGGGCGGCGACTTNACTCTCAACAATGAGATTATGGACACCCCGAAAGACGCTAAATANGGTATGACCAAAGAGCAAATAAAGATTGCGTATGCAAAACTCAAAGATTACGGCGTAAAGAGATTTGGTATACACGCGTTTTTGGCGAGCAACACCGTAGGCACGGGCTACTACCCCACGCTTGCGAAAATACTTTTCGAACTCGCTGTCGAGATTAAAAACGAACTCGGCATAAACATATCCTTCATCAACCTNTCCGGCGGCGTAGGCGTACAGTACCGCCCCGACAAGGAAGGCAACGANATTCTCGCNATCGGCGAGGGCGTNAGAAAAGCGTATGAAGAAGTTATGNTCCCCAACGGCTTGGGCGACGTNGCTATATTCACCGAACTGGGTAGATTTATGCTTGCACCTTACGGCGCGTTGATAGCCAAAGTAATTCACAAAAAACATATTTGGAAAGAGTACGTCGGACTTGACGCTTGCGCGGCAAATCTTATGCGTCCCGCAATGTACGGCGCTTACCATCATATAACAGTGCTTGGCAAGGAAAACGAGCCTCTCACCTACAANTGCGACGTNACGGGCGGTCTTTGCGAAAACAACGATAAATTCGCAGTAGACAGAATGTTGCCNCAAATNGAAATCGGCGATTACGTCAACATACACGACGCAGGAGCGCACGGCTTTGCTATGGGCTACAACTACAACGGAAAACTCCGCTCTGCCGAACTTCTTCTCAAAGAAGACGGAAGCGTCAAATTGATAAGAAGAGCCGAGACNCCCGAAGATTATTTCGCTACGCTCGACTTCGACGGATTGAAAAAATAACTGTGTAAAATTTGTTTATAATGCAATACTCATTATAAATGGAGATTTGAAAATATAATGAAGAAAAAAATTTACGTTACCGCTATAATACTCACGCTGACTTTGACTCTTTGTTTCTCNGTCGGTTGTTCTCTCTTTACAAACGACAACGAGCCTCAAAAGTATTTTGTGGAAATCGGACAGGTTGAAGACTCGCGNGTGGCAAGCATTGTCGCCAACAACACGCTTGATTCTTGCGTAAGAATAAGCGCGTTTTATCCAAGCGCATCTGAGGCAAGCAAAAGTAGCGGTTTCTTCGTTACCTCGGACGGCTATATAGTCACCAACCGCCATTGCGTGGTACGNTTCTCCAATGGCGAAGACCTTCCCTCGCAAGANGGCGAAATCCCTATCAACGCAAAATATACGGTGACGGANACCAAAGGCGTTTCTTATAGCGCAAAACTTGTCGCTTATAGCAAAACCGCGGACGTCGCTTTGATTAAAATCGTTCCCAACGTATTGGACACTATCATCGGCTCGACGANAAATTTTTCGCCTATGGTATTCGATACGACCTCAAAGCCNTATTACGGCGACAGACTNTATACGATAGGCAATCCNGANGACTTAGGCTTTATTCTTACAGAACTTATGGTTGCCTCCCCCGGTATTAAACTTTCGAGTACAAACGATTATTATACGATAATGCTTGACGGCAATATCAATCACGGCAACAGCGGCGGCGCGCTCATTGATACGTACAGCCACGTCGTAGGCTTGATNTTNGCCCGCGTAGAAGGCTCGTCCAACCAAGGCGAGGGCAATGAAGGTAAGACTTCCACGGCGGCAAATAACACTACTTCATCGCCAACGTACGGCTTAGGATGCGCGATTCCCGCAGAAGTAGTGACAAAATTTTTGGACGATTGCAAAATACAATATTCTATATATACTCCCACGCAAAGCGATAACACACAAGAGTAATTTTAAGAGGCTTATTACAAAAGATGGCAAGGGACAACGACAACCTTCATGCAAATCATAGAAAGAGAATGCGACAGCGTATTGCCCAAAACGGACTGGACTCTCTGCAAGACCACGAAGTTTTGGAATACATACTATACGCGTTTATTCCGAGAAAAGACACCAATCCTATCGCGCATAAATTATTGGATCTAGCAGGTAGTTTAGAGAACGTATTCAATTCTTCGGTAGAGATGCTAATGAGCGTACCCAATATGACTTACTCTGCTAGTCTCTTCCTCACTTGTATGCCGAATATAATCAAGAGATACAACCTTCAAAAACACGGCGACAAACCGCTCTTGTTGAATAGTAAAAGCGCAATAGATTATTTCAAAAATATCTTCGCTCACGAAGACCAAATGCAAGAAAACTTCTTCATTGCTATCGTCGCTCCCGACGGAAGAGTCGTAGATAGTTGCAAAATAAGCAAGGGCGATAGCGATCAATGTAAGTTGGACGTCAAAAAGTTTATATTGAAAACGGCTAGTACCCAAGCCAAAGATTTCTTTATCTCTCACAACCATCCGTCGGGTATTCCTACTCCGTCGCTTACTGATTTTGAATTTACCAAATGGTTGGCGTCGCTAGCCGTTACTCTTGAATTGCGTATGATTGACCATATTATCATAGCAAAAGACTCACACTATTCTTTCCGCGACAACGGAATAATTGAACAGTATACCAATGAATTCAAAACGTTTTGCAGAAATACCGACGTAAACAATAAATATAGAAAATGATTATTCGTCAAAATAAGTAGCCATAATATCGGCTATATGTACGATTGTCGCAAACGGATAGTCCGTGAAGGCTTTGGAGAGCGAATAATCTCCGCCTACTACCCTTTTGTCAAATCCGCCCATGTGCCAATTTATCGCCATAGCCTCGTCGCGCGTCAGTCTCATAAATCCGCTTATAATATACACCGACTTTTCGCCGTGTCCGTAAGGAAGAGAATCGTTGACGGAATAGAACGGCACTTGTTCCCATATACCGTCCACTTTGACGTTGCGAAGTTGCACCTCATAGAAATTGACCTTGCATACGTCGTGAAGAAGCGTGGCGATAGCGATATTTTCCATTGTGATATTCTTGAAAGGACTGCCGTCTTTTTTGTTCTCATTCTCAATCAATTCAACCGCTCTGTCAAAGACGTTCAACGAGTGGTCGCACAATCCGCCTGTCACCGCATTGTGGAATTTGGAACTCGCAGGCGCTGTAAAAAAGTCGCTGCCCTCAAGCCAATTCAAAAGTTTATCGCTACCCTCTCTCGTAACGTGCTTGTTGAATAATTGAATAAATCTATCTTTGTTTAAATCCAAGTCTATCATAACCGCTTCTCCTTTGTCTATTCAATTATATATCTCTTGCTAGGCAAAAGTCAATTCAACAGTTGTTATAACTCATCATAGTACACTATATTGTCCAGCGCCGATTTGAATATCTGCTCTATACGGGCGTTTTTCTCCTCTTCGGTGTAATTGTCTGCGACGTCTTTGCTTATTGAAATTGACCAATACAAACGACAGATCGCTCTCTTTTTCGGGGTTGTTTTTATTTCATATCTTTTTTCATTGACTGATAAATCCTCTTTTGTATATTGGTATCCGCCATCTTCATATTCGTAATTGACATCTTTATTTTTTTTGGTAAAAACAAATACTCTTATGTCTACAGGAATTAGGTCGCTATCTTCTTTGCTACTAAAAGAGTAACTTATTGATTCTAAATTTTGGGCAAGGGTATAATAATCAGCACTGTTTTTCATTGACTTTCTATTATATGAAATTTCTACTTCGCCGATTATTTCGTCATAAGGTTCGCCCATATACATACCTCTTTGAATACCTACAATAGAGAGTTGATTCTCTTGACAAAATTCATTGGATATGTATACTATATTGTCATTCATTACGGTTGATAGCTCTTCATAATAAATACACATATTCCCAGGAGAATATCCGCTGGGCAACAAGCATCCTAGAATTATACCAATAATCAAAAAGACCACTAATAATACTATAACTGTTATCAACATTGATTTTTTAGTTTTTGTCATAATGCCTCTCTATTTACTACTAATATACACGTTACCTGCAGCGCAAAATTTGCTTACAAATAACTTCGAAGTATAAACTGGTGGATCATCTGGTCTATCTTGCACATTATCAAATTCAGATCCTCTATACCAAAGTGCATGACAAACAAATTCATCAAGAACGCCAATTGAATTTGTAGTATAGCCATAAACTACTAAATTATGTACATTTACATCAATTTTTCTATTATTTATATCATAGCCATTTCCTGCTCCAACAGTCATAATTGCAGGATTACCATCATCTATTGCGCCTTTGATATTTGTATAACTAGTAAAATGAGTCTGCGTCCAATTTATATTATATGCTTCAAAATACCTTCTGAACGCAGCATCAATATTTACATAAGTTGCAGCACCATTACTTGTCAAAGTTCCCAAATAATTCTTCAACAATGCTCGCAATTGTTCCGCCCGTGAACTCAAGGGGTCATTATATACACTCATACCATCGTTGCAACCAATTCCAAATGTGAAAGGTATCAATTCCGTTATATTACGTTTTCTTTCATAGTATTGTAAGACCGCTACCATTGCGGTAACCGCGCAATCATTATAAATATTTTGAGGAAATAACAAATCCCAACCATAATTAAATTTTGACATTACTACAAAACCATACTCCTCTGGGTCAAAATTTGGATATGTATAAAGTACCCCATATGACTTATACGCTAATATATTACTAAGATGGTTATAACAATAATTAAGGCTAATCCATTGTGAAAAATACTCAGAATATCCTGCATAGTTATTAAGATAATGAATATTATTTCTATTTGCTTCTCCCAATGGCATAGGAGTGTTTAACGCTTCTATATAATCTTGATAATCCAAAGCGCGAGCCTCAGCCATCTTTGATTCCATTTCTCCAATTTCTTCTTCGGTCGCATAAGCATTATCTTTTGAGCATAACGATTTGTATCCCTTATCGTCAAGCAAATATGCGTTGCCGAATCCGCCATAATATTTTTTGCCCTCTACTCCATAATATACGGAATTTCCTTCCCCTCTTTCAAGAATAGAAGACGTCTGTCTAATGACAATCATATAATAATTCTCAAATTCATATAAACCGTAAAGCGCTTCATCATTAAAATCGTACAACTTCTCAACGCTTTTTAACGTAGGCATTTCTTCGTCTTCGAATTTTGCCTTCAAATTCGCTATCGCCAGTTCCTTTTCCTCAAATGTGAATTCGTCCCCAATTAGATTCATTCTAATCTCGTCGGCAAATGCTACGCCGACTGTTCCGACAGTTAACGTCACTATTAAAACGCTAAGTACAAGTATAATGACCGCTTTTGTTTTCATAACCTTCTCTCCAATTTTTATTACCAATTAAAATAAAAGTAATTGGTATATAAAGTATATTATATACCAATTGGATTGTCAATACCTGTTTTGAAAAACAATGAATTACGTCAAAATATTTTGAATTTCCACTCGATTTGCGGTTTTTCGGGCAAAGTGTCTTCTGCCTTTTTAACTCGCGTTATCGCGCCTTGTACGGGCAAATAACAGTCGCGTCGCAGTTCTCTCTCTTCGACTTTGTTGCCGTCTTTATAGTACTCGATTATCGCGCGCGATTTATAACCCTGCGTGCCTTTTTTATTGACGAGATAATCCCCTTCTTCGTCCGTCAATACTTCGCCGTCGAGTTGCTCCGCCCATTCGACGGTAGGCGACGGCTCTGGCAAGACTTCAAGCACTTCGCTACGTAATTGTATTGTATATTCTAGGGGGTGTCCGTAAATATCGAAAACTATCTTTTTATCCTTCGTGTATCCGTTGACAAGCACGTCGTAATCGGAATTGTTGACGAGTACCATATCTATAAACTCGCTGACCGTTGCGTCGGTGGACAGCGGACAGTAAGACGATGGAAGACTGTGCGCCTTGACGTACTCGCTGCCCAGTCCTGCCCTTATCCAAGCGTTGTAGAGCGTGGAAGATACTTGACATACGCCACCGCCTATTCCTTGAGTATATTCTCCGTCTACGATTACTTTTGCATTCTTATATCCGCGCTCTTCAACCCTCTTGCCGACGACGTTGTTAAACGACAACTTTTCACCCTTTTTTACCGCTATCCAACTGAAACTCTCGCAAGCTAGCGTAACGTTGTGCGCGCGTTCTTCTTTGGAAGAAGAAAAGTCCGTGCTAAACGAACTTATTTTTTGCATCTTAGGCGAAAAGTCGTATTGATTTGGGCTCATAGCACCCTCGACTATACCGCTTGTACTTTGATATATAATTACTCCGCCGACTATCATAAATATGGCGGAAATAATTAATATTACGGCTATTGATTTATTTGTTGTTCCAATACGACTTTTCACGAATTAAGTATGTGAGTTATTGAGCAATTTATTCATAGAAAAAAGACCCGACAAAAAGTCGGGTCTATCTTATTGATGCTATTTTATTATTCAGCTTTGTTTTCGCCTTCGTCAGCGACCTCTGCGCTTTCTATTGCTACTGCTTGCTCAGCATCGTCTTGCGCTTTCTTCTTTTCCAAAAACTTAATTCTCATTGCGCCTTTCTTTGCCGTAACGCACATTGCTATTATCACAGCGACAACTACTACAACTGCAAGCAAAATGATGAAACGCATAGTTGACAACGGCGACGTAGTGGTCTGTCTTGCGCCTATAGTCATTTTTACAAGAGAGGAATTTATTGCATAACCTTCATTGTAATCTTTTATCATGCCCTTGTAAGATTCAAGCAAAGTATTGTATCTATCAATAACTCTGTTTACGTTGGCAATTACTTCTTTATAGAGATTTGCCTGCTGCTCTTCACTCATATTAGCGTAAGAGCCTTCGCCTGCCGCGTCGTAAGCATTCATGTATGACGTCCAAGTCTCTTCATTCTTGATAGCGTTTGCCAACTCTTTGGATGCATTAGAAATATCCTCTTGAAGTTTTTCGGTATTTTGTACTACAATCGGTTCTTGCGAAGTGCCCTGCGAAACAAGCGGTCTTGCATTTTTCAAAGCTTCATTTAGAATTTCAACTTGCTTTTCCATTGCGGTTTTCTCCGCAGTAGATGCAGCGAGTCTTTCTTCGATATAAGCGCGCTCTCCGTTGCCGTTGATGGCTTTGGTACGAATGTACGTGCTGTTGTAACCGCTGAGTTCCGTCGCAAGACTTTTGACTTGAGAAGTCAAAGTCGGGAAATTTTTCTTTTGACTAGAAGAAATAAAGTCCCCTGCCTTTGCTTGCCACATCGCGCTCTCGTCAACAAGCGTGTTGACGTCTTGTGACAAAATATCAAGTTCTTTCATAGCGTTGATACTGCTACCTTCCGCAATCTTCTCAATAGCGGACAATTTCGTTGCCATTGAGAAATTCGCCTTAAACGTATTGATGTACTCTTCCGTAATCGCGCTGACAATCGTGTTGTATTCGTTCTTTGAACCGATAAGTTTATCTATCGCCGAATTTTGAGCAAGTATGATTCTATAATTGTAACTTGCGCTGACAACTTCTTCGTTCTCGTCCTTTTGCTCGTCCGAAACGGTCGGAATGACCGAAAGATTGCTTATGACTTCGCCGACAAGTTTGTCAATAGTCTCTTCGTCGTATCCGCATTTTGCCAAAGCGTTGCGTACGTTGGACGACGTTCTGATATTGTTGACCAAACTCATTTGTCCGCCCCATGGGTCGACGCCGTCTTCAATTCCCGAATAATAATACGTTATGCTAGTCTCAAATTGACTCTTAGACATGACTATATCGGTTACGCCCAATACTGCCGTACCCAAAATCAAGCCAATCAAAACGTATACGATAATTCTAACGCCGCTGACCTTGATTTTTTCCCAAATCTTCTTAAAAGTCAATTCCTCAGTATATTGCTCTTCTTCCATAATTTCCTCCAAAAGAAATTCGTACAGCCTTAGTATAGCATAGACCCAAAACCTTTTGCAATCATTTTATATATCTTTCCCGCTTAGGCGCATTATAATACCTTATATATTCCACTTTCTTTGGCCAAACACTTGCCAAAGCCATAAAATTATGATAATATCATTTTGTCAAAACTTAATATTAACGTAGAGAGTTGGCTGAGTGGTCGAAGGCGCACGATTGGAAATCGTGTGAACGGGAAACCGTTCCGAGGGTTCAAATCCCTCACTCTCTGCCAAAATCGACAAGGCTTGTAAAAGACTTGTCGATTTTACTTTTTACCTCTTCGCTTTTCACTATTCACTTTTCACTTGTCGATTTTGGCGCAAGTAATAGGTAATAGGTAAAAGTGAATAAGTAACGGATTCTTTTATTTGATATACCGAAATAGTGACGCTCACTGTCGTTCGCTACCCCAATGCTTCGCTCCTTATAAATCAACCATCCAATAATTCTTTGAATGACTTTATAATTATTATTGAAACATAGAGGTTTGTTATGATATAATAAATTTATGTTAAATGAATAAAAAAAGGAGTTGGAATATGTCAAAAAAAGAAAAGCCAACCGCAACCTCAACCAATCAAGATAAAGAGATTTTTATAGACCGCTCCCGCAAGGTAGCGCCAATTATATTTGCCGTCGTGGGATTGCTCATAATGCTATGTCAATGGATTGTAGGACTCAATTTGATTACTTTGATAGGCGCTGTGTATATGTGCGTTACGGCATTGATAATTACAGTGGCTTTATTTGCTAAAAAGAAGTTGTATATTTGGTATCTCATTGGTTACGTATGCGTAAGTTTCGGTATATTTGCATATTTCGTAATAAACGGCGCAGATGCCGGTTGGGGCGCATTTGTCTCAGGCAAAGCAGGCTTTTCAAGCGCAAATAATTATCTTTGGCAGGGAGAGGGAAATTTCGGCACGAGATTGGCGGGCAACCTGTTGTTAAGTTCCCCTGCTTTCATACTACTTGTTGGGCTTTACGTATTCGTATATAAATGGAAAGGTTCTCGCAAATTCGGCAAAGGTATTGCCTACACGTTAAGCGTATTACTGACGACGATGTCCGTCATCTTTGTGTTTGTCATGAACTTGCGATCAAATCCCAGAGTATTCGACATGACTGCAGGACACGACGAATATCTCGGCAACATCAAAAAAACGGCGGACAAAAACTCCCCCAACGTATTGTTCATCTTGATGGACGATATGGGATACGGCGATACAAGTTACAATGCAAGCAAAGCAGGAATAACTCCCGCTTTCCAAACGCCTAATATAGACTCGATTGCAGAGGGCGGTTGCGATTTTGATAATTTCTATGCAAATTATTCTGTATGTTCGCCATCAAGATTTGCGGCTATGACAGGCAGATATCCTTACAGAGGCTATGCTGACAACGTAATGTATCCTACTGTAAATACTATATCCCCCTTATCTACGACGAGAGTGTTCAACTCTTTTGAGATGGGCGCAAACTGCGACGGAATGTTGGGCGACGAAGTAACGGTAGCCGAATCTCTTAAAGCAGCAGGCTATGCTACCGGCGCGTTTGGCAAATGGCATTTGGGAGATTACGGACAATACTTGCCTACAAATCAAGGCTTTGATTATTTCTACGGGTCTCACCATATAAACGATAATACTCCCTATTATCACGTACGCGAAGGCGGAGATTTGGGACAAGGCAATTATGAAATTGTCCACGGCACTGATATAGATCAGGCAAACAACAGCGCATATATTCACACCGAGATAGATTCTTGGATAAGACAGCAAGTAGAGAACGACAAATCGTTTTTCGCATATTACGCCACCCCGTGGCCTCATGCTCCAGTACATGCCGGATATGATTTCCAAGGCACAACGGGCGCAGGCGTCTATGCCGACTGTATAGTGGAATTTGACACGTATCTCGGCAAACTTTTTGATACTCTTAAAGAGTTGGGCGTATATGACGATACTATCATAGTCTTTACGTCTGACAACGGGCCGGCTCTTCAAGGCTCGACAAATGAACTGAGAGGCGGAAAATATACCGCATACGAAGCCGGACAAAAAGTCCCGTTCTATATACAGTGGAACAATGCGCCCCAAGAATATGCTATGTTGCAAGGTGACAACAACACCGTTTCTGCGCCTGCGGCAATGGCGGATCTATTCCCCACTTTGGCTTATATGTGCAACGTTACCGACGGCAATAAACGTGGATATATGCCATCTGACGTCGACAGAACAATAGACGGCGTATCTATGATCCCATTGCTCCAAGATACTACNGGTAAAGTNTTTATACACGACAGCGAGCATCCGATTTTGCATATGAAAAGAGAAAAAATCAAAGCNATACAATATTCGGTAACTACCGACCACGTATTGGAAAGCGTCAAGGGATACGAATTTGGCACAAACTGGGGTACTCAAACTGCCGACGAGAAATANTACGCTGAACTTCCGCTTATCAAAGACAANGAATATCTCACGTTTAAGTATTTCCGCTCTATGTCCAACGATAATCCGGCNTTCCCCGATAANCGACGTAAAAATTGGCTGATATGCTTGACTGACGATCCGTCCGAGAGCTATCAAAGAGCCGACGTATTCCCCGATATGGCGAACGAGTATAATTCAGCGATAAGCCGTTGGACAAAAGATTTNAAATCAAACCGCAGAGGTGTGTATGTCGACTATTATAAAAAATAGCAAAGCGCTTCTCTNCCAAGGNNGGCGCAATAATGCCTAATATCAGTATAATGATAAAACCTGCCTCGGGCAGTTGCAATATGCGTTGCAAGTATTGTTTTTATCATTCTCTTACCAATATGCGCGAGATTGCCNACTACGGCGTTATGTCTACACAAACGGCGCAAAAAGTAATTGATTCGGCATTGCNACTTGCAAACGGCGACGCGGTCTACTTTGCATTTCAAGGCGGCGAGCCGTTGCTCGCGGGCAAAGACTTTTTCAGAGAGTTCACCGACTACGTGAAGACGCGCAACGTAAANAATGNGACAATNACCTACGCTTTGCAGACCAACGGCACNTTGATAGACGATGAGTGGGCTGAGTTATTCAAATCCAANTCATTCTTAATCGGGCTGTCTCTTGACGGCGACAANGACAATAATCTTTACAGAATGGACAATGATTACGCGCCCGTATTCAACAAAGTGGACGCGGCGGCAAGCCTATTACAAAAGAAGGGCGTAGATTTTAATATTCTTTCTGTCGTAACNGGACACAGCGCNAACAATATCGAGAAAATCTACCGATACTTNGNCTCNCGCGGATACAAGTATTTGCAATTCATACCTTGTCTTAGACCTTTGGNCGACGATTCCGAAAGCCTTTTATATATGACCCCTGCTCAATACGAAAGCTATTTGATAAGACTTTTCAACCTTTACGTAAAAGATTACGTAGACGGCAATTACGTAAGCATAAGACATTTTGACAATATGGTAAGACTGTTTTTAGGACAGCGCGCCGAACAATGCGGTATGGAAGGTCATTGCGCGCACCAGTTTGTAGTTGAAGCAAACGGCAACGTCTACCCTTGCNACNTTNACTGTATTGACGAGTGGTNACTNGNCAATATAGCGGATAAAGATTTCTATGAATTGGCTCATTCCCAAAAAGCAATCGATTTTATCAAAGAATCTCTTCCGGTAGAAGATAGATGCAAGACGTGTTATTTTTACAAAGTTTGTCGCGGTGGCGGATGTAAGCGCAACAGGCAGGACAGAGATTATTGCAGCGCATACAAATCTTTTTTNAGCAANTGTCTTCCGCTTTTCAGAGTGTTTTTGGCAGAATAAAAACTCACTCTTTACAAGTCAATAATTATTGTTTATAATATAAGTAAGCGTGATTGGATTTATTGCGCAAATTATTAGGTGGCAAAAAGTAATATGTTTTATTTGCAAAATAGATGGAAAGTTGAAAATAGACGACTGCGTTATTACGGTTTGAGGAACAAANCTAATATGTTCAAAAACGTAGTCAAGTTGACAAAGGCGCAAGAAGACGTCATCAAGAAGTTGCCTTGCGAATTGAGTGGCGATGAAATAAAAACGTTGAAGAATCTAATAGGAACGCAAGTCGTAGAGAAAGAATATTTGCGCGTTACGCCGAAATCGCTCAAAGAGGCAAGATTTTGCAAGACGTGTATCGCCAACGACTTTATAATTCCNGGACTNGAATTNGACGAAAACGGTCAATGCCCTATGTGCGCAACGGCGCATGAAACAAAAGGGCTTAAAAGCGTCGTGCCTATCAAAAATACTTTTGAACGCTCTAAAAAATCAAGATTTGACGTCGCGCTATTTTACACGGGCGGNAANGACTCNACGTANCTNCTCTATTATTTNTCTAAAGTCCTTGACCTCAAAGTGCTTGCTTTGACTTGGGAACTGCCCTTTATGTCCGACAGCGCAAGACAAAGTATCGAGGGCGCAAAAAAATCGCTGAGCAACGTCGAATTCATAATTCGCAAAGTCGCAGACGAAGACCTCAAAAAAATTTATAGAAAACTTTACTCGACCGCGGGTAATACTTGCGCNTGTCCGTCATTGGCGTATATACTGTTTTATCCCGAACTGGTCGCCAACAAAGTCCCNTACTTTGTAGCGGGCAACGANCCTGCGCAACTTATCGGGTTGTATTACAACCATTTAGCGCCAAAGATAGCGTATACTTTCGGCAACGATAANTTCCTCAACGGACTAATAAATATCGGGCGAATANTNACNTTGCATCCNNCGTTGAAAAGCGGGCAATTNCATACTCTTGCCACTATGCGACAACTTGCNTACGGCGATAATTTCATTAAGAAGATTGCGGGATACAGCAATCCGTTGGTAAGTAACGTCGTAGACGCAATACATCAAGTGCCGTCGATTGTCAANCCTCTCAAACGCGCAATACGCTCATCNTCTCGAAGCGGAAATATCCCCGCCTTTGTACAAGTGGATCTAAACGACATATGCGACGGNCATTACGANTGGAAGAAAATCAAAGACTTGATAATCTCTCAATGCGGTTGGGTTCCGCCCNAAAAGACGGANAAAGGACTGCATACAAGTTGCAAGATAGAAAAGTGTAAAGAATANTCTCAATTCATAAAATTCTATAATATGGATAGCGCTATGATACCTTTTAGCGCGCTGGAAATATCTTTGGCTACTCGNGATAAANCAATNACTCGCGAAGANGCAATCGCGGAACTCAATTCAACTTTGGGATTTTCTTTGGACGAACCGCCTGAATGTATGATTATGAAGGAGTATATAGAATAATGAACGCGATTGTCTACTACTCCAACACNGANCAGTCAAAACGCATTGCGCAATATCTNGCGGACAAATCGGGATATAGTCTTTGCGANNTCTACGACTTGAATGANTNNTCTTTTGACAATCTNGCGCTTGTATTTCCCGTATACANTCAATCTCTACCCTATGCGGTAAAGACNTTCCTATCAAAGATANGCGCGCAAAATCTTACGCTTGTCGCTACTTACGGAAGAATGTGTCACGGCAACGCTCTACANGAAGCGCAAAAGAAATATAAGCACAATATTGTAGCCGCCGCATATATNCCCACAAAACATTCNTATCTGCAAGAAANCGAATTTGACGATTTCAAAAGTTTGGATCGCATAGTAGAAAAAATGCTTGCTCCTTCGCCTATCGCTATACCGAGATCGTATAAAAATATTTTTTCAAACCTATTCAAAGATCAACGCAGCCGNATTGGCGTAAAAATATACAAAACCCAAGATTGCGACGGGTGNAATATATGCTCGCAAATATGCAAAAACAATGCGATAATCAATGGCGAAACAAATAAAAATTGCATAAGATGTCTTAAATGTGTGAACGCTTGTCCCAAAGGCGCGTTGAAATACAAATTGCGATATCCTATGCGAGTCTATCTCAAAAAGAAAAAGAAAGACAATCTTGTTATTTATATTTGAAATGCAATCGCGCCACCCTTTTGGATGGCGCTGATTATTGCTTTGAACTTTCTATTGATTTTTACTAGTTGGCTAATCCCGACTCTATTCCGTCTTCGGCAAGCGAACTCATAAAGTCGCTACGCTCCGTATCGGTTGCCGTCGTGACCAATATCAATACAACAACTTCGGGGTCGCCGTCTATCTTCTTGGTGAACGACGTCTTTTCCCAGTTCCAGCCTATCGATTCAATATACATATTTTCCAATTCTTCACTTTCATAGAAGACGTACTCGCCGATAGTCTCGACAGTCTTTGGCATGCGAATATCTTTGAACGCTACGCCCGCGAATGCGTATGATTTGATTTCGGTAATACTGGTAATGCGAATACCGTCTACGTCGTAGAAACCGAATATCTCGCCCGCTCTTTCATTTTCTTCCGGTACGTTGTTGCTGATTTTATCGCCGAAATACGAGTTTTCGTCATACGAACCGAAATATGCGTACACTTCCGTGTAATCGGCGTTTGTCAACAAGCCGTGAGAATACGAAGACGTAGTACTCGTTTTGCTGAACTTTTGCAAATTGACTATTGCAAAATTCTCGTTTTCTTCATCGACTACCAACGCTCTGTCGCGAGTAGCGTAAGCCGTACTATTAGTATATATTGCAAATGCGCCTTCGCCGATGGTTTCGACGTTCTTGCCAATGTTGAAGTTGTTAGAATAAAGAAGTCTAGAACAACCCATAAAAGTCTTTGCCGGAATTTCTTTGAGAGAATCGGGCAACTGATATTGAGTAATGGTATTATTTTCTTTACCTACAAGTCCAACGTTCTCCAATACCGTACAGTCGAGAAATACTCCCTCGCCCATACTTTCAAGTTCCACGTCTTCGTCAAAGAAAACGTATGAAAGCGACGTGCATCCCATAAAAGCGTTTGCTCCGATGCTCTTAACTGTCGCAGGTATTTTGAATCGACTGAAATTGGTAGTGACGTTTGCAAACGCTCTATCTCCTATGCTCGTGAGGTGCGGGAATATGAGAAGATTGTTCGAGGTCGAACTCAATTTCGTGTTTTGGAACGCTCCGTTGCCGATAGACGCCAACTCGCAGTCTTCGTCAAGAGTGAGTTCGGTAAGCGCGGAAGCTTTGCTGAAAGCGTCTTCGCCGACCTTTTCCAAAGCCTTGTTGAAGTGCGCGCCTATCAATGACGTACAACTTTCAAACGCGCTTGAACCGATTTCCAAAAGCCCGCTCGGCATATAGAAGATTTCCTCATCGATTGCGTTTTCGCCTTCCGTGGAGTAATCTTCGCTCTTGTACGCAAATACGAGCGCGCTACAGTTTTTGAAAGCGTCGTCGCCGATACGCGTTACGCTGTCCGGAATAATAACGCTTTTCAGCGCCTTACAGCCGCTGAATGCGCCGTCGGGAATTTCTTTAAGAGAACTTGGCAAAACTACTTTTTCCAAAGCCGTCAAGTTTTGGAAAGCTTCGTCTTCAAGAGTAAAGGACGAATTGGACTTAAACGTAATCGTCTTGATTTCGCTTGCCTTGCTCTTGAACGCGTCTTTGGCTACGGAAACTACTCTGTTGCCTCTTACCTTGTCGGGTACGACTACGTCCGTATCGTCGCCGTCATAGCCGGTAATTGTGGCTCTCGTACCGCTCAAAGTATAGGAAAATCCGTTTGAGTATTCGGAAAGACGACCCGCGCTGACGAGAAGTCCGATTACCGTTCCCAAAGATGCCAAAGCCAGTATGAATACCGAAACTACGACGATTATTTGTTTTGTCTTGTTGTTCATATCTACCTCATAAAGTACATTATGGTGTTATATTTTCTTATTATTCCCACCTTCTATTTTTTTATTATAGCATACCGANTAGTAAAATTCAATTATTTATATTATATAAATATAAGANACGTTTTTATATTTCGGTTTACAACGATTTACAAGCGTTCCCAATCAGTCTCAACGCGACGTTTATACCGTCGACGGAAGCCGAAGTTATTCCGCCTGCGTAGCCCGCGCCCTCTCCGCAAGGCATAAGTCCGATTACGCTACTGTATCCTTGCTCGTCTCGNATAATNCTNACGGGCGANGACGACCTCGTCTCAACTCCCGTCAACAACGCGTCNGGNTGCGCAAAGCCGTGGAGTTTTTTATCAAACGCGCTTACC
The DNA here is from genome assembly GCA_014799645.1 of Clostridiales bacterium. Classification (GTDB taxonomy): domain Bacteria; phylum Bacillota; class Clostridia; order Christensenellales; family UBA3700; genus RACS-045. The sequence continues at coordinate 63,050 of JAAVHQ010000021.1, read as the reverse complement.
GCCTCGCTTATGCTGTCAGTTACGTANGANGGCAAACACTCTCTCAAATCGGCAAATTCCACGCCTATGGGGTACGTNGGNTTGACTTCGCCCAGCCTTTGCGTAACTCTTCCCTCTNTCAAATCCTCATANCGTTGACAAGGCGCTTTGTACGAGCCTGTAAGNGCGTACGCGAGCCTTTCGTACTTNCGTTGAAACTCCACGCCAGCCAAAGGGTTGTCCGAGCCGAAATCGCTTNGTTCTACGCCTACGAGCAACGCGCTGTTGGCGTTTNTNCCGTCACGGCTNAAATAACTCATACCGTTGGTTACNACCGCGTTTTCTTCGGAAGTCGCCGGCATGACGTAACCGCCCGGACACATACAAAACGTATAGCACGACCTACCGCTNNCCAAATGCGTGGCAAGNGAATACGTAGCGGGCGGAAGNCCNNCTGTGTCGCCGTACTGCGCTCTGTCGATATTCGNCTGCAAATGTTCTATACGCACGCCAATAGAGAATGGCTTTGCGTTCATCAACACTTTGGATGAAAGCATCTCGAACGTATCTCTTGCGCTATGTCCGACGGCAAGAATACAGTAATCGCAATCNACCGTCCAAAGTCCCTTTTCTTTCGTCTGTACGCTNATAGATTTNAGTCTGCCGTCNTTTACGNTAANNTCNGTAAGTCGCGAATCAAAATACACGCTACCGCCNAGCGATATNATNTCCTCGCGTATATTCTTGACGACGTCTATCAATTTNTCCGTNCCNATATGAGGCTTTGCCTCGTAAACNATCTGTTCNGGCGCGCCGTGCTTGACNAANTCCGCAAGCNCTACGTTTATCTTATCCGAGCCCGTACCCGTATTGAGTTTCCCGTCGGAAAACGTACCTGCTCCGCCCTCGCCGAACTGCACGTTGCTTTCCACGTCGAGTACGCATTCGGATACGAATTTCTCTATGCTCTTCGTCCTCTCTTCCACGCGCTTTCCACGCTCGAAAATTATAGGTTTAAGACCCGCTTTGGCAAGCGTAAGTCCTGCGAAAAGTCCCGACGGNCCTGCGCCTATAATTACGGGNGACTTGCTCAATTCCTTTACTTTCGGTATTATCTCGTCAAGCGAATTTATAGGCGGAGTGTAAATAANCGCCTTTTTGTTTTTCGCAAGNTATTTTCTCTCCGCGCGCAACTTNACCGCTACGCTAATCGCGTAGTGAATGCGTCTCTTATCTCTGCTGTCGATAGACTTTTTTATTATGCGNTANTCCTCGACTTCGCTCGGCGAAATNCTAAGCGTTGACGAAAGTTCTCTTTCCAAATCGGGTAAGGTGTAACCTACGGGAAGTTTCAACTGAACCTTTATCATAACATATCCTCGCTACACGCCAGCGCGCTTGCCCACGCCCAATGCAAGTTAAANCCTCCGCAAAGTCCGTCGACGTCCGTCGCNTCNCCGATAATATACAAGCCCTTGCANAGTTTAGATTGCAAAGTATTATCGTTGATACCGTCCAACGCAACGCCTCCGCTTGCGACCTGCGCGCTGCTTTTTCCGCCGATACCGGTNATATTNACCTTGAAGTTTTTGCAACCGCGAGCGATATCGTCGGCTTTNTTNCGCGACATAATAAGCGACCTGTCCATAGGTACTCTNGNNAGTACGTTGTGCGCCAACGCTTTGTGCAAAATGCCTTCAAGCGGCGCGNACGCGCTGCAATTTGCGTAAATATAATCGGCGAGNTCTTTCTCGCTCATATCNGGNACGAAGTCTACGCTTACCTCGCACGATTTNACGNTCTCTCTATATCTCGCGAGCATAGACGAAAGGCGGAACGCCAACACTCCCGAAAGCGCGTTGTCTTTGAAAAGCAACTCCCCTCTCTCGCCCATGAGCGTCTTTCCGTTGACGGCAATGGACGCGTATACTTTTGCTCTTACTCCGTTCGCCCCTTTGACTTCATTGCAAAGCAAAGGCGCAATAGCGTAATTCAACGGGACACTCTTGTGTCCGAATCCGTTTACAAGCGANTGCGAGTTGAAGCCCGACGTCGCGTCGCTGCCCGTCGCAAGCACNACTTTATCCGCAAGGTATTCGCCTTTCGTAGTGATTACCTTAAAGCCGTCGCCTATCTTTTCTATCTTCTGCGCGGAGCAGTCGCATACGGTTTCTACGCCATACTCGGCAAGTCTTTGGAGCAACACGTTGAGCGCAGTCGTCGCGCTTTCGCTGTACGGATAAATTCTGCCCTCGGAATCNGCTTTGCAAAGCAAACCGAGCGAAGCAAACTCCGCCATAATCTTTTGCGCGTCATACTTTGACAAAACCGCTTCGACAAAAGGACTGTTGTACGCGTCCTTGGACACGCCCAAGTTGGAAAGATTGCATTTGCCGTTGCCGGTGGCGAGCAACTTCTTTCCCACTCTCTCGTTCCTTTCCACAATCGTGACATTTGCGCCCTTTTGCGCAGATTTGAGCGCGCACATCATTCCCGACGCGCCTCCGCCGATAATAAGTATTTTCATAATACCGTCCTATAAAGAAAGCGGTATTTCTACCGCTTTACTTTTAATTGAATTAGTCTTCGCCAATCAATACGTGAGAGTGGTAATGATTTGCGTCTTAAAACCGTTGACGTAGTATTCGATTTCAATCGANGTCAATCTCTTTGGATCTACGTTAGCGACAACGCTTACGCTTGCATTGGTCGCATTTGCAATTCCGAGGAATGAACTTACGTCTTTCACGTCAGCGTTGAAAGTAGCAGTCGTCTTTGAAGTNACGAACGCAATATTNTCGAAGTAATCTACGTTGAAGTCAAGACCGCTTCCGTTTGCGCCCAACGCAAATGACGGAGCGGTAATATTCGAATCAACAGTTTCCACGCCGTTTTCGTTGCGATAGACAATCGTCGAGCCGTAAGATACGGTAATCTCATAATTTCTCGACTTCTCTNCNCTATNTGTNCTTGAAAGAAGCAAGGTCGAGTATTTCGTCTTGTTTCATAGTATTGTCGTTGCAACCTACGAANGCCATTACCGTCATTACCGCAACGAGCATAATTGCGATTACGCTCAANATTCTCTTAGCGTTTTTCTTGCCGTTGGTCTTTTTGACAGTCTTAACTTCTTCTTCCATTTCGTCTTCCTTTCTCTTCTTTGCAACGATACCGAGCATTAAGCCTGCCACGCCAAGTCCGAGACTTGCGCTCGAAAGAGCCATTGCGGTAGCGCTCGTCGANTTGTTGCTCTTGCCTACTGCCTTAGCCGCAACGTTTTGCGCGCCTGCAACTGCTGAGGTAGCGTCCGAAAGCAACTTTTCAAGCGAAGCGTCCAAAGCTGCGATGTGATTGCTATCGAGCAAAGACATATCGTCAGCGTGTACGTTGTTGATACGATCTTTGAGTTCTCTGTATGCAGAGAGATTGCTGAACGTAATNGTCTTGATAGCGTTGATTCTNGTTGCGAGGTCGTTTGCGTCGATACCCGTTCTTACAAAGAGTTCCAATACGTTGGATTCAAAGTAGTTGGGGTCGAAGTTCTCGCTGGTTTCCATTCTCGTAACTCTAATCTTGATGTAGTAGTTGTTCAACGGATCTACGTTTGTATATACGTAAGATTTATTGCTATCGGCAGGCTCGAAGGAGTCGTCGCCGTCTGCGCTGTTGACGCTATATTCAAGACCNGCGATATCGCTTGAGAATACGAGTTTGTTGTAATGCACTTCCATNTTGATNTCAGCCGCGGTAAGATTACGAACTGCTCTGTTGACCACAAAGGTAAGAGTATATTCNCCCGAGAAGGTCTCGCCGTCGCCGGTGAGCACCATCTTGTACGTACCTGCATTTCTGATTTCACCGTTGACATTGTTGCCGTTCACATCGGTGATTTCTTTGTGTATCACTTCTCTAACCGCTTCGTTGTAAACGTAGAAGTCAAATCTTGAGAAGAGGTTTTCNCCCGTGTATACGACTTCGCTAGCGTCAATGTCGCGANNGATACGCTTGCCGTCGAACGTNACGAAGAGATAGTTTTGAATTTCGTTGAAGTTCGCGTCGATAACGAGCAAGTTACCCCAAGTGTAAGTAATATCATAGTTGCCGGCGTCGATAGCGTCGCCAATNAACTCAATTCTTACAACGCCGCGGTCGATTTCTCCGTCGACAACGTCGTCAAAATCCGATTCCTCAACGTACAATCTATAGCTGATATTGTCCGTAGCGACAAAGCTTCCTGCGAGAGTATACGGCAATTGACCGTCGTCGATATAGTCTCTATCTTGCAAGTCAGTGCCTGCCTTGACAGCCTTCAACGAACCAGGAATATGATAAACTCTCGTTGCGTCGTTTACCACGACGGTGATTTGTCTCGGATTAATCGTAACTATTGCGTCGTCGAATTGTGAGTAATCTACGTCTTTCAATACGTAGTTCTCGTTTACGCCTGTGACAACGCCGTTTACTACGTTGCTGACTCTATTACCTTCGATTCTTGCGATATAAGTACCTACGTTTTGCGGTTCGTTGACAATGTTGCCGTGAGAGTCATAGAAGTTGAATTCAACTGAGATATTATCTCCCTCAACGACGTCGCCGTCTTCGAACGTAATATTAACTTTCGGATGTCTATGACTACCGTTGTATNNGTACGTGCTGACGNTCNCGNNCGNATNTGNATCNGAGTCGTCGCCTACGACTTCNAAATCTTTAATACNGATTACTTTCGGATTGATTATGAGAAGAGCCGAACCGTTGACAACAACGTTGTAGTTGGCGATTGCGTCGGGATTCAAAGTATCGAANTCTACGCTCAAATTGTAAGTACCTACGTTTTTCGGCTGACCGTCAACAATCTCGCCTTCCAACGTATATACCCAGTTTTCTTGCATATTGTCNNNNGCCATAAAGCCGTCGCCTTCGATTATATAAGTCGGAGTAGGNAACTCGTCGCCGTACGTGATTTCTCTTANNTCCAAATACGTTCTNACGTTGACAGTCAACTTCTCTACTATCACGTAACTGCATCTTTCGCCGATATTGCTATCTACGGAGTTTGTGATTGTAATAGTATAGTTNTTGGCTTTATTGAAAGCGGTATCGCCGTTCACGCCGNTNCC
>JAAVHQ010000021.1:48792-57949 GCA_014799645.1 Clostridiales bacterium | reverse complement strand
CNTTNTCNCAGTCNANGNTATGATAGGAATTNNNTCNCCNACNTCACTTNNCNCNTNNGCCGTNGTGNTAAGAGGAAGAANGATNTTGTCNTCNGTTCTGAAATATGCGTTTGCGTTTGCGTTGCTTGGNTACGTCCATGCTCTGTTTNCATCTTTGGCATTTGCCTCAAAACTAAGGAAATTTACTGCCTTAGAGTATTCTTTATNGACGTTTTTGAGTTGAACTTTTACTTCAAGTTTTTGNACGTTGACGAAACTCGTNCTCAACACAAACTCGTAGTTGTCGTACACGNCTCTATTATAATCATTGTATACGTAGTGAATATAGCCCGCCTCGTGGTCTTGAGAGTGGTCTTGACCGCACGAGAGCAAAAGCAAAGGATATACGATATAACAGCCNATNTCCCAAATTTCNTCCGGCAAATTGACTATCTCATCGAAAGTCGTCAATCTCTGATAATCCGGATAAACGCCCTCAGGGGTAGGATTCACAGCATCNGGNNCAATAGGATCGCCTATGCGTTGATATCTATACNCAACTTTCTGATAACGTCCGTGTTCTACCGAAAGTCCGGTGTCGGTGGTGGAGTTGAAACGCTCGAAAGAACCTGAGCCCGGTTGNATAGCCGCGCCGAAAGTATATTCNNTCTTTTGATTTGCCGTAACGCGGAACGTAACCGATCTNGGAACTATGTCTATCTCGAATGACTTTGAAGAATCCATATAGTTNGGATTGCTTTCATTGTCAATATAATACGTGATGCGGTAATGACCTACGGTGCTCGGGAGAGCCTCCAACGGATTCCATACGNCGTTCGTCCTTTGCTCATACGTCGCTCTNGTCGGTTCAACCTGAGTTCCGTCTTTTGCGATAGCGTAAGCGTACGGACCTTCTTCCTCAGGCATTATGTCGCCGTAGAAGAATTCTGTTTGCTCAGGCGTCTCGAAATCAATTTCAGCCGGCAAGATAGTGACNATAAACGTCGTTATAGTCGGCAAATTATAGTTGTCAGCCGCAGTACCGTCGGCGAAGCTTACAACAACCTTATACGAACCTACGTAATTTCCGTTCTCATCTTTTTGAGATACGTTGGTTGCGTCATAGTTTTCGCTGTCGTCCATTCCCATTACGTCAACTTGGAGCATGACCAAATCGACTTCTTCGACGTTGTAGAAGAAGAATGCCCAGTTGTTGGCGTCCATTTCCTGTTGAGTGGTGTAGTTGACGCCGCTACCGTAGGAAATAATCTGCTCGTTGCCGTTGTAATCCAGACTTACGCGATATACGCCGTTGGATCTATCCTCGGTGACGTAAGTATTTTTGTCAATTCTAGTCGTTCTTCTATTGATATGAAGTTTCTTGTCCTCTATGCCTTGGGCAAGCTGATAGTTCGGATTGCTCAAAGAAACGGCGCGTACAAGATAATAGCCCACGTCTACTGCGCTTTGCACTTGATTGTCCGCATTGAACGTATAATTCTCATCGGTCGTGTAATATTCAAGAGTAGCCGTAACGTCAGCGTCGCCTGTGACAAGGTCGCTGCTCGCTACCGTTCCGGTATAAGTGATTGACGAACCTTGATAGTCAACCGCTCTCGCGTCTCCCTCGTTAGTCCAAGTCAATGCGTTGCCCGTTATCGTATTTCTAGCCGGTTCGCTGACAACCGGAGTTACCGTCTTAGGCACTATATTTTGCACAATTCTCGGTTGCCATTCAAAGCTCTTAACGCCTGCAATGTCAACGTGCGAGTAACCTTCGTGCTCATAGGCGTAATCCTTAAAGTTCCAGTCGTCTTGAACGTAAGCAACGAGGCGGTAAGACGTATCAAGCAAGTGAATATTGCTATAATCCATTCCGTCTGCGTTTTCAAGATAAAGGAAAGTGGTATAAGTTCCGACTTCCTTAATTCCGGAAGCGCTTTCGAGATTCATTGCGCCGTCCTTCAAAGTCTTCCAATAGGTGCGGTCGGTCGCGGATATCGTCCTTACGTAGCCCGAGGAGAGATTTTCGTCGGTGTAAAGCTGAATTTCAGGCACTTGCAAAAAGTTGCCGTATTCTATATCGTCAGCTTCAACGTCTCCCATCATTTCAATTCTACCGTTGAGTATTTTTTTGAGGTATACGGCGCGACCTAAATCGTAGGTGAAAGTCACGTCAGGATAATTTCCTCTTATAAGAGTAGTATAGGTTGTGCCATAATTATTCTTTGCTTCTTCGAAATTTAAGCTTTTTTCATAATAGGTATTGCTCAAACTCTCGCCTATCGCGCCGCTTGACGTGCGCTTGACAATCGAATCGGACCAAAGAATATGTAACTCGTCTTGAATGTCTACTACAATCGCAAGGTTGCCCTTATTAGAGGAGTCGGTAGAGCCTATCCAAGTCACGTACGCCTCATCCAAAGGCGCGACGCTTGTCACAATATTGTTGGAAGTGCTGCCCTCTTTACGACGGTTGATATCTACATAGTTGACCAAATCTTTTCTCGGACTGGGATTGTCGCCGCTCTTTGTCGCAAAAGAGTGTCCTATCGCGTAACTGTCAATGTGGTCATATGAACAGTTGATGCTGTATATATTGGATACGGTTTCGTCATTGGACGGTTCGCAGTTTGAGAATGCTTTGCCGTCTCTCGTCTTCTCGACGCCGGACATACCGACGATCAAACCTTGCAATTCCCTAGCGCCGGATAGTCTGTTGGGCGCAACGTTTGCCCAACCGTAATAGTACTTAGCGACGCCCGTCCAACTGTTGATAATACCGTCGATTCTTCCCGCAGTACTCGTACCTGAAACTACGTCGGCTGCTTTTGTGTTTCCGTCCTTGTTGTACGCTTGCGTACAGCTGCCGACAGCGATACCGGACAGTCCGTAAACGTTGCTCGAACCTGTATTGAACGTCGCCTCAAGAGTACCCGTACCTTTTGTAGTAAGGTTGTAAGCGGTAGAACCTGCGCCCATCCAACCTGCTATACCGCCGAGGAACACGCAAGCATTGTCGCTGTCACTAGAAAGCCTAGTTTGCGCGCTGGCGAACAAAAGGCTGTCGCCTGCGAGATTGACGGAAGAGTTGGTTATCGTAGCGCTTGAACCCGACAACATACCTGCAAATCCGCCCAAAGCGACTGAGTTGTCGCCCATTGACGTACTTTTATCTTCAAATTGCTTATATACTTTGAAATACGAGTTGTTCTCCATCGTAACGCTGCAATTATCAATCTTTCCGTTGCAATATCCCGATACAAGACCTACTGTACCGCTTTCCATAGAGTTCAAAGTTCCGTAGAATTGACTTCTGTAAACGAAGTTGGTATTTTTAATCGTCGCCGAACCCGGAACGTAACCGATAAACGCGCCGCAAACGTCTGCAAAATCAGCAGAAGAACCGCGGGAACAGGTAAAGAACGTGTCGTTGGCGTTGGTCAAAGACGAAACATATACCCAAGGCGCTATGTCTCTGATGTTAACGTCAGTGCCGCTTGCGGTAAGTACGATTTGCTTGCCCGCTCCGTCGAAGGTAAGATTGTTGGGCATATATTTGGCAGTCAACTTGCCGTCCCAACTGAAATTTATCGAGTTCTTATCGGAATTCTCTTCAAGATAGAGATAACCGGTCGTTGCGGTGACACCGCTGTACGTTGCCCACGCGCCGTTTTCCCATTTCTCTACGGTTTTAGTTCCTTGCAAGAAAGCTTTAATATCAGCCTCCGTTCTCAAAGGCGCGGAGTTTACGGTAGCATACGCCGTCTTCGGGTCGTACGTACTCGAAACGTGACCGTTGACGTTCAATCCGTCTACGAATTCCACTCCTTCAGAAACAGCTTCTCTTACGGACGCGCCGTCCGCCGCTCCTATGCTTGCTGCGCTCATTCCCAATATCAAGACGGCTACAAACATAATAGCCACTATCACTGCTTGTATTGCTATAAGCGCTTTTTTCCTAGCATTAGACATAATCTTTCCCTCCATTAGTCCATCACCTCATTTTTCTTTCTGTTGTTGACGACTATCACAGACGTAACTATCGCCGCTACCATTACCACTGCAGTTACCACAACCGCTATGATACCTGATACGGTAAGTTCTTTCGCATTGATATTTCCTACTACCAAATCCCATTTATAATTAATGTAGTAGTTGTCGCCGACGTNGAGTTCGACCGTATACTTNCCGTCAGCAAGAACGCCGCTTGAATTCGGGGTAACTATTTCGCCNTTTTCATTTCTGAATTTGAGCGNAACNNAAGTTTCNTTNTCNCCCTGCTTATANNATCCNNAATAGGTATCNTCNTNTANTTNAACTCCGCTNGGAAGTTTACCGTCCGGAATGNTTATANACGCNTCAGTAACCTCAATCTCGGCAGCNTCGATTTGAATAATCGTATCGAGTATCAAATNTTCATGGTTNNGAACNNTTANTTNNACTTTTCCNATGTAGTTGCCNGCNTTGNTTGCATANAGANTACCTTCNTCACTATAGNCGCTATTGTAAGGCAATATTNTTACNTCAANTCCNNNGTANTNGTTTTTACCGCCCACGGTATCAAAGCCNTTGAACGTGACGCTATGTCTTTGTCCGTCATAGGTCGCCNCTACCGGNATAGCCGTAATACCTACAATCTTCGCTGCGTTANCTTGGACAGTTGCAGTATAAGNCTTAGTCTCAAAGCCCTCTTGCGANANNNNCATCGTAACNGTNTNCGTACCNGCATTGANNANNGNAANTTNGCTAAGGCTGNCNTACNNTTNATTAACTANTNTATTATACGAATACNNTACTTTTGCCAAAGGATATTGTCCAAGTCCGACAGGCGAGAGTTTCGTCGCGAAATTGGTCTTGCCGTCATAAGTGCCTTCTACGTCCTCAATATCAATGTTCTTGAATTCCGCAGCGGTAATTCTCATNGTTACGGAGAGTTCGCACGGNTCNTGGCTGTCGTCGCCGAGATATTGTACGAGGAAACGGTAACTNNNCATTTGNGTATACCAACCTTCATCTTCAGCNTCCTCGTTGACGTCTATCCAAGTATTGGTCTTGTCGTNACGGTACTTAATNTTGATGAGAGAATAATCGGCGTTCTTGTCATTATAATCAAACAATACTTCCCTAGCCGCGGTGGTCGAATATACCTTCAACTGAGCCTTTACCAAGTCGTANGTACGTCTATAAGGAAGTTGCGTTTCGTCGTCGATNTCGTAAGAGTAAGATACCGTACCCGGCGCGTCAATTATAGTGGTCGCNTTGACGATTTGCAAATCGCCGCTATATTCATTGGCAATGAACGAATCGTTGCCTTCATAGATTACTTCAACGTGATACAAACCTACTTGCGAAGGCTTCTCTGCCATTGGGCTTTCTCTATCCCAAGTATTACCGCTAATCNTATTGGAAATCGGATCATACTTAGCGCCTTCAAAATACGGATAGTAGATATAAGNGAGNNNATCCTTATNGAAGAGTTGCGAGGAGATATTCGACGGTATGCCCGCATTATATTCGATACCTTNTCCGCCGTTGTACTCGACTACGTTGACGCCCATCGCAAGATTGAGTTTTCCTTGAACAATCTTGAAGTTGAGCATAAGCGTATCGTCCAAGTAATTCGCGTCGCTTACTGCGTAGTTTGCNTCCGCGATAGATANGACGATACGATACGTACCTTTTTTATAGATAGAACCGTCGTTGATTGTCTCTGCGACTTCGTTGTCGTCGCTCATAAGCAACAACTTGACGTCTGCATTCTGCGTCTTGCCGTAGATGTCTACGTANGCAGCCGTGAACGTATGCGTCGTACCTGCGCTNACAGTAGACGGAATATCTACTTTGCCGTCGAACTTAACTTCAACGTATACCGGCAACGCTTGAACCNTAACTTCCGTCGATCTTACGCGCANATCCATATTCGACTTGTCGTAGTTGATTGCCTCGCCNGAGCATTCGTACGTACCGATTGCCGNAACNGATTGCGCGGTAGAATTAAGCCTAATATCAATAGCGTCTTTAAGTCCGGGGACGTTCGCTTGAACAGTTGCGGGAACTTTTTCGCCGTAATAGTACGTTTGCGGCAATCCTTTGACTACTTCGCTATTGCGCAAATCNATTTCAAGCGCAAGCTTGTTTATATTTCTGTTTTCAATAGTTCTTGTNGAAGAGATGAATTTGTCCGCTACAATCTCATACTCGTCGGTAAAATCGATGTTCTTATCGCCGTTNGCGTCAACGAAATCGGCAAAGTACAAATTGTATTTTTCAGAAACGTCTTCCTCGTTCTCTTTGCCCCAATTTACTACGACTTCGGCAAAAGATAAGGTAAGTTTTACCTTTCCNGCATTTGCGGAATCGTATTTGATATTCATCTTAATCACAGCGTCAATATTTTGCGGACGAGCAAGGTATGCAAGCGAATAGAGTACGCCGACTCCGTTCTCGTCTACAAACTCTTGCGGATTTGCCATCTCATCCGAGCCATAAGTCACCGGTACNACGAATTCAACGTTTCCTTTGTACTCGTCCGTGCCGTCGTANNNCTTGTCTAANAACGCCGCTAAGGCATCCGCNCTCAAATTCTTCATCAAGTCCGCCAAAGATCTTCCGTTGTAATCTCCGCCCGATACTTTTACGCCGTCAAGAGCCTTGTTGACGTAAATNTTGGCAACTTTATAGTTGATGTAGTACTTTCCTACGAACGTTTCGTCGTCATAAGACAATTCAACCGTATCNTAAAGACCGTGTACGTTGACCATTCTCATTTTGAAGTCNGCTCCGCCTCTTTGCGCGTCTCCCATATTCCAGTTGATACGGAAAGAATAAGAGTTGGANTTGTTCATAATAAACTTATCTTCGGTGTTCGCGCCTATTGAGTTTTGCGCCATAGCGTCTTCCCANNTATCCGAGCCGTNNGNNTNNTTTTGCCAGCTGTATTGCAACTGCCAATCCGAACAGCCTATCGTCGTATTAAATCTTATCGTTGCGCCCGACGTAGAATAGCCGTAAGCNTTGGTATTATAGATGACGTTGGTCAAATCCATAGCAGGCTTAGTCGTCATATAGTCTACGTTTGCTTGCAACTTAACGTCAAGAATATTACCGACGTTGTCCTGATAAGAGATAGTATACTCGGTATTCATACTCAAAGTAACTTCGACGTCATAACTTCCGTCGTCTTTTACTTGAGAGTTGTTGATTGACAAACCCTTCTGACCGTTTGCAGAAGACGGAGCAGATTTAATACCGCTCTTCGTGTCGATGACGTTGTATTTAGCGACGATTCTATCCTTACGCCAAGTACTGAGTTCAGACTCGGCGATAGGAGTTTCTCTACCGCTGGAAGATTTTACGTAATAGGTGATTTCGCCTATTTCNGGAAGTTCGTTGTCTATCTTGACGAGTTTGTCGTCAGCAGACTTCGTTCTTGCGACTTCGATGTCTTTACCGGTAGCAGGGTCAACCGCATACGCGATAAAGGTATATTTCATACCGTTTTTACCGGTAGAATCGCTAATCGTAACGTACGCGCTTGCGCCTGTTTTAGTAAAATCACAATNTTTAACTTGACCGTTGCTGAANGACTTGATTGAATCAAAGTCGTCCGCGCTCGTCATCATAAGTTCGAAATATGCGCTGTTNCTCCAACCTTCCTCTACAGCCGTATTCGCGCCGTAATTCAATTCGCCTACGGTAATCGTAAATACGTAATCGGTGGCCTGAGTCCATGCCGCGATTTTTTGGTCTTCGCTGTAATAGCCCATAGGATAGAAGGTTTGCTCTTCCGCCTGAACGTTCATTCTATATGCGCCAGGAAGAGACGTACCGCTTATATCGGTAACCACGCCGTTTCTGGTAATNGTCCATTCGCTGTCTTTGTATTCTTCGATAGTTCCACCCAAAGAGGAAACTACGTTAGGCTTGTTGAGTATTGCGCTCTTGCCTTGATAACCTCTCGCGGTTGTGTCGCCGTTGGTATTTTCGAAACTTATCGTAGTAATTNTACCGAAAGTATACTCGTATTCGCCTGTGGTTCTNGAACTAATAGCCGTCTTCTCCGCATATACCGGAGCGCTGTTTTGGAGATTNATACGGTCTGNTCCGCCGCCGTTGGTCGCTCTCCAAATTATATTGCCCGTCTGACCTTGCTCGAATTCGTAGGACACGCTAGCGCCTGCTTCCGCAGCCAACTNTGCGTCGGTGACGTCCGCGCCGTCTGCNATAGCGATGGCTGACATATCTTCACCGTCCAATCTGACTATGACTTCTCCGCCTTCATTCGTCGGATATATTGACGCCCAAGACGTCGATTGCGCCGNGCTGGCAAAGTCAAGATATAGATTATCTNCNNNACTGCCGCCTGCAANGAGCGTANNGGNGTTATTCACTGATNCTCTAAANGAATTGAGGTTGTAAAGCACTACNGTCTGTTGCGCGTTTTCGCCAACCGTGCCGAACATTTGTCCGTATGACTGACAATCGACGTTTGTATAATTTGNTTGCGCAAGACCCGTCCAGTCGGAGATAATTCCCACAACCTGTCCGTTATCGACGTTGTGATTGCTCTTGTTGGTCGACTCGTTCAACACGNAGTNGCNNNNGNNATCGNCNTTTACGATNTCAANGCATNCGCCTATCGCTCCGCCTGCATACGCGAAGAAACCTTTTCTATACGCGNCAGNGTTNTTACCNCTACCNGAANCNNTTGCGCAGTANGCTTTGACTTTACCGCTNCCCGAAACTGCGCTGTATTGTACTATTGCNGGGACAAGGTCAGCGGATAATTGGGAACTTCTCGNNCCTTGNTCTATTCTNCCGACCAAACCNCCCGCTACCGAAAGGGTATAAGNGTNGTCNAATNNACCCGTNNNCNTNCCNGCAGNNCCCGCNTANANGCCCGCGCTATCGGAGATATCTATTTGGCAGTTGTTNATAGANCTGCCTCCGCCCGCTCTTCCCACAAGACCGCCTGCGAAAGAAAAGTTGNNGTATANANTGCCNTNGNTGCCTGNGCGGTCNATTATTTTGNAAGCGCTTTTGAGATTGAGTCTTACGTTGTCAAGTTGNCCGCCTTTGTCGTTGAAACCTGCGATTACGCCGCCNGTCGCNCCGATNTTANNGCCGTTGCTTACGAACAAACCGGTGGANTCGGTATNGTCCGAGCCCGACCANA
>JAAVHQ010000021.1:0-48652 GCA_014799645.1 Clostridiales bacterium | reverse complement strand
CCNCCANATCCGAAATAGTTGTCNGNGNACGNAACGCTCGTATCNCCGGACANGANGCCCGTGCCGCCCCAAAGACTCAAAGTATAGCCGTTGCCGTCAAGCACTCTNNTGAACGTAGCGTTGGAACTTGATTTTTCCACTTTGTATTGATAATCTTGAGGCGCGCCTGTTNCGTTNGANTACGCAAAGCTTACGTCAGCCGCAAGATANGCGTGAGAATACTGGCTGTNTCCGCCGTTGAGGAATTCATACAGCGTCTGACCGNTGGTAATCTCCAAAATATTGCTTTCTGCAGTATTCAAATACGCGCTTTCTTGAGCCTTGGTCCTATGTTTTCTGCCCTGCTCATCCGCAGTCAAATCTTCGTCCGTCAAAAGTCCGTGAGAACTCACGTAAGTCGCTCTAAAAAATTCTCCTGCGGCATTTGTAGTAGGCACAGGCTTGTTTAAGAAACACGCCAACGCTATCGCGAGCGCTACTATAAGTAACACTGCGATAGATGCCGTAATGGTTTTTTTCATAATCTTTCCATTCATAAGTTTGTTATCCCCCCACTATTGTGCCGCGTAAACGATTACNACTCTGATAGTCTTGGTTTGCGCGATATCTCCGCTACATACCGTAACAGTTACGTCCACGCCGTAATCGTAGATATCGTCGNTGTTNANTGCTNCNTTCTCTCTTGTNACGTAGCCGTCGCTCGTGCTTATCAAGTTGTAATACTCGAAGTTGACAGTCGACAAATCAATCGTACACTCGTATATACCTNTNGTGCCGTCNGTGAACATTACTTCGATATTGCGAGTAATCGACTTTGTCAATACCTGATCTTCNGTGAGACTGCTTCCGCCGAAGTCAATCATGATGTAGTATTCTTCGTCGCCTACGTACTCGACTTCCTTAGCCATTACGTTTACGTTGATTCTGAACGTTCTGTCATTGCTTGCATCCAANGCCTTAGCGCGCATCTTGACGATGTAGCTGTCGGTAATCGCGTAGTTGATTTCCGTCAAATCCCACTCAACGCTGACTNTGAAGTATTGTTTTACTACAGCCGATACNATCGTGTAGTTTGCCGCGTCTCTTGCGAAGAAGTCNGCAACTTCGTCCAACGTCNTCATCTTGGAAGTCTGCTCAGNCGTTTGATTGTTTCTAATATACGTTACCTCGTATTGAACGTAGGTATCGAATTCGCTCGACACGTTGCCCGACGCTACGTTCACGTCGCCGATCACTTTGACGTTGTTGTAGTNGCTGTAATCGATAGTGGCGATTTGCTTATACAGGTAAGACGTATCCGCGAAGTTGGAGTATATTCTGCTTCCGTCTTCCGCAGTCGCGTACTTGTACGGGTCAATATCTACGCTTTCAATCGCGCTTTGCAAGTTGGTACGATCCAAGACTTCAACGTCGATGACGTATTGATAATCTGACGATACTCTTATCGTCGCTTGATACTTACCGCCGTTCATCGTGATGAGACTTCTATCGAAGGTCCAATTTACGTCGAGGTCGGATCTATTGCCGTTGTTGTATACCATCGTTACTGTTCTCGGGAACGGATCTACTCCGTAGTAGAGATACTGTATCGGGTCGATATAGAAGACGTCTCCTCTATTGTTTCTCTTGCTGTATTCGCTACCTGCGACCAAAAGACCGTCCGGAGTGAGGTTTTCTACCTTTACGTTTACGTAAACGGTCTGCTCAAGGTCGCCCCTAATCAAACTAGCAAGATTATGATTTTCAGTCGCGTCAAAACCTATCTTGACTTGCAACTGAGCCACTCTGCTCGAATAGTCGGTGACGTTGAATCTATCGATACCAATCCACTGTATCGGCATCTTACGTACCGTGCCGTTGGTGAACAATACGTTCGCCTCGCTCGGATAAATATCTTGAGGCGTCAAGCCGTTCTCGATATCGAGCAAGTATTCAAACGGGTCGATAAAGTAAGTCGTCTGCGTGAGAGCGTCGTCGAAGTAGATTGCCTGAACTTCGTTTCTCATTACGACCAACTTCGTCGAGAACTCCCAAGTGAAGTTACCTGCGTACTTGTCGTTGTCGAGATATATGCTGATTGTCGTATTATTCGAGCTGTTGTCGTTATCCCAGCTGAAATCTACGTCGCGGTATTGCTCTGCATTCCATCTGATGAAGACTTCTTCCGCTTCGAGATTGTAGTTGTCAATCATCGTAGCTTCTTCGCCCTTTTCATTGATATAAGTGTACGTCTGCGAGTAGTTCGCCATAGCGGTAGACGGGAACGGATTGAGGCTCTCGTCGCCGGTAATAACGTACATATAGTATTGATACGGGTCAATTCTGAGGGTATCCTCTTCGCCGTTTACCGTCAAGTGAACGACGTTCTTGGTTCTTACCCATATCATAAATCTTACAGTCTGCAAGGTGTTTCCGCTACCGATAGTGTTGGTAACTATGAACGCCGTACCGCCTACATCTCTCGAATAGCCGTCTGCGTCGATTACTCTCGAATAGAATGCGTCAACCGCTTCTTGGTCATACTGCCATGCGCCGTTGACCAAAATGCTGTCCGCTCTTCCGTCGATATACTTGAAGAAGAATCTATCCGATACGTAGTCCATTATGCTCGAATCTTCCGTGAGTTCGTAGTCATAGAGGTCTATTACCAATCTCGGTACGTCGTCGACTGCGCTGATTGCATCGCCGTTTACGATTGCCGAGGTTACGGTCGAATCAAGGTAAGTAACCGTTACTTGCATATCCTCTTGCGTCGTTCTCGGGAAGTGTACCGTTGCGGTGACTTCGTGCGCTGTGTAACCCGCAGGCTCTAAGCCTGTGAATTGCAAATAGTCTGTGCTTATCTTTCTCGTCGTCTCGTCCTTCATTACTACCGTGATAAAGTCAGGCATTTGGTCGTAGACGTGCATGGAGAACGGTTCTACTCTCAAAATTCCGCTGCCGAGACCGAGAGCTTCGATTTCAATATCCATCGTTCTCGTCGTCGTGCCGAATTTCGCTCTTGCTTGAATTATATAAGTACCTTTTTCTCTCAATACTACAAGTTCGTCCGTAGTCACAGGAGTGGTCGAATAGTTGTTGATACTACCGTCGGTCGGATACGTATACGTGATATTGCCACGAGTGTACGACTTCATGTAGAAGGATACGTCTGCCTTGATAAGCTGACCGCTTGCGCCGTCTTGGAAACTTGCCTTCTTATCTTTGAAGTACTTATTATAGATATCTTGTACGCCTACCGAGTCGTCTGCGTAGATATAAGGCGTGTATTCGATTTGCGCCGGAATATCCGTCCACGTTACCAAACCTTGCTGTCCGTCAATAGCAATTTCCTTATCGCCGACGGCGCTGAACATATTGTATATCCAAATCTGCGTGTAATTGCCGGATTTTCTTGCCGACTTGTTCGCCGCATAAGCAACGTTGCCGTCGTAATCCAATATATCCTGGCCTCTGTCGTAGCCGGTGACGTATACGTTTGCAAACGTACCGTCAACAAAGTTGAGACCGACGTTGAACTCGTTGAATACCGCAAACGGAAGGATTGAAGAGATAACCAAAGAACGCAAGTTTTTAATTACGCCTGATGCCATCGAACTACCCAAACTTCCAAGGTTGATTGCATAGAATTTTACAAGGTCGTCGATGATAGGAGACAACGCTTTATCTCTCAGCGATCTCCAGAATACGCCTTCTTCCTCTCTATTCCAAACGACTTCGGAGAGATAATCGCCCGAGAACATATCTATCGTCGACAAATCAAGGATAGACTTCTTGCCCGTTCCGCCTGAGAATACCAAGGACAATACGTCATCAATCAACTTATTGATTGTGTATGGGTCAAATCCTACGTTGACGTTGAAGTTGCCGTTGGATGAGAGAGTTACGTCGATACCCGCGCTGAGAAGCTTGGTTATATCAAGGTTCGCGAATATCTCGTCAAACGGTCCTGGTTCGTCAGTAGTTGCATCGTTCGCGTCTGCCGTAGCAAGCGCTTGCGTTGAAGTTGCCGCTGCGTTCAATCCGTCGAATACGCCGTCAATTTGCGTGAAGAGTCCTTCAAGCATACCTCCCAACATATCGAGCAAATCTAGGTCAACGCCGATAGTTCCTACCGTATCGCCGATATCAACCACCAATTTCGCAATGTTCGAGCAAATTCTAACTTCCATTTGTTTAGAAGTCTTCGTGTAGTCAATCGTAATGTATGCGATAGGCGTTTGGTTGCCTGCGGCGCTGTTGTTGAACTTCGTACCGTCAATCGAATATACGCCGACGATAAGCGCGCCCGGAGTCACTCTCGGATTGCCCTTCGCTCCCGTAAGTCTGTCGTTTGCGCCTGCTTTCCAAATTCTTATTCTCAAATATCCGGGGCCGTTGCATACGTCGGAGTTCTGCGTGTCAGCCGTGTTGTTGGAAATGTCGAGCGTGAGACCTATATCAAGGTTGTCAAGCATCGTTTTAGCAAGAACTCTTCCTGCGCTAGCGTCCCATTCAGGGATAACGTTATATTTATCAATAGTTATTGTAGACGAATCCGATTTTCCCATTTGAAGTTCGAGATTTGCGTCTACCGTAATGTCCTCAACGCCGATTTGAAGTTTCAACATATCTTCAATCTCTTTGCTGAACAAGTCAAGGCTACCGCCAACCGTCATATCAATGCCCAAGTTGAGGTCCAAGAGCTCGTAGAGCAAGGTGTTGATAAGCGTAGAGGTAAAGTTGAGGCCGATACCCGTATTTTTAAGGCTTACGCCTTGGAGCAGGTATTTTACCAAATCCATAATTTCGAGGTCTTCGCCTATCGTAGATACGCTGTCGTCAGTCGCAATCTCGCCTTCGGTCGAACCGCCTGCGCTCGGCAAGGTCGGAAGTCCCGCATTTCCAAGCAAGTCGCTGATTATCTCGTTCAAATCCATACCTTCGATTTGTCCGACGTATCCTTGAATTATGCTGAATATGTTGGAGACAAGATTGGTATTTACAAGTTTCGCGCTGAACAAGCCGAGACCTTCAAGGTCAATGACGAAGTTGTTGCGGTAAACGTATACGCCCAAAAGCGCCTTGCCTCTGTATTGCAATTCTATCTTGATTGCGCTTCTAGCGGAAGAATCAAGGTCAAGATCCCATTGCAACATCAACTTAACGTCCGTCTGCCATTCGTCAAGACTGAGATTGACAGGAATCTCCAATCTCTTGCCCAAGTTGGCAAGAACGTTGTTGATCAATCTTTGCAAATCCATTACGTTGTCTTTCGTATACAACGTGAGGTCGAGAGCCAACGTACCCGCGCCTACGACGTCCAATATTGCATCAACCAAATCCGATCTGTAATTGTTGAAATCGTCTACCTTTGCGGTAAAGTTGAATTTCTTGTCCTCAGGAATTGCGCCGATTACAACAGGGTGCTTCGGCGTGCCCATCTCGAACAAGAGGCTGAATGCAGTGTCTTCTCCGTAACGGACTGTATCAGTATCTCTTTTATCATAAGTCTGATAATTATACTTTTTGGTTACGTAACCGTTGGGGTTTGCTTCACTTTGCTTTTGATATACAATCTTATTTCCGTTCTCGTCGTGAGTAAGAAGTTGATTGCCTTGAGCGTCATAGTAGAAGGTGCAGATGCTGTCCTTCTGCTTACCCGTCAACGGATCAACCGGATATTCATACATTACAGGAACTAAATTGCCGGTAAATCCGAACGAGAAACCGTCCGTCTTGCCCATAGATACGCGCAAGTTAACTTCCATAAGGTTGAGCGCTTCTCTATACTCGTCGATAAGACCCGGGCTAACCAAATCTATGACTTTCAAAACCGTCGCCATAGAAATTACCGGAGCAATCGCGTCGCTGTTTATGCCAAGGATGATTGCGTTGATTTCCTCTCTTGACGTCAAATCGCTGTTTCCGTCAGCCAATGCAACCGCCGCGGTCGCAGGAGCAGAAGACATACCCAAAAGTTCGCTCAAATCAAAGTCGAATGCGAAGTCTCCGCCCTCAACGTTCATAGATTCAAGCAACTGCGCGACTACGCCGTCAATAATCGAATATACCACGTCGGAGAAGTTCAAATTGAATTTGAGTTTCGGCAACGTAATATTTGCTATCTTAAATCCTGATAAATCTATATAAATACTGTTTTTATATCCATATATACCTATTAATACAGTATCTTTTTCGAACTTAATGCCATCAGCGCCTTGACCGATTTGCAAATCTTCGTCCATCTTCAACTCGAATACCAAAGTGCTGTTTTCAGCATTGTTTCTATCGAGAGAGATTTGTACGTTGATAGACATATCCATTACGAAGTCGTCGGTAAATTCCCAAATAATGTCCGCATCTGCCAACTGCGGTAGACCGAAGCTTGCTACAAGCGGAGCAAAATTGTATTTGCCTTGGTTGAACGTCATAGCAAAGTGCGTGCTGAGCATAATGCCCGAAAGCAACGTGTCTACAAGTCCGTTCAAAGACTCCGAGTATTTTGTATTATCTTTATCTATTCCATTTGAAATACGATCGCCAAGGTCGAGATCCTCGATACCAACCAAGAACTGATGTATCTTGACTTCAACGTCGAGATCGGAAGATACGGTAGCATTGACCGCAATGCTCTCAAGACCGCCCTCGAAGAGATTGATTGTGAGGTCAATTTCAGGTATCATATCAGGGAATCTGAAATCTATAGTTTGACCAATCAATTTTCCTATCGCTTTAATCAAATTATCGTCGGCAACAATAATGATTTTGCTGCCCTCGATTTTGACGCAGTTTTGGAAACCTACGATTGAAAGAACAGAACTAATAATGTTCTTAAATCCTGCGCTGATGACGTAATTGCCTTGCTCATCCATAGAGTAGGTGACTACGTTCGCGTTCGTGGTAGAAAGCACCTTGTAAGCGTCTTCAATCGAAGCCGTCGCAATAGAGCCGTCGTCGTTGACTTTCATACCCGAATTATCAACTATGTCACGGAAATCCAAGCCGAGCGCGCCGTCAATTGCGGTGGTGATCATATCAACCAGCGCGCTAACAAGCGTGTCGAGGTTGACGTTTGCTTTTATGTTGATATTTTGCATATAGCTCGGCAACAATCCGTCGAGGTTGACGTAAAGACTTCCCTCGATGTAATAGATGCCGGCAGCCGGTTTTGCATTCTCGCCGTCCGCAAGAGTTCCATCCTGTTTGAGCAAGAACATTTCAATTGCGATTCTGTTGTTGTCAACAGGCTCTTTTTTATAATTCAAATCCAAATCGATGGCAACGGTCAATCTAAGTCCCGTACCGCCTTCAAGTAATAATAAATCTCTCGGGAACACGATGTCGTCGTTACCGATAAGTTGCAAGATGTCGTTTACTACAACACCTACGTCAAGACGCTTTGGTTGCTCCACAAGGTTGCCTTCCGCGTCCATAACAGTCTCCGTTTTCGTGCCTACCAAAAGGTCAATGGAGAATTCTATATTTGTAAGAGAGAATTTGACAAGTTCCGTCTCGTCGATTTCAGGGATATGAGTATCGACTGCGGTGGACGTGATATCCGCTGTCACGCCTATGTTCATTTGCGAATTAGCCTCGCTGTCGTTGATATTCAATCCAAGATACGTCAACTTTTTGTTGGCGTCAAAATTGGAGTGCAACGTGTACGCGCCCGAAGGTAAAAGATTCGCGACAAACGAAATAATCGCATTTATATCGACAGGTAAGCCGCTCAAATCAACGCCAAAAGCCGGCAATAAGCCGAGCACGGACGGCACTTGGTCAACAAGGAACGACCTTATTTCAACGCCAATCGTATAGTTTTGACCGCCATCAGCCGTCGTCTCCATTTGGATATCTGGGAAGAGCGAAGCCAACACGAGGTTGATAATCGGTTGATACGTTCCTAAATTGATGCCGTCGAGAAGACCGCCAAGCATACCGATACCGCTCTCCGCAAGTTGAACTATGTAATTGAGATTGAAGTCTTCAAGATAAAGCAAAGGCTTGTCTTCCCCTAGGTCGATATACGCTTTGTCATTGACAAAATAAAGACCGAAGACCTTTTCTCTTTCCTCTTGCGCCGCAAGCGACTGGTAGACAATAAATGACAATTCGTTGTTGTACGTGTCATAGAAGTTGCCTTTGAGTTCAATCGCAGTGTCCTTGCCATCCGGCGCAGTGTAGACTACCCCGAAATCTATGCCAAGAACTTTCTCCGGAGTCGCAACGCCGTCGGCAATCATGTTGAAGACGTCCGTGATTTGATAAGTGGACGCCGGAGTATTGCCGCCGTTATTGCCTTGGCTTCCATCGTCCGGTCGTGTAATAGGTGGTTTATTATCGTCGTCCGTTCCCTTTTTGTCTTCATCTTTTTCAACACACGCAGTGAAGATAGACAGCAAAGTGACCAACAGCACCACAACAATTAACAGGGTTGTAATCAATTTGGATTTTTTCATTTTCCCTCTCCTAATTAGCGTAATTGCGCTTTCTTATATTCTAAATATATTCCTTTTCGCGCCAAAAGTCAAGGGGTAAAAAACATAAATTTTAACGCATATATATAAAAAACCCTTCCAAATTATGGAAATCAGCGATTTTTCAAGCCCTTTTTCGCCCGAAAAACACAAGATATAGCGGATATTTTGTCGTTTTTGCACTATTGAAAGCGCTTGTTTACCCAGAATATTTTACAAAGATTTTACATTAGGCACTCACTGCGACCGCGCATTGCTATACGCGGTCGTGTTTCCCATTTTATCCATATTATTATTTTCATAAATATAACTATTCTGTCCATATAATTCTCTTGTGGCTACACAAATCGTTTGGCGGTGATAAAATAACTCCACCTCGTCGCGCTGATTTCTTCCATAACGGCATGGTCGGAAGCGGTATGCAATATGTAATTATTACCCAAATACAACGCCACGTGACCTACTCTTTCTACACCCGTATTGTTGCACCTACTTGCGTTGGTAAAGAACATTACGTCGCCTCTTTTCAAATCGCCGTTTGCGACCGTTTTACCCTGCAAAACCTGCGTACGGGTATTCATATCAAGCAATATTCCGCCGCCTTTATAGAATATGTATTGCATAAGAGCCGAGCAGTCGTATTCGCCCTGAACGAAGTTTGCGTTTAAGACGCCGTTGCCCCAGTGATAGCGTTGAGAGCCCCAAACGTACGGATATCCCATAAGTTCTTCGCCTATCGAAATGATTTTCTCTATTTTCTCGCTATCGGACTGCTTAAAATTGACTATATGAGCGTAATTCTTGCCCGCATAGACGTATGCAACGCGTTGTTTATAAACCGTTTTGTACCAACCGTTGACGCTTCCTTCATAGCGCAACATATCGTTTTTGTCCATACTTCCGACTATCGAAGCGCTGCTGTTCGGCGCGGAACGAATATTCAAACCTTGCGCGTCGCTGACAATCATAGACGAATACTTGACCTGTGGCGCGACAACTTGCGGAGTGTCGGTATTGACAGTCGGAGTTTCCTCTTTATTCTCCTCGGGCGCGCTTGGCAAGTCAACTTCGGGCGGAATTTCACTATCCAAATGGAAATTGTCCCAATTTGCCTTCCAATCCGTCGAAATATCTTCTATATCTTCAACGTTACCGCTCTGACACGCTGCGAACGAGCATAACGTGAGCGTACATACCATAATTATCCCCATCAAAGTCGTAATAAATTTTTTCATAACGACCTCCTTGTCCTTTCGAATTCATTCTAACATCAATTAGAACACTGTTCAATACACAAATTTTTCCAATATGGGGCGATTTTGAATAATTTCCGTCTATTTAACATTAAAAAGGTATTAAATTATAAGATAGTATGTTATACTATGTAATATTCAAATGACCGTCTTACAAAAAGACGCGCAAAATGAAAACAGAGGTTGAAAGATGAAAAAATATACTCGGCAATTAAGACTTTTCGACACGAACGGCACTCTTCTCGAAAAATTCGCCGATTTTTGCGAAAATAAAGACGTAAGACCCGTTGATACTATCGGCGAATTGCTTAATTTTGCAAATATACACGCAGTAGAGGGAAATTGCTGGCATTATTACGTCGCGTATTTTATTGCAAGCGACGTCAATGCCTTTTCTCTTGCCTTTGAACGCAAGCAAGCGAAAGATTGTACTTTGCTGGAATTTGCAAAGGAAGATTGCAAAATTCTCATGGATATTTTCAATTACGACTTATCTTCGCTCTCTTTCGTGGGAGACAAAGCATCTCTTTTGACAAATTTCGTAAGCGCGAATCAAGAATCGAGCAAGCCGTATGCGAAAATCGTCGCAAAACTTTCTCGCGATCTTGAAACGTGCAAGACTGCTCAAACTTTTCTTAATACTATAATCGACTTTTATCGCGTCTACGGAGTGGGAGAACTTGGACTGCACAAGGCTTTCCGCGTCGTCGCAAAAGACACCCTTCCCGAGAAGAAAATCACTCATCACGCTTCTCAATTATTGCCCACAACAAATATGGACAAAAAAGGACTCTCCGATATTGTCGGATATGAAATGCAAAAGCAAAAGGTAATTGAAAATACCAAGGCTTTTCTCGACGGCAAGCCTGCCAACAACGTGCTTTTGTACGGCGATATGGGCACGGGAAAATCTTCGACAATCAAAGCGTTGATAAACGAATACTACGAGCAAGGACTTCGCGTAATCGAAATTTACAAACATCAATTTTCCTTTATAAGCGATATTATAAGCAGGTTATCGAGCAGAAACTATAAATTCATTCTCTATCTTGACGACCTCTCTTTCGACGACTTTGAAGTGGAATACAAATACTTTAAGGCAATCATAGACGGCGGACTTGAAGTCAAGCCCAACAACGTATTGATTTACGCTACGTCCAACAGAAGACACATAATCAAGGAAAATTACAGCGACGGAAACGATATAAATTCTATGGACGAATTGCACAAGTCCGACACCAAAAATGAGAAACTTTCTCTTGTCGCTCGCTTCGGTCTAAGCATTTATTATCCGTCGCCCGATCAGCAGGAATTCCTCAATATCGTCCACGAAATCGCTAAGAGATACGATATAAAAATCGATAGCGAAAAGCTGGACAAAATGGCTCTCACTTGGGCTATTCGCAACGGTATGAAATCGGGAAGAATGGCGGAACAATTTATCCACACTTTGCTCTAACGCTATTGATTGCAACCGTAACTTATGATATAATATACAGGTAAACCAACTTTATTGAGAGGTAATATATGACAACTTTAATGCAACAAGAAATTTTCAGCGAACCGAAGATGATGAAACGCACAATCGCTGCGTGCAAACCGGTTTTGCCACAAATCTTCAAGGCTTTTAAGGAAAAAGGCATTACTAATATAGTCACGATGGCAAGAGGCACGTCCGACAACGCCGCTACGGTGTTTTCTTTCGTATGTCCTTTGCTCACAGGTATCAAAGTAGGCAAATATCACCCGTCTTTGACGACTGTTTACAACGCAGACGTTGATATGAAGAATACTTGTATGGTAATCATATCTCAAAGCGGTATGTCCAAAGACACTGTAGCCGTAATGGAAAAAGCCATTGCAAACGGCGCTATGACGGTCGCGGTGACCAACAACGATCAGAGCCCTATCGCAAAAAGATGCGATTTCCACTTATTTATGGACGTAGAAGAGGAAAAGAGCGTTGCCGCTACCAAGACCTATATCGGCGAACTTTTCGCTTTGTACTTGCTTACAGACGCGCTGAGAGGTAATTTCGACTGCAAACTTGAGAATTTGGCTGACAGAATTCAAGAGATTCTCGACCTTAATCCGAAAATTGCTGAAGTCGCAAAGAAGATTTGTTCTCTCAACAACTTTATCGTGCTTTCGCGCGGCGCAATGCTCGGCACGGGCGACGAATGCGCGCTCAAACTTACGGAATGTTGTTATTTATTCAACCGCTCTTACTCATCCGCCAACTTTATGCACGGCCCGCTTTCTTTGGTAGACGATAAAGCCAACGTAATAATACTCGCTCCCGACAGCGAATTCAACGCCGAATTCATAGAAATGGCTAGTCGCGTGTCAAATCTTGGCGCAAATCTTACGGTATTCAGCAATATCCCCGAAGTGCTTGACTTGGCAAGCAACAAAATAGTTATGCCAAAAGCCGACGTATTCGAAGCGCCCGTACTCTATGGCACTGCAATAAGCTTGCTTGCGCTCAATATCGGTCTTGCTAAGGGACTTAACGTAGACACGCCGAGAAACCTCAATAAAGTCACGATTACGCTTTAATTTGTTGTGTAAATGCAATACGTATTGCGTTTTAATGCGTAAAATAGCTATTATTAAAATTAAATAATATAAATAAAAAAATCCCCGTACTTTCGTACGGGGTTTCTTTTTATCGTAAAACTTTAATTACTTAAGTTCTGCAAAGTACTTGATAGTTCTTACCATTTGGCTGGTGTAAGAATTCTCGTTGTCATACCAAGATACGACTTGAACTTGAGTATTGCCGTCTTCCATCGGAGCAACCATGGTTTGAGTTGCGTCGAAGATAGAACCGAACTTGCTGCCGATGATGTCGCTGGAAACGATTTCGTCAGTGTTGTAAGCAAAAGATTCGGTAGCGGCTTTCTTCATAGCCTCGTTGATACCTTCTTTGGTAGCTTGACCCTTAACAACTGCTACCAAGATAGTGGTAGAACCGGTCGGGGTCGGAACTCTTTGAGCAGAACCGATAAGCTTGCCGTTGAGTTCAGGAATAACAAGACCGATTGCCTTTGCAGCGCCGGTGCTGTTCGGAACGATGTTGCAAGCAGCTGCGCGGCTTCTTCTCAAATCGCCCTTTCTTTGCGGTCCGTCAAGAGGCATTTGATCACCGGTATAAGCATGAACGGTGGTCATGATACCCGACATGATAGGAGCGTACTCGTTGAGAGCCTTAGCCATAGGAGCCAAGCAGTTGGTAGTACAAGAAGCAGCGGAAATGATGTTGTCGCTTGCTTTCAAAGTCTTGTGGTTTACGTTATAAACGATAGTAGGAAGGTCATTGCCTGCAGGAGCGGAAATAACTACCTTGCGAGCGCCAGCGTCGATATGAGCTTGAGCCTTTGCCTTAGAGGTGTAGAAACCGGTACATTCCAAAACTACGTCTACGCCAAGTTTGCCCCAAGGAAGTTCGTTTGCCTTCGGCTTAGCATAAATCGTAATTTTCTTTCCGTCTACTACGATGTAGCCTTCTTCCTTAACGCTTCCGTCCTCGTTGAGAACAGCTTCGCAACTCTCAACAGTGTGAGCGTTTGCATAATTGCCTTGTGTAGAATCATACTTCAAGAGATGAGCAAGCATTTTTGGGCTTGTCAAATCGTTGATTGCAACGACTTCATAGCCTTTTGCGCCGAACATTTGTCTGAAAGCAAGACGGCCGATACGTCCGAAACCGTTGATTGCAACTTTTACATTTGCCATAATATATTGGTCCTCCAAAAAATAAATATCAGTTTACGTATAGTAAATACTATACCTTTATTATTTTATCAACAATTATTGTCGTTGGCAAGCAATTTCCATAAAATTCCTTTATTAGCCTTACTTCTTTATAATTTTTTGAAAAATTTTGAGCATAAACTTCACCTATGCCAAATTGAGTAAGTCGTCCGCTGAAATCTCGTATCCTTCGCCGTATCTGTAATAACTCAAACAAGTCTGTTCGCAAGATACGGTAATGCCTGTGGAATGCTTGCCCGAATACTTCTCGTTTCTGCGCCAAATTTTGATTTTCATCTTGCCGTCAATCTCGGCGATAGCAAAGTCGATCGTAGTGTCTTCAATGGAAAAACCGTCCTCTTTTGCCGACAGCGTGTCGAGAAATTCTTCCATCGCTTCCCTTTGTACGCCTTTCATCATATCAAGCGAGCAGTCAATCGCAAGCGTACAGTAATAAGTGTCTCCCACTTTGTAGACTTTGTCGGTATGATTCGTCTTCGACATATATTCTTTCTTGGAAATATCGTAAGTGGTCATCTTTTCCTTAATAGCCCAGTTTTCTTCCTCGACGTCGCCGTCAAACGGGGCGAACTTTCCCCAAGACTTAACTTCAAATTCGCCTGACTTCTTGTCGTAAGATACGTTTCTTTTCGCGGTGTCGTATATCTCGTAAGCGTTGTTGCCGTCAAAATAATATCTCTTCACGCAAGTTCCTTTATCAAGACCCGTACCGTAGATGACTTCTTGCGAATAGATTTTATCACCTTGCATCTTGCGAATGAGGTGGGTATTTCTCGACGCGAGTTTTCCGTTCTGCGCCGCAAAAGTAAAGTATTCTTCTCTGACGAAATTCGTGTCTTCAACAAAGTTGGCGTACGCTTCCGTGACGAGGTCAAATGCGCTCATTCCGTCCACAACGTTGGCTTCGTCATAATTGCCGAAATTCTTGTCCTCGACCTCAAAATTCGCGCCGCCCGAACTGCCGCCGCATCCTACCGCGCAAAATATCAGCGATACGCTTATAGATAAAATCAAAATTATGCTAGCAAATTTTTTCATATTCTTTCCTCTTGATAAATCTTTGATAATAATATTATCTATTAAATACGATACTCATTGTCAATGATTTTGACAAAAAAACGCTCAAATAGACGCCGTTATTCTCATAACATATTCAGCCTGCCGATAAGTCGCTATTGACTAGAATACCAAAATATGGTAAAATGACTGTATAGTTGCGCAAGCGACGGTATATGAGGTGGAATTTATGAAAAGAAACGGTATGTGTCCGTCATGTTATCTAAAAATGTTGCTTACTCCGCATAAGAGAACGGCAAAACTCGATTTGGGAGAAAAATACAACAACGGCGTTGCGCTCACTCCGCCTATGGGTTGGGCAAGTTGGAATACTTTCAAAAACACGATTGACGAGGACCTTATACTCGATACCGGCAAAGCTATGGTAGAAAAAGGCTTGCTTGACGCGGGTTACAAATTCATAAATATCGACGACAACTGGCATTCGAATATGCGCGACGAGAACGGCAACTTGCAAGGCGACTTGGTTAAGTTCAAAAGCGGTATCCCCTATCTTGTCAACAAACTCAACGATTTGGGCTTAAAGGTAGGTATATACTCTTCCAACGGTACGCTTACTTGCGAAAATCTTCCCGCAAGTTTGCACAACGAAGAAAAGGACGCTCTCAATATTGCAAGATGGGGTATCGAATATCTCAAATACGACTTCTGTCACAACGAAAGATATAGCAAATACGCTCCGCTCGTCTACGCTTTGGAACTCGTTCCGCTAGGCGAAAAAGAAGGAAGAATTTTCAACTGTAAAGACGCTAAACTTGAAGGCTTGGCTAAGTTCATGTCCAAAAAGAAAGTGCCGGGCGGATATTATATATCCGGACTTGACAAAGCGAGAGGTATTGCGACCTTTGACAATATCTATATCGACGAAGAGGGAAAATACGTATTGACTTTGTGTATAAAGAAAAAAGGCTGGTACAACAAACTGTTGGTAGCCAAAGTCAACGGCGTAAATTATATATACGAAATTCCACATCAAAAATTCTTTAATACAACGGCTAGATTCCAACAAATCGTACACCTCAAAAAAGGTATGAACACGATTGAGTTGAGCAACCCCGTAACCTGTCGCGCGGACTCCGCGGCTTTGCAGTATTACAAGATGGGACAAGCCCTCAAAAAGGCGACGGCAAGAGTGGCCGAAGAGACGGGCGAAGAAGAGAAACCTATCACCTTCTCTATTTGCGAATGGGGTCTAAACAGACCTTACAAATGGGGCGCAAAAGCGGGTAATTTGTGGCGTACTACTCCCGACATAACTCCTAATTGGAAGTGGATAAATATGCTCTATCGCCATACCGCAAAACTTCACGAGTATTCGTCTATCGGCGCGTGGAACGACCCCGATATGCTTGAAGTAGGCAACGGCAAACTCACCTACGAACAAAACAAATCGCATTTTAGCCTTTGGTGTATGCTCAACGCTCCGCTCATTCTCGGCAACGATCTGCGCTCTATAAGAGAGGACGTGCTGGAAATAGTGACAAATGCGAAAATGATTGCGATAAATCAAGATCCGCTCGGCAAACAGGCAAAACTTGTCAGAAAAGGCGCGGTTGACGTACTTGCAAAACCGCTCTCGGACAACAGAACGGCAATATGTCTTTTCAATCGTAAAAGAGGTAAACGCCAAATTACTGTGGATTTGAAACCGCTTGTTGACGATAAATACGTGCAAATGTGTCACAAAAATACGTATACTCTTACCGAACAGTGGACGGGCGAAACCGTCGAGACCAACGGTAGATTCAAGACGGTCGTAGACGGATACGCGGTAAAAGTTTATATTTTGTAAGCAACAAAAAAATTGGTAAAAGGTTTTTACGGAACGCGTTTGATAATCTCCAACGCGACTTTGACCGTCATCAACTTTCCAAACATCTCAAATTCGATAATCGCTATACGGTTGTGTCTATTGATATGCTTAATACTGCCTTCGTGTCCGACAAGCGGTCCGAAAGTAACGATTACTTTATCTCCTTCGATATAGCCTTGCGAATGCTCTAAATAACGCTTGCCTTTGAATAGGTATTCAAATCTTTGTCTTTCTTCATCTGACAAAGCGATTTTGTCGGAATTGCCGTACCTAAGAAGTTTGATTACGTCTTCGGAATTATAAATAAATTGAGCAAAATTCTCTATAAATTCTTGCGATGGCAAATTGGTTTCTATAAAGACGTAGCCGGGGAACAACGGTCTTTTTGCATATTGCTTGCCTACTTCCCTATTTTTCTTGCTCCTAAAATAGTGTTCGGACTCAGGCACGAAAGCCTCGAATTCGCACTGTATCTTATTTGCTATGGCAAAATTGGATATATCGTTTATTACGCTCTTTTCGCTATTCGCTTTTACAAATAGGACGTACCACCAATAAGGCTCTTGCATTTTACTTCCCCTGTCTTTTGTCTATATATAATATATCAATAATANCAAAAAAAGAGCAAGCGTTTTGCTTGCTCTTTTCAATCCTTACTTTTCGCTGTCTTTCGGCTCTTGCTGTGGCTCTTCTTGTTTAGGTTCGNCCTCTTTGGGTTCGTCCTGTTTTGTATCTTCCTCTTTNTTCTCCGTGACTTCTTCGCTTGCGAACGGATTTTTNTCAGGAACGATATTCACTTTGACGTCGACGCTGTCTTTTTTGTAACTATCCTTTTTGGCTTGNCTTTCGTCGATATAAGCGATTACTTCGTCTGCCGTCTTNCCCTCGAAGAGCATATTGACTTCTTCGGTGTAAATCGTCTCTTTCTCNAAGAGGACTTTTACCATGT
The DNA here is from genome assembly GCA_014799645.1 of Clostridiales bacterium. GTDB lineage: Bacteria > Bacillota > Clostridia > Christensenellales > UBA3700 > RACS-045. Next base: position 31,324 of record JAAVHQ010000021.1, on the reverse strand, counting down.
TGTCCATTATAGCGCGATTGTCTTTCAAGATTTGAAGCGCTTTTTCATAGCANCTGTCCAAAATCATCTTGATTTCGCTGTCGATTACGCCGCCGAGTTGGTCGCTATACGAATGCGTCGTGCCGTAATCTCTGCCCAAGAAGACTTCCTTATCTCCGCCGAGGTACATATTGCCGATAGCCTTTGACATACCCCACTGAGTGACCATTTTCTTTGCGATATTGCTTGCTCTTTCGATGTCGTTGGACGCGCCTGTCGATATATCCTTGATTACGATTTCTTCAGCCGCTCTACCGCCGAGCATCATNGTTACCATATCGATAAGTTTGTTTCTNGTGATATGNCTGTCGTCGTTTTCCGGACGGGTAAGCGTATAGCCTGCCGCCATACCTCTCGGGATAATGCTGACTTCTTGCACGTCGTCGCAATTCTCCAACAACTTGCCGATAATNGCGTGACCCGACTCGTGATATGCNGTAATTCTCTTGTCGCTGTCGGTGACTATTCTNCTCTTCTTTTGAGGTCCTGCGATAACTTTGTTGATACCTTCCAAAATATCTTCCATTATTATCACTTTTCTATTTGCTCTCGCAGCCAAGATTGCCGATTCGTTGAGAAGGTTNTCAAGGTCTGCGCCGCTAAATCCGCTCGTCATTCTCGCNAGTATCTTGAAAGATACGTCGTCNGCCAACTTCTTGTTTCTGGCGTGTACTTTCAATATCTCTTCTCTGCCTTTTACGTCNGGTACGTTGACGTAAATCTGTCTGTCAAATCTACCCGGTCTNAGCAATGCNGGGTCGAGTATATCCGCTCTGTTGGTAGCCGCCATNATGATTATGCCGTCGTTCTTTTCAAAGCCGTCCATTTGCACGAGAAGTTGGTTGAGCGTCTGCTCTCTCTCGTCGTGACCGCCGCCGAGACCCGAACCTCTTTGACGACCTACCGCGTCTATTTCGTCGATAAATATGATACAAGGCATATTCTTCTTAGCCTGNGCGAACAANTCTCTTACTCTCGCCGCGCCNGTACCTACGAACATCTCTACGAAATCNCTACCGCTTATCGAGAAGAAAGGCACGTTGGATTCGCCCGCTACCGCTTTTGCAAACAAGGTCTTACCNGTTCCCGGAGGGCCTACGAGCAATACGCCNTTNGGTATTCTTGCGCCGAGTTGCAAAAACTTGTTGGGGTCTNTCAAAAACTCNACGATTTCNTGCAATTCCTCTTTCTCTTCTTCCGCGCCCGCAACGTCGGTGAAACGCACGTTNACGTTCATATTCAATCTNGCNTTGGTCTTGCCAAAGTCAAGNGCCTGTCTATTTGCNCCCGCATTTTGCTTGAAAATGATGAATACNACTACCGCGCANAGAATAAGCGCAAGTATCGGGAATATCAACGAACTGATATTGACNCCCGAATTNGGGTCGTTGAAAACGTATCTNGGAACGNTGTATTTGGCTTCGCCGTTCTCATNCTNAGCGTTTTCTAANTCGTCAAGATACATTTTGAANTTCGTNCGGTAATCTATCGTCGCGCTATANGTCGCTCTTTTNGTCGGGTTNTTATAGAANGCTTCTANTTCCTTNTCGGAANGANTATCGCCCGNAAGCGCGTANACNTTGTANGACTCGATATACAACGCTTTNATNTNNCCGNCCTCTATTCTTTGAACNAGTCCTNTGNNNTCNCCGCTCAACGNNNTTGCTNTACGAAATCTCCGTCGGCTTGCTNTTGAAGAACATAAAATATACGAGCAGTATAATCAACGCTACGCNCAAAGCGAGCACTACGTATCTGCCTATCATTGCTTTTTTGTTCACTTTTTCCTCCATACGGCAGTATGCCCGCCGCTATCCATTATATTGATAATTTGCCTTAATTATTATAACTTATTATAAAAGAAATAGTCAATTATACTAGACCCAACTTTTGTAAAGATTTGGTTAAGAGGCAATTAAGGGTGAATTTTAAGCGAAAGAAAGCATATATCCGTTGGTAAATTCNANNACTTTGTCTACCAAATTGTCTATAAATTTTTCGTCGCGAGTTTTGAGTTCCGTCATTCTGTCCGAGTCCGCGTCGCCNACNACCGCAAGTATGCCGATATCCCCGATTCTCTCCTTGCCCTTGTTNAATGCGCCACCCGGTTTGATACCGTTTTTCGTGACTTTNACGCTTCCCACGTCGTCGAGTTTTCCGAGCGCGGAATCAATGACGATNACTATATCGTCAGCGTGTCTTTGCTTTATCATTCTNGCGTAATCGTCNACGTTGATTGCNGTAACTTGTCTCAACGTNTTGCCGTATACGTACGCGTTTACGTTTCTNTCTTTAAGNNTNTCGCCNACTTTCGGNCCTATGCTNTCGCCGATTATTTTGGTTGTGCCTATACACAAAAATACTAAGTTTTTCATACTGCTAATTTTAGACAGCAAGTCGNNAATTATACCTATTTCACGGCAAATCGCATAAAAAGAGTTGAAATGACTCGTCGCACAAATATAATTTGACAAATTNNGCGTTTACNTATATAATAAAAAGGCAATAAAAAGACTATCGCGAAATCAACGTCGCGGACACTTTGGAGCAGTATGTCGTATCTCACAATTTTTTCTTTAATAGTTTTGGTGATATGCCTGATTGTAGGAATAGTCAGGGGCTTTATTCGCGCGCTGTTNAGNTTTNTTTCCGTGATAGCGACTTGCGTCCTTACCGTAGTGCTTACGCCCTACCTTGCGAAACAATTNTACGCGACNNANTTNGNNCAANANAAGAANATTCCNTCGGCGGTAATTTCGGGATTAAGCGCAATAATTATCCTNGCAATTTGCTGTCTGGTATTCGGTCTNATAACCCTAATTGTCCATAAATCCGTATCCAAATCTATCCTCAGCGGACTNAATAGATTTTTGGGCGGTCTTTTGTACGTCTTTATNGGTTTTTCCGCGCTGATTTTGATAGGATACGTCATAAAAATCTCCGCGGACGCGTCGTATATGCAACCGCTAATTACCGATTCTCAAAAAGATCCTTTTGCAAATTGGCTCGTCACAAACAACCTTTTCAACAAGTTTTTAGAGTTCTTGGCAAAGGAAGGAAGCGTGTTCCAAGAGTTCTTGCATGGATTCAGCGAGAAGGCAGTCTAGGCAGAATTATAAAGCATCTTTTATGCCTATCTGCCTTCCCGCTGAATCGTGGGTTTTCGCATTTTATTTATAATCTACTAAATAATCCAATCATCTTAATAATCGTATACACAAACTCCCCTACTAATCCGCCTATTCCGCTTGAGAAGATTTCAAAGAAGTCTGCGCCGTAGAGAGCGGTATTCACCGCGCAAGCGACACCACCCAAAAGGACGTTGAGAACGACGAAAGGGATATGTCTGCGGCGATAGCCCAAAATATATCTTACGATTACGCCCAGCGCGGTGGCGATTAGGTAGATAAAAAAGAGTTCGTAAATCTTCATACCCTAATAAATATGTAATTATTCTGTAATAAATGCGTCTTTATACTCCGTTGTCTTGCATAGAGTATTTAANGTATGATATAATTAGTTGTGTAAGGAATATAATTTTATAGGCATGGCAAAATCACTCGAGACTTGGAGCAAACTGGACAATTCCGCAAAGATTTATCCTATGCTCGTAAGCAAGAAAAATCAGAATATTTTCCGTCTTAGCGTCAATCTNAAAGAAGAGGTCGACGCAGANATTTTGCACAATGCTTTGGCNATGACGATAGGCAGATTCCCCGGCTTTCAAGTAAGATTGATGAAAGGCGCGTTTTGGTACTACTTNGACCACAACTACGCAAAGACAAAAGTCTTTCCGCTCGACCCTATTTCNATAAAGAAAATCAACTATAAAAATTGCAACGGATATTGCTTCCGCGTNAGTTATTTCGAAAAGCAAATNATTTGCGANTTCTTCCACGCNATTTGCGACGCNACNGGCGCGGCNGAATTCGTCAAAAGCCTTNTNTACACGTATCTCAACCTTNCGGGNAAAGANGTNTATTCCGACCAAAAAATCTTGACGGTNGGCTCNCCCGTTTCGCAGGAAGAACTCGAAGATTCTTTCCTNGCCAACNACAANAAGGTNTCTCTNAAACAACTNAAAGTCAANGACTTNCAAGGCAATAAGGCGTATCATATCGACGGCATTTTGTTCAACAACTCGGGCAACGGCATTATNCACATGTATTGCGACGCAAAGCAAATGCTCGAATTGTGCCACGCGAAAAAGTGTACAATTACCGAGTATTTGGGCGCGGTATTTATGATGTCGATNTACGAGAGTCAAATCAANGANAAGGTGGAAAACGCCAACGACCTTCAACTCTTCGTACCTATAAACTTGCGTAAAATATTCCCGTCNAAGACGCTCCGCAACTTCTCGCTTTTCTCGCGTATCGGGGCTAATCCTTACACGGATATGAATATCGACAGATTGATTGAAATAATGCACGAAAACCTCAAAAGAGATACGGACAAAGACGTGTTGAAAGACAAGATTTCCACGACCGTTTGGGCGGAAAAATTCTTCCTCGTGCGNTTCGTTCCGCTGTTTATAAAAAGATTCTTTTTCAACTTCTCGAATATGTTTTTCGGCAAGACGAAAAAGACGGCTACGCTGTCCAACTTCGGCGTANTNGANCTNCCCGACAGNATGAAAGAACACGTGGACAGTATGAGNTTTTCCATATCGTCCAACGCGACNACTCCGCTTTCGCTTGCAATNATCTCTTGCAACGGCAAGTTGTGCATTACTTTTTCGAGAAGAATTACGGACACGGATATNGAAANNCGNTTTGCAAAATACCTTACGGACGACGGCTTGNATTTGAGCGTNACGTCCAACTTCTGGGAGGTGGACAATGCGCTGTAAATACTGCAATATAGAAATCGCTTGCAAGAGCAAAGTATGTCCGCTCTGCCACGAAAAAATTCATCTCGACGCGAGCGTGGATTTGCCGCTTGAAGAAACGCAAGAATTGCCGAGCGTCTATCCCNCNAAAAAGAAAGATAAAGTNCCCGTNAAGAAAAGATTGCTTTCGCCNGGGACTATATACACNAGCGTTGCATTGGCNGTATTCGTCATTTGCTTGGTAATAAATCTTCGCATTACCCCGACGATTTATTGGTTTGCATGCGTCGGCGCGGTACTTGTATACGGACTTATACTGACAAAGCATACTATACTTTCCAACAACAGTATCGGCATNAAAATATTTTGGCAAGCGATGGCGATNTTTGCCATACTGCTCGCGCTGAATTATATCNTAAANGANCAAATATCCGATTACGTACCGCATTGGCTTTGGGATTACGGCTTGCCGATNATCTTGATTNTATCGACTACGGTCGCGGGTATTTATACGTCTATTGCCTTCCACAAATGGCATAGCGTAATTCTCGACGCGCTNGCNGTGTCCTCGCTCGGTTTCATACCGNTAATACTCTACGGTTGCCACGTCGTACACAATCCCATGATGTCGATAATTTGCGCTAGTCTATCGTCCGTGGCAATCATACTTTGCGNTATTTTGGGTAGGCGTACGCTTATATCCGAATTCAAAAAGAAGTTCCACGTATAGCAGTAAATCCGCAAAATTCTATTTGACTAAAAAGTCTTGCAAATATTTATAAAGTAATATATAATATTTATAATAAATTTGGCTTAGAAAGCCCAAAGGGGAAAACTATGTATCTTATAGGCATTGACGTAGGCGGTATGAGTATAAAGGGTGGCGCGGTCACTCTTGACGGTCAAATCGTCTTCAAAACCTCTATTCCTACCACGGAAAAATATACCGCTGATTACAGCATAAGCGAGGANATCCGCAAAGTGATTGACGCTGTGCTTGAAGGCGCAAAAATCACGATTAAGGACGTCAAAGGTATCGGTATCGGTCAACCCGGCTCGATAGATTCCAAAAAGGGAACGATTAGATACAGCAANAATATTGTTCTCGAAAACGTACCCGTCGTGGCTGAACTCAAACGCTACTTCGACGTACCTATCTTTATCAACAACGACGCAAACTGCGCTGCGCTTGGCGAACACNTCTTCGGCGCAGGCAAAGGCTACAACGACGTAATATTCGTCACGCTCGGCACGGGCGTAGGCACGGGCTTTATNCTCGACGGCAAACTCTTTGAAGGCAGAGANTGCGCAGGTACGGAAGGCGGTCANATGCAAATAGATATGTCCGANNGCGCGCCCGCTTGCAGTTGCGGTCGCAAAGGATGTTGGGAAGCGTTNGCTTCGGCTACCGCGCTTATCCGTCAGACCAAAGTCGCAATGGAAAGCGATAAATCTTCTCTAATGTACAAGTTCGCGGAAGAAGAAGGCAAAGTNTCGGGCAAGACGGCTTTCCTCGCCGCAAAAGCAGGCGACAAGACCGCTCAAAAGGTCGTTGATACATATATCNNTTACGTGGCAAGCGGACTTATCAATCTCGTCAATATCTTCTGCCCCGACGCAATACTAATCGGCGGCGGTATAAGTTATGAAAAAGAGTACTTGACCAATCCTATCCAAAAGGCTATCAACGAAAATAGATTCGGCGCGAAATTCAACCCGAAAGTAGAAATCAAAACCGCTAGCCTCAAAAACGACGCCGGTATCCTCGGCGCAGCAGCGTTGGCATTATAAGCATTTGCAAATTATAAGGTATATTAAAAAAGAAAAGTCCGCTGATAGCGGACTTTTTTATTTCCTCTTAGTTACTGGGATATTACGTCAAAATCATCTCTAGGAATCAACGCAGTCTTCCCCCCCATCAAAATGTACGGTAAACTTTTTGTCTATCGTGCTTACGTCTCGTATAATGCCCTGCATACCCTTGTGTACGCCTTCCTTTGCGTATTTTTCTTTCTCTACTATTACTTCTACTATATCGTATTCTTTCATTTTACTTCTCCCACTACGTAGTTTATATTTTATCACATCTTTAACTTGCAAACAATCTTTTCAAAAGAAAAGCCCGCTGATAGCGGACTTTTCTTTGTGTCAAAACCTAAACTATAAATAATTATAAACACAAACTTTCTTGAAATTAAGAAAGTCTATGCCTATTATCTTAATCTAATGCAGCATTATAATAAGTACCTATACACTTCGCCGCATATAACTTGCCACCGCAATTAGGACATCTTCCGCCATGCGACGATCTATAGTAATAATGACACTTTTCACATTCATACACTGTATAAGAATCATATATTGACATATTTCCACCTCCTTTTATATTTATATCTCCAATACCTTGCTATTAAGGTCATTGTGATTTTTAATCAAATCTACACTAGAAACTCCTGCCTTACTTAATAATGCTTCTTTGAGTTCATTATATGTAATAATTCCATTTAATTCATCAAGCCATATTGGTTCTTCTAGTAATACTTCATTGATTTTAGCCTTAATACTTTTTTCAATATCTTTGCTCGAACAACGCACATTCTCTTCTATACCAGCATTTAAGTTGCCTTTTATATCTTTTTCCTTATTTACCATATCCACAGCAGATTCTAAATCTTTTGATAAACCCTGCTCTATATAATAAATAATCAGATCAATATTTGCCCAATTTTGTATTTTCACAGTTGTATCAAAATATTTATCCATAACTTCTCTTATTGTGTTACAATCATTATAGAGTTTAAATCCCAATTCTTTTATACTTTGCTCTTCTCCATAGTTTTTTACTTCCTTATGCCCTTCAATTCTTCTTTCCTCTAAACTTTTTCTTGATGTATCATAATAAAATTGTATTGTGGATGGCATAAATATGCGGAACTTTGTTCCTTTATTCTTAAATTCAACATTGTCATATTTGTCAAAATGATACTCGCAGACATTGAAGAATTTCACGAATTCTTCTATACACTCTTTATCGAACTCTTCTATTTCTTTATTATCAACAAATCCTTTAATCTTTGTATCTATAATATTTGTAAAATTAGAGTCTCTTTTTATCGCTTTGACCATTTTACTACATTTAATGCGTGCTGGATTAAATAAAATGAATGGAAATGTTACAATATCTAATAAGAATCTAATAAGAATTATATAAAAGCGTTCACTTATTGACGCTAACAACCAAAATATCGAAGAATCACGCACTAATGGTGGCAATTTTTTTCTTGAAAATCGAAAGAATATTCTACTTTTTCTCTTTAATTTTGCATATAAATCAGATGCTCTAAGTTTTAGAGTCGAATATACTTCTTTATTTGTTTCATGAAGTTTATTTATTATATTATCAACTTCTTCATCTGTAAGTCTGTCCTGTAACTTTTTTTCCTCTTCGATTAACAAATCGTATTTTTGTGAAATTACCGACAAGCAAGCGCGCAATTCGTATAATTGCTCCAACTGCTTCTCTTTATCTTCTTGTTTATTCATATATTTCCTCTTAACTTTATTTATATATAATAGTAATGACTATATCATGGTAAACAGGTTGATTCCACATCTCTCTAATTACGTTCATAATCTTTGTTAAAATGCTATCCGACCAATCTGTGCCCTCTGCTCCGCGCACTTCAACAATTGTAAAGCCTCTTGCTTCCAATTCAGCAACTGCTTTGTCTGCTTTTACAAACACGGAATCTCCAAATCTTGGATTTGCTTTGCCTTTAATTTTCTTTTTCATGAATTTTTCTCCTTTTGTAACAAAAATTGACCAAAGTCTACTATTAGTATACTTTTGTATTTTAATATTGTCAAGTAATATTTATATAATAGTATTGTAATAATAGACAAAGAAGGTAGCGTATGTTGGGTGAAAATATTCAAAAATTAAGAAAATCTTTCTCAATAAGTCAAGTAGAATTTGCTAAGGCTTTGGGTGTAACAAAGCAATGCGTTTCTAACTGGGAAAACAGCTATATTCAACCATCGCTCGATATGCTTGTCAAAATCGCCGATTATTTTAAGGTTTCTACCGACTTCTTACTAGGTCGCACACAAAACAATCCAATTTCGACTGAGGGTCTGAGCGACAAAGAAATCGCGCATATTACGCTAATTGTACAAGATATTATTAACTCAAAACTTAAATAAGACTCGTATTAGAATAACAAAAAAGAGCAAGCGTAACGCTTGCTCTTTTACTCTACTCATTGCAACTGCGAATTACTCTTCGCTGTTGTTTTCCGTCGGTTGCGCTGCCGTCTGCTCGGCTTGCGGTTGTCCTTCCGTTGCTCCATCGACGTTATTTTCCGCGTTCTCTTCCGGTTCTTCGTCTTGATGCGGTACGATGGTGAACGCTACGACTTTCGCCTTATCGTCTTTCATTCTCATTACTTTGACGCCTTGCGTGTTTCTACCTATCTTAGAAATCTCTTCCGCTTTCACTCTTATGATAATGCCGTTGTCGGCGATAATCATAACGTCGTCGGTCAAAGGATTGACAAGTTTGAGATTTACGACGTTGCCCGTCTTATCGTTGAGTACGCCGACTTTGATACCGCTACCTGCTCTGCCTTGTACGCGGTACTCTTCAAGATCGGTACGCTTGCCGTAGCCGTTTTCGGTAATGGTAAGCACTTCGCAATCTTCTTTGACAATAGCCATATCTACTACGACTTCGCCTTTGTCAAGACGGATAGATTTGACACCCATACTCGTTCTGCCCGTCGCTCTGACGTCCTCTTCGGCAAATCTGATACACTTACCGCCGCTAGACGCCATGATTATCTGCTCGTCGCCGCGAGTGAGTTGTACGCTGATAAGTTCGTCATCCTCGCTTGCAAAGGTAATAGCTTTCTTACCGTTGTTGTTGATACGTACGAATTCGTCAAGCGTAGTCTTCTTGATAAGACCTTGCTTGGTCGCCATCATCAAATAGCCTTGGCTGTCCTTCGGTACGGGAACGTACGCGCTGATTACTTCGCCTGCTTCAAGGTTGAGAAGATTGATAATCGCTCTGCCCTTTGCTCCCTTGCTTGCTTCTGGGATTTGATAGCCCTTCGTGCGGTATACTTTACCCTTATTCGAGAAGAAGAGTATATTGTCGTGAGTGGACGTAGTGATTACGTTTTCGACGAAGTCTTCTTCCTTGGTCTTATGCGCGGATACGCCTACGCCACCGCGTCTTTGAGCCTTGTACTCATCAACAGGCATACGCTTAATATAACCGTTGTGCGTAATGGACAAAATAACGTCCTCTACTTCTATCAAATCTTCGATATCGATATCCGAATAGTCGTAGGTGATTTCCGAGCGGCGAGGTTCGTTGTACTTCTCCTTGATTTCGGTGAGTTCAGTCTTTATGATTTCAATGACTCTTTGCGGATTTGCCAAAATATCTCTCAAATCGGCAATGACCTTTTCGAGTTCCGCGAGTTCTTCTTGAATTTTCTCAACTTCCAAAGCGGTGAGTCTTTGCAATCTCATTTCAAGAATTGCGATAGACTGCTTTTCACTGAGTTCAAATCTGCTCATCAAGTTCTCGATAGCAGACGTCCTGTCTGACGACTTTTTGATTGTCTCAATGACTTCGTCGATATTCGTCAAAGCCTTTACCAGACCGAGCAAGATATGTTCTCTCTCCAAAGCCTTGTCGAGGTCAAATTGCGTTCTTCTCGTAATTACCGACTTTTGGTGCTTTACGTACTCTTGCAATATCTCTTTGAGATTTAGTATCTTCGGCGAGCCGTCCACAAGCGCGAGCATTATCATAGAGAATGAAGTCTGCAACTGCGTGTGCTTGTAAAGCATATTGAGCACGACTTGCGGATTTGCGTCTTTCTTGACGTCGACGACTATTCTCATACCCTCTTTGTCGGAGAGTTCGTGAATATCCGCTATGCCCTCTATTCTCTTTTGCTTGACGAGGTCAGCCATATTCTCGATAAGTTTCGCTTTGTTTACCTGATAAGGTATTTCGGATATGGTAATCTTGGACTTGCCGTTGCTGTTCTCCTCTATCTCAGCCTTTGCGCGGATAATACAGTTGCCGCGACCTGTGCGGTACGCTTTCTTTATTCCGCCGCCGCCCATAATATACGCTCCCGTCGGGAAATCANGCGCAGGAATNATATCCATAAGCGCGTCNACGTCCAATTCGGGATTGTCNAAAAGNGCTATCGTNCCGTCAATTACCTCGCCGAGATTGTGCGGNGGGATTGACGTAGCCATACCTACTGCGATACCGTCCGAGCCGTTGACAAGCAAGTTGGGATATCTGGACGGCAATACGACAGGTTGCTCTCTCGTGTCGTCNAAGTTGGGATAGAAGTCGACGGTCTTTTTGTCGATACCTCTAATCATTTCGTCTGCAATCTTGCTCAATCTTGCCTCTGTATAACGGTAAGCCGCCGCNGGGTCGCCNTCGACCGAACCGAAGTTGCCGTGNCCGTCAACGAGCGTACATCTTATCGAGAAGTCTTGCGCAAGTCTGACGAGCGCNTCGTAGACCGAACTGTCGCCGTGCGGGTGGTATTTACCGAGCACGTCACCGACGATAAGCGCGCNCTTTCTGTACGGCTTGTCGGACGTAAGACCCAATTCGTTCATAGCGTAAAGAATTCTTCTATGTACCGGCTTCAAACCGTCTCTGACGTCGGGGATTGCTCTCGATACGTTTACCGCCATTGCGTANGCGATAAACGAAGTCTTCATCTCATTGACCGCGTCGACTTCAACGACGTTGGTCTTATCAAGCATTTCAAAAATATCTTTCTTATCTTCCATTTTAACCCCCTAATTACACGTCAAGGTCTTTGACAAGATTTGCGTTTTCTTCAATGAAGGTACGGCGCTTTTCNGGTTCNTCGCCCATGAGTACCGAGAATATCTCGTCCGCCTCTTCCGCGTCTTTGAGATTTACTCTAAGCAAAGTACGCTTTTCGGGATCCATAGTCGTATCCCACAACTGCTCCGCGTCCATTTCNCCGAGACCTTTGTATCTTTGAATTTCCGCCTTTCTGCCTATGCTTACGAGGAAGTTTTCCAAAGACTCGTCGTCGTAGAAATAGTTNTCTTTCTTNCTGCCCTTTTGNGTGACCTTGTAAAGCGGCGGTTGCGCGATATANACGTGACCTTGNTCNACGATAGGNTTCATAAAGCGATAGAAGAAAGTGAGCAAAAGTATTCTGATATGGCTGCCGTCTACGTCGGCATCGGTCATACAGATAATTCTNTCGTATTTGAGTTTGTTGACGTCGCAGTCNTCGTTGATGCCGCAACCGAACGTCGTAATCATATTCTTTATCTCTTCGCTTTCAAGCACTCTGTTGAGNCTAGCCTTTTCTACGTTGAGGATTTTACCTCTCAAAGGCAATATTGCTTGGAANCGTCTGTCTCTGCCTTGCTTTGCCGTACCGCCTGCGCTGTCGCCCTCTACGAGGTAGATTTCGCACTTTCTCGGNTCTTTGTCCGAACANTCNGCCAACTTACCNGGNAGAGTCGTNGATTCAAGCACCGATTTTCTTCTCGTNAGGTCTCTTGCGTTTCTCGCCGCGTCTCTTGCCTTTTTAGCGTTGACGGCTTTGAGTATGAGTTCCTTTGCCTCGCGCGGGTTTTCTTCAAGGAATTCGCCGAATTTCTGGCTGAAAACTTTGGATACNACGCTACGCATAAAGCTGTTGCCGAGTTTGGTCTTCGTCTGNCCTTCGAACTGCGGGTCGATAAGTTTTACGCTGACGATAGCGACCAAGCCTTCACGGCAGTCGTCGCCCGATAATTTNTCTTCATTCTTCAACAATTTGAGNGACGTACCNTAATCGTTGAACAACTTCGTAAGCACNGCCTTGAAGCCGTCAAGGTGCGTACCNCCCTCGTGCGTGTTGATATTGTTGGCGTAAGAGTAAATCGTCTCGCTATAAGAATCGTTGTACTGCATGGCGATTTCCACTTGGTAATCGTCCGTAGCGGAATAGATATACAACGGCTTTTCAAGCACGCCGTTTTCNTTATTNAGCACGTCGACGTANTCTACGATACCGCCTTCGTAATGGAACTCGATTTCGTTCTCTTTGAGCGGTCTGCTGTCTTTGAGAACAATTCNCAATCCCNTGTTGAGATAAGCAAGTTCCTGTATACGGTGTTTGAGCGTNTCGAAGTCAAATTCCGTCGTCTCGNATATATCGGGGTCGGGATAGAAAGTAATCTTCGTACCTCTTCTNTTCGTATTNCCTACGACNGCCAAAGGTCTTTGAGCAACGCCGCGGTTGAAAGACATCTTGTGAAGTTTACCGTTCTGCGCTACNTCAACGTCAAGCCACTCGGAAAGCGCGTTTACGCACGATACGCCTACGCCGTGCAATCCGCCCGAGAACTTGTATCCGCCGCCGCCGAACTTACCGCCTGCGTGCAATTTCGTCAATACGACTTCNACTGCCGACTTGCCCTCTTTCTCAATAATGCCGGTAGGAATTCCACGACCGTTGTCCGTTACGCTGACNGAACCGTCCTGCATAATCTCTACAATAACTTTGTCGCAGTAACCTGCCATTGCTTCGTCAATGGAATTGTCCACGACTTCGTATACAAGGTGATGCAATCCCCTTGCGTCCGTCGAACCTATATACATACCAGGACGTTTTCTGACCGGCTCTAAGCCTTCGAGAACCTGAATATTTTCCTGAGTATAATTGTTCTTTTCGATTTCGCTCATTATTACCTCCGTCGATTTTTCAACCTCGCGTTCTTCGTGCGTGCGTGTGCGTACACGCATACGCAAGATTATAATATTATAATAAAATTATTATATCATATTATTAAAGAAAATGACAAATCTTTTTGAACAAATATTTTAATATAAAAAATTAAAATCTAATTATATTAAACCGTAATTTCCTAAATTTATGCAGTTTTTATCTCTTCTCAACGCATATCTCAGCATATTAGACGCTCCGCCCCACGTATTATTAACGCATGCGATTATCATATCCGCTTGATCCGCCATCCAAAAGTTTCTTTTGAGAATTGCGTACTTAAACGGTACGTTTTCGATTTCTGGATAAATTATCCCATCAAAATCTTCTTCATTATAGCGATTTTTAAGATACATATCATCTAAATAAGGCGTGACAAAGTATAATTTAACGCTGCTATTTATCTCTTTCTTATATTTTTCACAACATTTGCGCGCTATTCTATCGAAATCGCCGTATTCGCCCAAATAGAAATCTATCTGCTCGTTTTTATCCAAACCTTTCAATACTTCATATACTTTTTCGCTTACTTTATCTCTACCTGTAACGTTCCTATGTCCGCAAAACGTAATTATCATAACTATTACCCTATTGTTTAATAATTTTATTATAAAACAAATATTATAAAATAGCAAACTATTGTTATATAATTCGTAAATAAATGTTAGATAAATTACAAGATTGTTTGACTATAATATATTTGTAGGGTAATATTGTGTTAGATATTTTAGATTCAAAAGAAATTTATAATAAAGTTGACGCTTTACGTTTGAAAAAAGGCTGGACAATTTACGAATTGGCTAAAAGAGCCGGTATTTCATCTACTTCCATATATAATTGGCGTAATAGACTTTCTTCACCTACTTTATCTATGTTGGATGCTATTTGTTCTGCTTTCGAAATTACCGTAATTGATTTCCTTCTTGACGAAGACGAGTTACTTACCTTGACACAAGAGCAAAAAGAACTTATGAATTTGTGGAATACCCTATCCGCCGAGCAGAAAAAGTCAATTATTTCTCTAATGAAATCTATGTAATTAAAAAAGCAAGCGTAAAACTTGCTTTTTATTTTACAAATAATAATTATAACTAATATTTTGGCATATAAAAATTTATTGTGAGTTGCCATTTTGGCATATATTTATAATAAATAATATGCCATTAAATAATTATAAGTTCTTTACGACTTTATAAATAAACTACGCGCGAACGCGGAGAGTGCTGTGATTTTTGTCCGTGCGGTGGCAACCGAGCGGTGAGCGTACTTCCCGTACGTGACCCCGAGGGCGTCCTAGCCGTTAGGGCGAAAGGCGCGGCGCTATACGCGTTCGTTCTCTAACTCTTTTCTATTACTATCTCATTGCGCTCTAAATCCATATCGAAGTCGGTACACGTTATAATCGTTTGCAGTCCGCTGGAAAGTTCCATAAGTTTTTGACGGCGAGAAGCGTCAAGTTCAGAAAGCACGTCATCTAGAAGTAACACTGGCTTTTCGCCTATTTCGCTTTCAAATAGGTAAATTTCAGCGAGTTTGAGCGACAAAGCCACCGTCCTTTGCTGTCCCTGCGAGCCGTATTTTCTGACGTCTATATCGTTGATTTTTATCGCTATATCGTCTCTGTGAGAGCCGAAAGAGGTATAGAGTAAATTAGTGTCTTTTTCCAGATTATCGCGAAGTCTTTGGAAAAAACTTTCTTTCATCGTCTCTATTTCGCCGTATTCGACGTTGCTCTCGTATTCAAGCTCTAAATTCTCTTTATTATCTGTAATTTCAGCATGAATCTTTTGCGCGAAAGTCTGTATCTTCTTGACGAACTCATATCTCTTTTGCACTATATACGCGCCGTGCTCGGCAAGTTGAACGTCCCATCCGTACAACATCTCGGGTAAAGATTTTAGGTCTCTGCTTTCTTTGAGAAGTTTGTTGCGCTGAGCGAGAATATTGTTGTATTTGGACAAAGCGTAAAAATACTTTTTGTTTTGCTGTGAAAGGCTTATATCCGCAAATCTACGTCTTTCCTGCGGACTTTCTTTGATGAGTTTCATCTCGTCGGGCGAGAAAAAAACTATATTGAGCATACCCAAAATCTCGCTTAATTTGACGAGCGGTATGCCGTCTATGGCAATTCTCTTTTTGTCCAAACTGTCGATTGAATACTCGACGGTATGCCTTGTATATTGCTTTTTCAAAGTGACTTTGATGTAGGCGTAATCGCTGCCCCATCTTATCATCTCGCGGTATTTGTTGGTACGAGGCGATTTGCCTATGCCCGAACAATACACGCTTTCCAAAAGATTGGTTTTTCCGCTTGCATTCTTTCCTATGACTATATTCAAGCCGTCTTTGAAATAAACGGTCTTGTTTTCGTAGTTTCTGAAATTTTTAAGCGTAACACTCTCAATATACATAATTCTATTATAATTGAATTGAAATTTATTATCAACTTACTTGTCAAAATTTATTATTTTTGTACCATTCTTTTATTGAAATTTGAGGTTGTTTATTGTATAATAGACGTATGGATGAATGTAAAAAAATTTGGGATATTCTTTTATTGGGAATTTCCAATAAAATTTCTACGGTAGTTTACGATATGTGGTTCTCTCAACTAGAACCGCTTACTATCGCGCACAACAAAATTATTATCGTAGCAAAATTGAATTCCGTAAAGAAAACCATAAACTCGAATTACCGCGATATTATAATTGAGGAAATTAAAAAACTCAATACTTTCGTCGACGATTTTATCATAATAACGCCCGACGAGATTTCGGTATATGAAGATAAGATAAAGGAAGACAAGCAAGAAAGCGAGAACGTTGAACAATTCACTTATCTTGTGGACAACAACTTCACTTTCGATAAATTCGTCGTCGGTCAAAGCAACCAAATCGTTTACGCTGCTGCAAAAGCGGTGGCAAATCAACCGGGTACTCTTCACAATCCTCTATTTATCTACGGCGGCGTAGGTCTTGGAAAGACCCACATTATGCACGCTATAGGCAATGAGATTTTGAAGAGCAATAAAAAGGCTAAAATACTCTATTGTACTACCGAGCAATTTGTCAACGACTTTATCGACAGCATTAGAAATAATAAAGACAACGAGCAAAACAAGAGATTTAGAGAAAAGTATAGAAACGTCGATATATTGATGCTTGACGATATACAATTCTTGGCAGGTAAGACGGGTACGCAGGAAGCGCTCTTCCATACCTTCAACGATTTGTATCAAAACAAAAAGCAAATTATACTCTCTTCTGATAGACATCCAAAGGAACTTACTTTCCTTGAAGAAAGATTACAATCGAGATTTTCAAGCGGTCTTACGGTAGATATATCCACGCCTGACTTGGAAACGAGAATTGCTATTCTTCAAAAGAAGGCTTTTTATAAAAACGTAAATCTTCCGATAGAAGTCGTTTATTTCATTGCAGAGAGTTTCGACAGCAATATAAGAGAACTTGAAGGCGCTTTGCAAAAAGTAATTTTCTACTGTCAACTCGAAGGTAGAGAACCCGATAGCGTGGATATAATTAAAGAAGCGTTGAAAGACGATATTGACGTATCCAATCATATACTCTCCCTCGACACGATCGTAGACGCTACTTGCTCTTATTTCAATATCAAGAAAGAAGAAATAATCGGCAAGAAAAAACTTAAACAAATCGTTCAGGCAAGACAAATAGCAATTTATCTTATCAACGATATGTTGGGAGTACCTCTTGCTACGATAGGAAGTTATTTCGGCGGAAGAGACCACACTACTATTATCTACGCAAGAGATAAAATGGAAAACGAAATTAAGTCTAATAATTTGATCGCAAATCAAATAAAAGACATAAAAAATATGATACAAAAGAGATAATTGATTATCTTTGTGGATAATGTTGATAACTTTTTAAGTTTATCAACACAAAATACGGTTAAAATGTTGATTATTTTTTCGCGTATGTGTCGATAAAAGCCACTTATCAACAGTATCAACAGTATTATTATGATGATTATTATCTATTTAATATAAATATAAAAATATACATTTGCAAAACAGAGGTGGATTATGAAATTTGTTTGTAACGGAATGGACTTGTCGGATGCTTTAACAAAAGTAACGAAGGCTTTGCCATCAAAGAAAAGTATGCCGATTTTGGAAGGAATAAAACTAAGCGCGTTTGGCGATACCCTTACGCTTATGGCTACGGATATAGATTTTGTCGTAATTATTAAAATAAGAGCGGATATTATAATGGAAGGCGAAGTCTTAGTCCCAGGTAGAACTATATGCGAGTATATAAGAAAGATAAGCAAGGAAAATTATATTGAGTTCGATTCTCAAATCGAAAACGATAAACTTTGCATTTCTCACTGCGACAGCTTTATTTATCTCGCGACAATGAATATAGACGAATACCCCACTATCGAGGAAATCGCTTACGATACGAAATTGTCTATCAAGCAAAAAGATTTCAAGGAACTTGTAAACAAGACTATCTTCTCTACTTCGTCCGACGATATAAGACAGGTATTGAGAGGATGTTTATTCTCCGTAAACGGAAATAAAATAAAGAGCGTAGGTTTGGACGGATACAGACTTGCAATTTGCAATAAGCAACTTGAAGAAGATTATTCGAACAAAGAAATTATCGTACCTGCTAAAAGTCTTAGCGAAATTGCCAAGTTGCTCGAGAACGACGACGAAAATATTGAAATCAGCATAAACGATAAGAAAATGATGGTTGAGTTCGAAAACAGCAAGATTATTACTTCCCTTATCGCAGGAAAATACGTAGGATACGAATCCACTATCCCGACCAACTTCGAGACTGAAATTACCGTTGATAGAGCAAGTCTTGAATACAGCATGGAAAAGGTAGACGTAATAGCTAAGCAAGATAAAAACAACTTTATTAAGATGGACGTCAAAGAAGGCAAAATGACCATCTATTGTAATACCAGCGTAAGCAATATTAAAGAAGTAATAAACACTTTCACAAAAGGCAAAGACGTGACCGTAAGCCTCAACGCTAAGTATTTGACGGATTGTATTAAAAACAGTTCTGACGAATATCTTTCTATTAAGATTTCCAACAGCAACAATCCTATCGTCATTACCCCGATTGAGAGCGAAGAATATTTGTACTTGATTTTACCAATACGTACTAGATAATTGACGACCTCATATATCAGCGTACTTTTACTTGATCTTAAAGAATATATAAAAATAGCAGGTTTAATTCCTGCTATTTTCATATATAAATAATTTTTATTAGTCTTTAATTTTTGCCATTATTTCAAAAATTCTATCGAGGTCGGCAGTTGAGTAATAATCGATATAAATTCTACCCTTATTATTATTTCCGACTGCGTAAACTTTCGTACCGAATTTTCTATTCATTATATTTGCAAGGTCTTTGAGTTCAATAGACTGCTCTTGCACTTTCTTTTGTTTCTTATTTGGGTTGAGGTAATTGCTTACCATTACTTCAAGTTGATGAACGCTTAATTTCTTATCGCAAGCGGCTATAGCGTAAGTATTTTGTACTATATAGTCTTTAATAGAAGTAAGACATCTTGCGTGGCCTGCCGAAAGTCTACCGCTGATTACCATATCGGTAACAACCGGATTGAGATTAAGAAGTCTTAAAGCATTCGTAATAACCGGTCTTGATTTACCCAATCTTTGAGCAAGTTGTTCTTGCGTGAAATCATATTCGTCGATCAAGGCTTTGTACGCTTGCGCTTCTTCGATAGGATTGAGGTCTTGACGTTGAAGGTTCTCAATCAAAGCCAATTCTTTTATTTCTTTTCTTGTAAGTTTTCTTATAATTGACGGAATGGTCGTATTGCCCGCAATCTTGTTGGCTCTGTATCTTCTCTCACCTGCTACTATCTCGTAAGTGTCGTCGCCGACGGGAGTAACTATAATAGGCTGAATTACGCCGTAATTTTTGATTGATTCGGCAAGTTCGTTGAGAGAGTTTTGGTCAAACTGCTTTCTAGGCTGATTTGGATTGGTAACGATTTTATTTACCGGCAATATAACAACGCCTTCGGTGAGATTACCATTCTCATCGTAGGTCTTCAAATCGCTGTCTATATTCAACATCTTTTCAATAGTAGAATTATCTTTCGTCATAAAAAATCTCCGAAAATAAAAATATTTATTTTTATTTACTTTATTATAACAAATAAAATCATTATATGCAACTAAAAATATTTATCCGATAATAGGTTGAATTCTCGGTTTATTTCCGCTTCTTGGGTATTTAGAGGAACAATTTCTCAATTTTTTTACAACTATTAAGTATCTTTTCTCATTATTCGGCAAATTTAATTCGTTTATACTGTCGATTTTTGAATTGAGAGCGTTAAAAATTTTATTTGAATTTTTCAATTCTTCTTCAAAATTTATTCCNTTATACGCAATAAGTTTTCCGTTTACTTTCAAAAGAGGCAANGTATATTCNGCCAAAGTAGGCATTTGCGCGACCGCTCTTGCCACGCAGCAATCGTACTTTTCNAAGTTTTGTNTTGCAAAATCTTCTACTCTCGCNTGCAAAGCGGTTACGTTTTTAAGAGAAAGAATATCAATAATATGATTTATAAAGTTGATTTTCTTATTTACGCTGTCCACCAAAGTNAATTNTATATTTGGATTTAATATAGCNAGCGGTATGCTCGGAAAGCCTGCTCCGCAACCTATATCNCATATNTTAAGAGAATCTTGTATAAATTCATTNCCCAAAAGACTGTCAATAAAGTGCTTTATCTGCNCTTCTTCTCTATCCGTAATAGANGTAAGATTGAATTTTTCATTCCATTCGACNAGCGAATCAAAGTAAACGTCGAATTTGTTTAATTTATNTTCGACGTCTTCAAAACCTCTTTCTATTAAAAATTTTTTTAATATATCCAATTCTTGCATTATATTTTATTTTTTGACAAATATACCATCAATACTGTAATATCCGCNGGCGAAACTCCGCTTATTCTTGANGCCTGTCCGAGATTNANCGGGCGGATTTTATCAAGTTTCTGNCTAGCCTCAATTCTCAANCCTTTGATTGAATTNTAGTCCAAATCGGGCGGTAAAGNTTTGCCTTCGAGTTTATTTATATCGCCGATGATATTTTTTTGNTTTGACAAATATCCTTCGTATTTNATATCCGTCGCCACTTCTTCAAAGCATCTTTTGTCCACGTCTTTNAAGTCGTCGAAATATTCAATCATACTATCGCAAGTGACGTTGGATCTCTTAATCATATCTTTATATGANAGACCGTTGTGCGGAATAGGCTCGCCNATCTTTTCAAAGTATTCTTTGAANTCTTTTGGCGGTAGCGTCTTTGTAAGCATATCNCTTATTTGCCTACATTTATCTTGTTTATCNCAGAATTTTTGCCATCTANTATCGTCGACAAGACCTACTTCTCTTCCNATAGGNGTAAGNCGNTTNTCCGCGTTTTCCTGTCTTAGAAGTAATCTATGCTCCGCTCTNGCNGTCATCATTCTATAAGGNTCGTTCGTACCCTTTGTCACAAGGTCGTCNATAAGAACGCCGATATATGAACTGTCGCGCGTGAGNACAAGCGGTTGTTTATTCCTCAGATANAGCGAAGCGTTGATACCTGCAATCAAGCCTTGCGCGCCCGCTTCTTCATATCCGCTGCTGCCGTTCAACTGACCTGCCAAGAATAGACCGTCNATATGTTTTACCATNAGATAAGGNGTAAGACANAGCGAATCTATNCAGTCGTATTCNATAGCGTAAGCAAANCGCATTATCTTGACTTTTTCAAGACCTATGACGGATTTNTACATTTCAAGTTGCACGTCNAAAGGAAGTGAAGAACTCATACCCTGCACGTACATNTCNTTNGTAAGNNNAC
Source organism: Clostridiales bacterium (assembly GCA_014799645.1). Lineage (GTDB taxonomy): Bacteria > Bacillota > Clostridia > Christensenellales > UBA3700 > RACS-045. The sequence goes on along the minus strand of JAAVHQ010000021.1, from coordinate 9,761 downwards.
TTTCGGGTTCAATAAAAATCTGATGTCTTTCCTTGTCGGCAAAGCGCATGACTTTNTCTTCAATCGAAGGACAGTATCTAGGTCCTATACTGTGAATAGATCCGTTGTATAGCGGCGAACGGTCAATATTCGCCATGATAATATCTTTCGTCTTTTGCGTGGTATAAGTNAGATAACATACCTCTTTNTTNGGNAAATGCCCGTCGGTCATAAAGGAAAACGGATANATATCGTCGTCGCCCTTNTGAACTTGCATTACGTCGAAATTTATCGTATTCTTATCCACTCTCGCAGGCGTACCCGTCTTGAAGCGTCTTGTCGGTATATCCAAAGAAATAAGGCTGTCGGTGAGTTTTGTCGCTCTTGAAAAGCCGTTTGGACCNGTCTTNGTGACGTTATCCCCGATAATGATATGNGCGTTNAGATAAACGCCTGTACATACTACNATNGTATCGCAGAAAAATTCTTGATTGAGAGTGGTCTTTATTCCCGTGACTTTTCCGTTNGNNGTAAGTATTTCGGCNACTTCGCCTTGAAGTATATCGAGGTTTTCCTGCGTCTCCATTATACTCTTCATATANTGGTGGTACAAAGTCTTGTCNGCCTGTCCTCTCANAGACTGNACNGCAGGNCCTTTACCCATATTNANCATACGGATTTGNAGNAAGTTTTTGTCGGCAGATAAGCCCATTTGTCCGCCCAAAGCGTCGATTTCACGCACNAAATGNCCTTTTGCNGTACCNCCAATNGCAGGATTGCACGCCATAAAAGCGATAGCGTCCAAAGACAGNGTGACGGCAAGCGTCTTGTGACCAAGCCTAGNCAAAGCAAGACTTGCCTCTACTCCTGCGTGTCCGCATCCTATTACTATCGCGTCGTATTGTTTTTGATAACTGTCTAGCATACTTTACCCTACAAGCACCATTTTTGAGTACTTAATAATTATAGCATAAGATACGTATCATTTGCAAATGCAACGCGCCGTATGATATAATTTAATTATGAAAACGGTAGCGACGGTATCTACCCCGATAGGCAGGGGCGCAATAGCGATAATAAGAATGAGCGGCGATAAGGCTTTGCAAATCGCTTCTCGTATTTTTTCTACGAAAAAGTTGGATACGTTTTTGAACGCGCAGCCCAATTATATGTATTACGGCAAGTTGGATTGCGGATCGTTTTCCGACAGCGTGCTTGCGGTATACTTCAAAGCGCCGCATTCATACACGGGCGAAGACCTTGTCGAATTTCAATGCCACGGCGGAATTAGGCTTGTCAACGAGATTCTCGCGACTTGCATAAAAGAAGGCTGCGAGCCTGCGGGAAAAGGCGAATTTACCAAAAGGGCTTTCCTCAACGGCAAGATTGCGCTAAGCGATGCCGAAGGCATTATTGATATGATAAACAGCGAAAGTATCGCTTCTCTCAATGCAAGTTATAGGCTTTCAAACGGAGATATTGCAAAGAAGATTGTCGATTTGCAAGACAAGTTGCTCGACTGTATATCCGAACTTGAGGCGAGTCTAGACTACCCCGAGGAAATGGAAGAGCAAGCGCGTAGCAATTCGCACCAATCTATAAAGTATTTAATTGAAGAGTTGGACAAACTCTATTCTTCGTCAAAGGTCGGCGAGTATATCAAGCAAGGTATAAACGTAGCGATCGTCGGTCAAGCCAACGTCGGCAAATCCTCTTTGCTCAACGCGCTTTTAGGAAGAGAAAGAGCGATTGTCACCGATATAGCCGGTACGACTAGGGATAGCCTTGAAGAGTACGTCGAAGTGGACGGCATTATGCTCAAACTCATTGATACGGCAGGTATCAGAGATACGGACGACGTGGTCGAATCAATCGGCGTGCAAAGAAGTATTCAAGTCGCCAAAGGTAGCGATATAATTCTCTTCGTCACCGAGGCGGGAAGACAACTCAACAACTACGAAAAATCGCTCATAGCGCAATTTGACGAAAACAATAGACTTTTGCTTGTTATAAATAAATCGGATACGGCAAAAGACGAACGCGACGGTATACGCATAAGCGCAAAGAACCGCGATGGTCTTGACGATTTGAAGAAAAAGATAGTAAGTACGTTTATCGATAAAAGCGTGGATACAAGCGGAAATATTATCACCAACCAACGTCACGCAACGGCTGTCAAAACTGCCCTCGACGGTGTAAACAACGCGCTCATTTCGCTCGATACAATGCCGTTGGAGTGCGCGCTCATAGATTTGAGAGAAGCCTATTTTGCGCTGGGTGAAATTACTGGCAATACTGCCAGCGAAGACATTATCGATAATATTTTTAGTAAATTCTGTCTAGGAAAATAAGCGACCGACTTTGTATAGCACTGCGCCTTCCATAACCGACTGCGTATAGCAACGCACCTTTTGCCTGATCAGCGAGACGACACTCAGGGTCACGTACACAAAGTACGCTCACCATTCGGTCGCTCTTGCTAAGACAAAATTTGCATCACTCTCCGCACTCGCCACAAACTTTGATTAAGCGGATTTTTATTTCTCAATCTTTTTTATTGATAATAAAATAAAAAACACCGCTTAATTTACGGTGTCATTAAAAACATAATTCGGTGGTAAGGTAGATAGGCATATAGTAAAAAGATACTTTTTAATTATGCCTAGACTACCTTATCCGCCGATTTCATTAGAAAAATTTCTTCATATCTCCGCCGTACGACTTCATTCTAGTTACGCCGGTCTTATTGAAGTTGCGATTTTCTTGTCCTCTGTTTTGAGTTTCTTGACTTGACGTCGTTCTCGGCTTGGAAGAACGCTCGCGATTGTCGCCTCTTCTGTCGTTGTTTCTTCTCTCCCCTCTTTCCTTGTCAAAAGCAGGCTTTTTGGGAAGGATAACGACGTATCTGTTAGGTTCTTCGCCGTGGCTTTCGGTGGTGACGAATTTGTCGTCGTGCAAAGCCGAGTGGATAATTCTTCTTTCAAAAGGATTCATAGGCTCTAATGCTTCGGACTTGCGGTTCTTTGCCACTCTGAAAGCGATTTTCTTTGCGAGTTTGGAAAGCGTGGCGATTCTCTTTTCGCGGTAGTTTTCGCCGTCTATCACAAGTCTTTTGCCGAGCGGATTGTCTTTGTTGAGTACCAAAAGCGAAAGGTATTGCAAAGAATCGAGCACGTCGCCTCTATATCCTATCAATACTCCCGTGTCCTCGCCCGAAAGTGAAACGTAGAAAGCGTCTTCCTTTTCCTCTACATCGGCAGAGCATTGAATATTCATTCTCTCGATAATTCCGTTGATAAAGTCGCTTACGAGAGTTGCTCCGCTCTCTTTTTGCGTAACTCTCACGGTAATTTTCTTGCGGATAAGTCCCGTTTCGGCAATCTTTTCTGCTTCAACTTGACTTTCGTCAAGACCCAATTCTTCCAAGGCTTGTTTGAGCGCCTCGGCGTAACTGTTTGCAGTAATTTCTATACTTTTCATATATATCTCCTCGTCTATCTTTTCTTTTTGTTGTTGCTCTTCTTCGGTTGTGATGGCGCGCTCGCGAACGTCGTTGTGATTACTGGTTGCGCCGCTTTCTTCTCGTCAATCTTTTTTGCAGTTAGATTGAAGATGAGCGTAACAATCGTCATAAAGAGATTGCTTGTAAAATAATAGATTGCGAATGCCGCGCTGTACAAAATTGCGAAAATACCGAGCACGAGCGGCATCATATATACCATCATTTTGTTCATCATCTTTTGTTGTTTTTGTTGAGCTTCGTCGCCTGTGGTCATAGGTTGCATAGGTTGCAACTTTTGTTGAAGCATCGTCGAGAAGAAGCTCGTCAATATTGACAACAACGGCAATACGAAATATCCGTTCCAATGCGCCATATCGAAGAATTTCGTCTTGTTGTACGCACTTATTATCGGGTTCATAAGTTCGTTGTACGAAGTGCCTGGGACGTCCGGAATATTCGCGCCGATACCGCCGACGCCTGTCGAAATAAAGTTGTTGTAATTAGGAATTACGTTGCCCCACGTGTCCGACATAAATACGTTCTTGACCCAAAGCCAACTTTGAGGTTGATATCCTGCGACCAAAGCGGAATTCAACTGATCGACAAGTCCTGCGTCTTGAATAAGCGCATAGGACGGTACGACTGCAAGTCCGCCGTCTGCCCCGAGTACGTTCGTACCCGTTTTATCCAATATAGTTTGCGCATTGTCAATGAAAAATTGTACGTATACGTTGTTGTAAAGGTCTATGACAATCTGTTCGTTGGCGGAAATGATATATTCTCTAAATCCACGGAAGATTACGTAGAAGATTACCAACGTGAAAATCATCGGTAAGCACGAAGAAAACATATTGATATGCGCCGATTTTTGCAATTCGTATTGCTTTTGGCGAAGTATATCAGGTTTGTTTGCGTATTGTTTTTGAAGTCTTTCAAGTTGAGGGCGAAGAATGTCCATCTTCGCTTTTTGTTTGCGCATACTTATCTTCTGCCATATATCGAACGGCATGAGGATAAGTCTAAGCATGAGCGTAAAGACCACTACCGTCCAACCGAAGTTGCCGATACCGCTATTCATCCAATCGAGTAGGCTTATGATAGGTTTCCAAATAGAACTTACCGCAGCCATCGTATTCAAACTCATAATAGCCATTTTGCGTTTCCTTTATAATCGTCTTTGACGGGATCAAATCCGCCTTTTGAAAAGGGATTGCATCTCAATATTCTCAGCGTACCCATAATACCGCCTTTTAAATGGCCGTACCTCTTCACCGCTTGTCCCATATATGCCGAACAACTCGGCGTATGCTTGCATACATGCGGCATAATCGGATTGATAAACTTTTTATAATATTGAATAAAAATATTTCCGCTTTTCATTTCCTTCCTTGCAACTGCAAATCTTTCGTGGATAATAATTCTTTATTCTCTCGTAAAATTCTAGTCTTCCGTCTTAGACAGTTTTCCCGCCTTAATCAAAATCGACTCCATAGACTCTTTAAGTTGAGCAAAAGTCGAGTTGGCGCATTCCGCCCGAGCAATTATCACGTAATTGCAATTATCTTCAAGACGCGGTATCAATGAGCGGAAAATCTCTCTCAGTCTTCGTCTGACTTTGTTCCTGACGACCGCCTTGCCCACCTTCTTGCTTACGATAAAGCCCACTTTCAGCGGATACTTTGAGGGCGCATAAACAAGTACAAGCCTCTTGTTGGCAGAAGAAATTCCCTTCTTGTGTAAATAGTTGAATACCCTACCGCTTTTCAGCCTGTACTTTTTCTGCATAGTCAAATTAAGCAGTTAACTGCTTTCTGCCCTTGTTGCGACGTCTCTTGAGTACGTTTCTGCCGTTCTTGCTACGCATTCTTTCACGGAAACCGTGTACTTTAGATCTTTGTCTTTTTTTAGGTTGATAAGTCTGTTTCATTTTTAGTCCTTCCTTTTATATATAAATAAAATTATGCTATATTAGTATATATAAAAAAAAAGCGAGTGTCAAGTGTTTTTTCGTCGTTCGACGGATAAGGGGCATTTGCAATATTAAATTGCGCCTTTTCCGCCGACTGACTATTTGGCTCACGCTCAACGTACATAGAGTACGCCTCGGCTCGCCAAACAGCCATTCGACAAAAAATTCGCTATTTTACTTCTTGTAAATACCCCTTCCCGCCGAACAATTTATTTTTTACATTATATTTTGCAAATGAAGCATTATGGAATCGATGGAAATTAATTTTTAGTAATTTTGAGTAAATCATACTTTCTTTTTCGGATTATAAACGAATATTTCGCCTTTTCCTATAACTTCTGACATCGGCACATCCTCTAAAAAACTAGCTTCAAATCCGCAGTTAGAAATAAACAATCGTACTTTCAGCTTGCCGTCCTCGACTTTTACCTGATTCATTGCAAAGTGAATATTCCAACTAGGAATATTGCCTTGTGCTACAAGTTCTTTGAAATGTTTTTTTGCATTAAAATCCGTAGATAAAATTCTTAACACATCGTTTTTAATGTCGTAGCAGTACATTTTCATTTTATAGCAGTTCCAAATCGCAATGTGTTCCTTCGTAATGCGCCACATAGAAAGTCCACTGTTTCGCAAAAGCCATCTACCCAGCTCGCCTGTGTCAGCATCAATAAGGCAAATACCAAGCTCGAATATCTCGCAAACGAGTGTGTTATCTAAGAGTTCTATTTTACATATTTCTCGTATATCTTTGTTATCATTTGCCCATATAAGAGCACCGCTTTCCATTTCGTAACAGCTCACATAAGGTTTTAATCTTGTTGTTCTGAATGTATATAATTTCTTGCCGTCATATGAAACAGGCATTTCGTTTTGATAGCCATCTATATGTAAAGCAAGTTGTGATATAATTTGCCCGTCGCTATCGAAAAATTTTGCCGTGCCGAGCGTATGCTCGTTTTCGGCATAAGTCGCCTCGCACCAAGCGATTTTGTCGGTATCCTGCGGCTCATATATTATCTTGTACCGTCTATCCTTCATCCATTCGAGTTTCATAAAAACCTCGCATTAATTATCTAATATTCCTATTTGCTTTTCGTTTTTTGCTCAATTACTGTTTATCGTAGTAATTATTATAGCAAAATTAGAGAGTAAAAGCAAGAACAGAGCCAATGATAAAGCCACTACGCCAAGTAGTGGCTTTTGATACTATTCCTTATTTCACCATTAGCTGTAAAATCAATGGCTATGTTATTTTTATACTCCCCCTATTGATAGTTATTTTTTTCAAAGTATACAACGACTAAATGTGGGATGTAAATCGCTGATATTCTATCTGTTAGGTACTGTTTTATACTTGTCAAACCTTTAATCTTGTTGCATTTTAGCCAAATATCTTCTAAAATAAGGACATTTCTATCAAAATAGGCGCAGAAAACATGTTAAATTGTATATTGACAGTTCCAATAGAATGACCCAAGTCCAAAGGAGGTAAGAGGGCATTATTAATATGCGCCTTTCCGCCGAACAACATCATTTTTTTCTAACAATTTTAGTTGTAATTCTATTGACTATATCTAATTGCATAGGATATAATACTATCAAGGTAGCGAACTCAATCAATTATTGATTGTTTTGTCGGCTATATTATATATAGTTCCGACCCGCACGTAAAGAGATAACGTTTGTTATCTCTTTTTTTATGAATATTTTGAAATTGCGACCAAATTCATCTATTATTATAAGTAAAATAAAGAGCGAGAATATTCATAACACTTTCCTCTCGTCACATTTTAGCCAAATATCTTCTAAAATATATTTTTATAGGCAATGCCTATAACCCGTGAAAATTATAGAAATGGCTTGTAAAATGGTTTTAGGAGATATAAATATGATTACTTATGAAAATATACGAAAAAAGTTAGCAAAAGCAGTAGCGGATAGTCAATTAACACAAGAAGACGTTTCAAAACTTTTGGGCATAAAAGAGCCTGTGTTAGAGCGTTATATATCGGGCAAATCAAAGATGCCAGTGTACATATTCGCTAATTTATGTGGAGTGCTAAAACTTGACGTCAACGACATACTATGCGTGACGGATTATAGAAAAGAATTACAGAAAAACAACGCAAAAAGCAAGGAATTCGATTAAATTTATGCACTATGTGTCGATATTACATAAAAAACGTTATAAAGGCAGTTCCAATAGAATAATCCAAGTCCAAATACTCTTACACCGCTCATACTCTCATAGCAATTAAACTTCCAATTCAACTGCAATTACAGGACAGAGCCCTCATAGTAATTAATTGCCTTAGGCTATCCGTCACTTCTTCACTCTTCACTATTAATTCTTACTTAATTTCATACCCTTTGGGCATACTCGCCTTCAAATATCGCTATCACGCAAGTTCTAACGGCATTAAACGTTAATGTTTCATGTGAAACAAGCCTGTAATTCTCGTCGGCTATTGTTTTTTATAAATTCCTTTCGGTTGACTTGACAACGTATTGCGCTCTGATTTATACTATACGAAAATAAATAATATTGTAAGGTTGTTTTGGCAATTCGCCATACATTAAAAAGGGAACGGTGTGAAAATCTCCGACAGCCCCCGCTACTGTAACGGCTACGAACGCTCATTATCACTGAAAAATCGGGAAGAGAGCGCAAGGAATGAAGCCGTAAGTCAGGAGACCTGCCTGCAATATCGAAGACGGATTTCGGTGGGAAGTCAAGTCATAGCGCTTTATTGCTTGTCATTCCGCCCCATAGGGGCGTTTTTTATTCTACGATTTCCGTTATTATATTGTTAATAATATATAAGGAGGCATATTCAAATGAAAAAGTATGCAAAAATCATTACGGCAATATTGCTCGTGACCTTGCTTGCGTTGACGTTCGTCGCTTGTATCGACCCGGACAACGACAGTCAAGGAACAATGACGTTGGTACTTCTAAACGGCGACGACGCCAAAGAGTACACCGTCGATCTTTCCAAAATCCCGTCGGATAGCAATCAAACGGGACTAATGGCAGTTCTCGACTATCTGCAATCGGACGGTCAACTCACCTATACCGAGGAAGGTGGTTTGCTCACCAAAGTCGGCGATCTTATAAACGGTGTTGACGGAAAGTATATTTATATTTATACTGACGTCGAATCTGATTTTGACGTGTCGGAATACGCTGTGCAAATAACTTATAAAGAAAAAAGTTATACCAACAGCGGTTGGGGCGCAAGTCAAACTAGTGTCAAAGACGGCTGCACTATTGTCATTACCTATTTAATTTGGGGTTAATATGAATTCTTCTCTACGTCAGAATGGAGCGTTCAAGCTTGCGCTAATAGCAATTATGGCTGCCACCCTAGAGGTGGGCAAGCTTGCGCTGTCTTTTATACCCAACGTAGAGATTGTCACGCTGCTCTGCGCAGTATACGGATATATTTTTGGCTATTACGGAGTAATAGCCACTTATATTTTCGTAGGCATTGAAACTTTAATTTGGGGCGTAAATACTTGGGTGATAACCTACCTGATACACTGGGGGTGCGTAACCTTGGTATTTATGCTCTTTGGCAAATTTAAAATAAAAAATCGACTGATCATCACTGCGACTGCTGTACTGCTTACGGCTGCGTTCGGGGTGCTGAGTTCACTTGTGGACACCGGTCTTCTAACCGGCTTTTGGAATAATTTCTGGAAACGCTTTGCTATTATGTACGTAAGAGGCCTCGCCTTCTATATTGTGCAAATTGTATGCAATCTACTTCTCTTCCTTATCGTATTCAATCCAATGGTCAATCGCATTGGAAAACTACTCCCCGACAAATTCAGAAATATAAATGACAAATAATGTGGATAACTCTAACGCCTAAAAATACCCTTTGGACATAAGAGCGCGAATATAATGTTTCATGTGGAACGTTTAGAAAAATTTAGAATGTTTTACGATAAAAAGCATCTGTGGATATGTGGAAAACTAAATCAGCTGACTTTTTTGTTAAGGGGTTTTGGCTTATAGGTGTATTTACATTTATATATTTTTATTTGAGGGTTTTTGCTTCCAGTGGTGTTTGCTTTCTTACTCAGAATTATTTTTTAGCGATACTAAGATAGAAGTCGCTAATATTGTAAACCAAAAACTAATAGTATAATAAAGCAAATCCCCACTTCGCGCCCAAACGTCGCTATTCTATTGTCATTTCGAGCGTAGTCGAGAAATCTCTATCCTTTCAATCGGTTGAGACCTCTCCACTGCGGTCGAGGTGACATTAGTTTTGATTTATGAGTAGCCACAATAGAATT
>JAAVHQ010000020.1 GCA_014799645.1 Clostridiales bacterium | reverse complement strand
GAGCCAGGATCAAACTCTCAAGTTCAATCTCTAACTCTTTCAAACAATTGACTTTCTTGCTTTTTGTGTTTTAATTTGTACACTTTGCTTCAAGTTTGAAATAGTTTTTTACAAATTTTTGTTTATTNGCTNATNCACNATCTCAACCTTCTGTTTAGTTTTTAAGGTGCTGTCGCTATCAATCATCCNATTGACAGCCTACATATCATAACACAACAATAATTTCTTGTCAACAAATTTTTNTATTTTTCCAAANTTTTTTTATTTAGTTATAATTATTATATATAGTTATATGTTTTTATTCTACTGCAACTGNCAATATCCTTTAATATATAAAATATTTATCNTATTATATATAAGAGNGTTNTNACNTCNTACTTGCCGAATTTGAACTTATCNCCCTCGACTTTTTGTCNGATTNCGCTCTATCATATTGGTCTCGACAACTTGCTTATANTCGAACTTCGGNGTAATCGTCGCNTCGCANTCTTTGCCGTAGCGTTCGTATACTCTCAANACGATACCCGACTTATCCTCGCTGANTTTGATTGTCTCNGCNATTACGTCGCCTTGNATATCAAANAGNNNNTCGAGTTNGGGCGCGNTTTCTTTGACGATAAGCGGATTGTTGAGACAGTANGCTTTCTTGACNACNTCGCTTTCCTGCCANGTNCCNTTATGCGGATAGAANACGTAAGTGAAATGGTGGTCGCCCATATCGCATTCGGGGTCGGGNNANTTAGGCGAACGCAAGAGGTTGAGAGAAATCAAGCCGTCTTTTACTCTGTGACCGTACTTGCAATCGTTGANNAGCGCGACGCCGTANTTGTCGCTGTCCACGTTGACNAANTTGTGCGCGCAAATNTCAAACTGCGCTTTTCTGANNGNCGTATCTTCGAGCGTGCTTCTGTCTACGTTTCCGAACTGNATNTCGCAGTTGACCGTATCGGAAAATACCGTCGGGCGGAAATCCGCTCTNAGCATTTTGTGCGTTTCGTGCCAACTNACTTGCGTGTCGAAGTAGACCGCTCCGTCCTCTTTATTCAAATATACCTTTTGTATAATCGAACTGTCCTTGAAAGAATAGATATTTTCCATCACTACTCTTACGCCGTCAACNTAAGCCTTTCTTTCGTCCAACTTAAACTGCCACTTGCGCATCTTCGGNTAGTCGATATTTATATCCCANGCNTTGTAATAAGACTTGGGGTCGGAATAGACTGTCAACTTGTTGAGATAGTCTTTGCAAATCTCTCTGCCGTCGGACAAATCGACGAGCGAANTNATTGCGCCGTCCTTGCCGAANGTCANTTTGACNAAGCCGTTGTCTATAAAGTCTTTGCCGAAAGTCAATCCCTCTACGTCCTCTACCTTTTCAAGCAACGCGGAAGAATANTTGCCGACTTTCGCTCTATACCAATTCTCGCCGTTCTTGACGAATTCGTCTCTTTCGAAGTCAATCGTATTGACTACGCCGAGCGAACCCAACGTTGAAAGTTTCTTCAAAATGCCGTCAATCATAGCGTTGACTTCGTCGTACATAACCTTGTATCTTGCGACCGATTCGTCGTACACTCTCTTGATAGACGAGCCCGGGATGATATCGTGGAATTGATACAACAATACTTCTTTCCAAATACTTTCCAAATTCGGGCATTCGCATTCGATACCCTTAATCTTTGCCACCGCNATAAGCCATTCGAGGTTGTGCAACGCTTCTTCCATACGTCTGTTGTACAACTTGCTGTTGGCTTGCGAAGTNTAAGTGCCTTGGTGCTTTTCNAGATACAATTCGCCGTCGTATTCGGGAATGACCTCTATGTATTCATTCTTCAAATCTTCAAACAACTCGACTGCGTGGCGTCTTACNACCTTGTCCAAACCTTTGTTGTTGACNTGTCTGTCGAGAAGTTCCAACGGCGCTTCGCCAGGGCCTCCGCCTCCGTCGCCGATGCCGTAGATGAGCAAAGCCTTGTGTATTTCCTTGTCGTGAGGATTGCCCTTGTCCGACTTCGTNATTGCCATAGGCGTNGCGGTCGAATTGTAATTGCCNTGCGGAGCCATGTGCGAAAGNACCGTCGTTCCGTCAATGCCTTTCCATACGAACGTCTTGTACGGGAATTTATTTTGNGAATTCCAAGTGAGTTTAATCGTCATGAAATANTCTCTGTCGCACTTGCGGATAATCTGCGGAAGCGACGCGGGATAGCCGAANACGTCGGGCAACCATACGACTTTACAGTGTCTGCCGAATTCGTCTTCAAAGAATTTTTCNCCATACAAAAACTGTCTGATTATAGATTCGCCGCTCGGGATATTACAGTCGTTTTCCGTCCACATACCGCCTTGCAATTCCATTCTTCCGTCGGCGACNGCNTTCTTCACTCTCTCGTAAAGTTCGGGCGCTTCTTCCTTTACCCATTGGAACAACTGCGCTTGCGACGCTCCGAATTTATACTCGGGATATTTTTCCATATTGTTGATAGCAGTCGCAAAAGTACGCACGCCCTTTCTCTTTGTCTCTCTTATAGGCCAAAGCCAAGCAAGGTCGATATGCGCGTGACCGATAGCCGTGTANTCNGTGCATTCGTGGTCAACGGGAGTGGTAATAATCTTCGTCAAATACTCGTGCGCGTCAACCCAACTTTTCTTGGCAAGTCGGTAACTCTTGCAAAGAGCCTTGTCGATTTCTTTCAATCTCTCTTTGGAAAGTCTTTTGTTCTGCCCGTAAGTGAGCATCATGCAAAACAGTTGCAAATAGTCGTAATAATAGGTCAGAATTTCGTCGTTGCAAATAGCGATATCCTTTCTTGCGAGTTTGACCTGAACGCCCGCTTTGTTGCGCTTGCCGTTGAAACCNCCGTCGACGAGCAAATCCACTTTCTCTCCGCCCTCGGCAGGATTGAACAAATCTACGACTTGCTTTCCCTTTGCCGACTGAACCAANTCGATACCGTCAAGCACTTGNGTGATNCCTTGCTTNATTTTGTCGTCGATATAGACTACGCCTTCGCCTTGGATATTTATCAAAGCGACAACGCGCTTGCCTTTGCAACTCTCGGGTACTTCGCCTTTGAATCTNAACCANCCGCAATCGAAATCGCTGCCCCATACCTCGCCCGTCTTGAACGGCGAAAACTTCGCGTTTTCTACCTGACTTTTGGGTATAGGCTCTTTGCTCAAAGCCACTTCGCACGACATTTGCGCGACGACCTCGTATATCTTTTTTCTTATAGAAATCAGTCTTGTCAAGTGCGTGGGATACAACGCCATTCTTTCTATCATAACTTTTCCTCTGCTATAATTTTTATTATTATACCATTATTATAACCGATTATTCTCTTTTATGTCAATAGCCATTTTTCGCATTTTAAGACCGTTTTGTCCATAAAAATTTTATATCATACATAATATCAAGATACAAATTGCAGATAAAAAATTTTTTTGAAAAAAGATATTGACTTTTGGGATATTCAAATTTATACTGAATCTATAAAACTAAATTTTAAGGGGATTAAAAATTATGAAAAAAGCATTATCCGCAATCGCTTTTACGCTCATTATCGCAGTACTTTGCGTAAGTTTCATGGGTTGCGCAAACAGTCAGAACGGCGAAATAGTCTATGACGTAGACTACTCCAAAGTCCTAAAAGACTATCAACTCTACCCTGACGAAGTGAACGTAGAAAGTATGAATTCAAAGCGCAGTGGCGCAAATGCAACTCCGGTGGATATTACGGAAATCTATGAAAAATATTTAGCCGACGAATTGTTCGTTGATGAAGCNATCGCTCAAATGGTAGACGGCGCAACTATGAACGAAATCGCTTGCGACCACTTCGCTTATTTTACCAACAAAATCGGTTCGACAAAATTGGGTAGCAACGANGGCTCGCTCATCTATCAAAGATTGAGAAGACAAAATGACGTCTTGAAAGACGATACGACTATTAAACTTCCTGTCAACCACAACTTCAACTCCACTGCTTCAACTTTTGTAACAAGCGCAGATATCAGATATACCTCTGAGGGCAAGTACAAAAGAATGAATACGAAAAACAGCAAAATCAAATACAACTTCGAGACAGGTATTTTGGAAGTAGAACAATGGAAAAAGCAGTCGAGTAAGAATTGGAACAAGACCGAGGACGCAAAGGGTTCGAGAAGTTATAGNGAAGCAAGAAAGAGCGTCATCAACTGGGAAAAGAGCGGAATCGTAGCNGAAGAAGGCGCAAAAATCGAATTGAAGTATGACGATAACAACAACGCTTATTACGAACTCACCTTCTCTATCGACGTCGAAGTGGCAAACAAAGATAACAACGGNAGCGAAAGCACTATCGGCAGATTGGAAAACGACAACNGCGGTTCGGATATGAAATTCGAGTATTGCAATTTCGTAGTTCAAATTTGGGAATGCGGTCTTGCAAAGCGTTATGACATTGAAGAAAGCTGGAGNGGAAAAATCGCAATTTACAGCGGTTCGGCTCAAAGCAAACAAACTACGGTATTCAGTTATTCTTTGGATGATATGGACTACTCNAANACCGATGCAATCTATAAATCTATCAAGTAATAACAACTAAGATTTAGATATNAAAACGCGACTTTTTCAAGTCGCGTTTTTGTTTACCCTATTTATCAAGACTTTCCAACTCGTCAAGCCACAACTTTGACGACGCGTCGCTCGGCATACGCCAATCGCCTCTNGGGGANAGNGTTACGCTNCCCACCTTTACNCCGTCTGGTATGCAAGAACGCTTGAACTGTTGAGCGAAAAATCTCTTGTAGAAAGATTTAAGCCATTTNAGTATAGTCGCATTATTGTACTTGCCGTCAAAAGTCTTAACTGCAATTCTGAATACTTTCTTTGGCGAATAGCCCCAACGCAAAATATAGTAGAGGAAGAAGTCGTGAAGTTCATACGGTCCGACGATATTCTCCGTCTGCTGAGATATTTCTTCGCCTTTTGACGGTAAAAGTTCTGGACTTACAGGAGTGTCGAGAATATCGTAAAGGGCTTTCTTTACCTCATTGCTTTCACATGTGTCCGCGTAATACTTGACTAGATACCTTACCAAGGTCTTTGGAATAGAAGCGTTGACACCGTACATTGACATGTGGTCGCCGTTGTAGGTCGCCCAACCCAAAGCGAGTTCGGACAAATCGCCCGTGCCGACTACAAGACCGTTGTTTTTATTTGCAATGTCCATAAGCACTTGCGTACGCTCTCTCGCCTGCGCGTTCTCAAACGTGACGCTCAAATCGTCTTTGGATTGACCTATATCTTCAAAGTGCTGTTCAACGGACTTTGAGATATTGACTTCGCTAAATTCCACGCCCAGACCGTTTGCCAAAATCTCCGCGTTGGACTTAGTCCTCTTCGTCGTGCCAAAGCAAGGCATAGTCACCGCTAATATATCTTTTCTATCTCTTTTGAGAAGGTCGACGGCTTTGACTGTGACGAGCAACGCAAGCGCGCTGTCAAGTCCGCCCGAAAGACCTATCACGAGTTTTTTTGAATTGGTATGCTCTATTCTCTTCTTCATACCGCTTGCTTGCATATCGAGAATAAGCTCGCATCTCTCGCTACGCTTTTCCTCGTCGTTTGGTACGAATGGCGTTTGAGCAAACGCTCTCGTCAATTTGTTGTCAGTAAGTTTTTGATTGAAAACTACGTATTCTTCTTGCTCTTCGGCAAATACCGTACTTTTTCTTCTGCGCTCGTAACTCAACTTCTTCACGTCAATATCGGTGAATATCAAGGAGTTGGAAAACAACTTGCTTTGCGCGAGAATATTACCGCTCTCGGCGATAATGTTGTGACCCGAAAATACGACGTCGGTCGTAGATTCTCCGTCGCCTGCGCTAGCATAGATATACGCGCAATCGAGTTTTCCCGATTGAACGGCAACGAGATTTCTTCTATACTCGGACTTGCCTACGACTTCGTTGCTTGCCGAAAGGTTGAGGATAATCTTCGCGCCTTTTTGGCAAAGCGCGACCGACGGCGAATTTGCCACCCACAAATCCTCGCATATTTCCACACCGAAAGCGTAATCATTCGGCAATTCTTCGTTGACGTATATCAACTGTCCGAACGGTACGAATTTGCCTGCCACGGATATTTCGTCATACTCTACGAACTCGCCGGAGGTGAAGTGTCTAGTCTCGTAAAATTCGCCGTATTCGGGGATATTTGTCTTTGGCGTTACGCCTATTATTTCGCCTTTGTAAATTACTACCGCGCAGTTGAAAAGTTTGCCTTTACATCTCAATGGCGCGCCCAAAGCGACGACTACGTCAAAGCGTTTAGTCTCTTTGAGAATAAAGTCTATTGCGCTCTCTACCCCGTCAAGCAAAGCATCTTGCAAAAACAAATCTCCGCAAGTATATCCGCTCACGCACAACTCGGGCAACGCAAGAAGTTTAATCCCCTTTTCGTCCGCTTGCTTTATCAAAGCGACTATCTCTTTGGCGTTGCTCATACAGTCGCCGACGATAATTTTCGGCGTACCTGCTCCGCACTTTATAAATCCGTCTTTCATATAAAAACCGTCCTTATTTAATCGCAATTATGATTATTTACAATATAATTGTGTCTAAGTTGTTGCATAATCATAAATGTGAATATATAATATTTTATAATAATTTAATTTGTTAGTCAATTAAGGAAAGGTATTTTATGTCAAATCTGTACAAATATCTCAAAAAGTACAAAAAGCATCTCATACTCGGTCCGATTTTCAAACTCTTGGAAGCGATATTCGAACTTATCGTGCCTATCGTTATGACGAAGATTATTGACGTGGGTATCGCCAATAACGATATTCCGTATATTCTCAAAATGGGCGGAGTTCTCGTTTTGCTTGCCGTTGTCGGACTTGGCGCGGCGCTCTTTTGTCAATACGTGGCTTCAAGATGCTCGCAAGGCTTTGGCACGGAACTTCGAAACGTGCTTTTCCATCATATAAATTCCCTTTCGATGAACGAGATTGACAAGTTCGGTACTTCGTCGATGATTACCAGATTCAACAGCGATATAAATCAAGTTCAACTCGGCGTGGCTATGCTTATCCGACTTGCTATTCGCGCGCCTTTCCTTGTCATTGGCGCGACGGTGTCGGCTATCATTCTCAAACCGTCAATGTGCTGGATATTCCTAGTCACCGCTCCGCTCGTGGCTTTGGTACTCTATTTTATCATGTCGAGGACTATGCCTAAGTATACAAAAAACCAACGCAAACTCGACAAGATAACTTCCATTGCCCGCGAGGATCTCAACGGCATAAGAGTGGTAAGAGCGTTTACCGAGCAAGAGCGCGAACAAAAGCGTTTTGAAAATGCGACGGACGATTATTCCAAAAGCGTAATTGCAGTCGGCAAAATTTCCGCGCTGCTCAATCCAATGACGTTTTTGATTATCAACTTGGCGATAGTCGCGTTGCTCTACTTTGGCTCTTACAAGATAAATTCAGGTTTGCTCACGCAAGGCGAGTTGATAGCCTTTATCAACTATATGACGCAAATATCGCTTGCGCTCGTCGTGCTTGCAAATATGATGGTACTCTTCTCAAAGTCGTACGCTTCGGCAAAGAGAGTCAGCGGACTTCTCGCCACTCAATCTTCTATTTCCGACGAGGGTAACGTCGAAGTTCAAGAAGTAGAAAACTCCCCTGCGATTTCTTTCAAAAACGTATCTTTCGGGTATAGCGGCGGCGGTATGGCTATAAAAAATCTCAACGTGGATATTAACAAAGGCGAGACGATAGGAATTATCGGTGGTACGGGTAGCGGTAAGTCTACGATAATAAATCTTATTCCAAGATTTTACGACGTCAGCGAGGGCGAATTGCTTATTGACGGCGTGGATATAAAGGCTTATCCTCTCAAACAGTTGCGCGCCAAGATAGGACTTGTGCCGCAACAGGCTATGCTTTTCAGCGGTACGATTAGAAGCAATATGCAGTGGCGCAAAGAGGACGCTAGCGACGAAGAGATTTGTCAGGCTCTTAAAATCGCTCAGGCGTACGACTTCGTAATGCAGAAAAAAGATAAACTCGACGAAACCGTCCAACAAAAAGGCAAAAACTTCTCGGGCGGTCAAAGACAGCGACTTTCTATCGCGAGAGCGCTNGTCGGCAATCCGCAAATCGTAATACTCGACGACAGTATGAGCGCGCTCGACTTTGCGACNGACCTTGCNTTGAGGAAATCGCTCAANAGCGACTTNCCNAAAGACACTACGAAGATAATNATATCCCAACGCGCTACTTCGCTTAAAAACGCNGATAAGATTATAGTACTCGACAAAGGCGAAGTCGTCGGTATCGGCTCGCACGACGAGTTGCTNAAAACTTGCGACGTGTATAAAGAAATTTGCGATTCGCAACAAAAAACTCCGCAAGAGAGCGCAAACGACAAGGAGGGCAAAGCAAATGAAAAAGAATAAATCCACTCTTTTCAGACTTGTNTCATATACTAAGCCTTACGCTCCACTACTCGTCATTTCTTTGCTNTGCGCTATCGTTTCCGTTGCGGTATCGATACTCGTACCGCTGATGACGGGTTANGCGATAAACTATATGATTGAAGGCGACGTCAATTTCNACAAAGTCTTCGAATANATCTATATCCTTATCTCAATGATANTAGTAGGCAGTATCGCGCAATGGGGACTTACCGCNTCGACAAATACGCTCACTTTCAAGACGGTGCGAAATATCCGCAACCAACTCTTCGAGCATATCAANANACTGCCTCTCAAATTTATCGACAACCAACAGCAAGGCGATATTATCGCAAGAATTTCCAGCGANATCGACCAAGTGTCGGAAGGACTTTTGCAAGGCTTCACNCAACTNTTCAGCGGCGTAATGACGATAATAGCGACAATCGCTATGCTCTTCTACATCAACTGGATGATTGCGCTAGCGGTATTGTTGCTTACTCCGCTATCNCTCTTCGTAGCTTCGTTTATCACCAAACGCTCGCACTCTACTTTTGCCGAGCAAGCGGCAAAGCGNGGCGAGATAAGCGGATACGTCGAAGAAATATTCACGGGACACAAACTCGTGCAAGCATTCTGCAAAGAGGACGCTTGCTCGCAAGATTTCGCNGTAAAGAACGACGAACTCTATAAGTGCGGTTTCAAATCTCAATTCTACGGCGCATTGATAAATCCTTGCACTAGATTCGTCAACAATTTGGTATACGCAAGCGTAGGTGTAATCGGCGCGATAATTACCCTTTGGGCAGGCTCGCCGAAATCGCTCGACGTGGGCAATCTCTCTACTTGNCTTATGTACGCAAACCAATACACTAAGCCGTTCAACGAAATCACGGGCGTCATTACCGAAATTCAATCGGCGGTCGCCGCTTCGAGAAGAATATTCGCCCTNTTGGACGAAGAGCAAGANCAAAGCGACGAGGACAACGANACNCTCGAAAGTATNGACGGAACGCTCAATCTCGACAACGTACGTTTTAGATACGTCGAAGACAGACCGTTGATAGAGAACTTCAATCTCNCAGTAAAGAAAGGACAAAAAATCGCGATAGTCGGACCGACNGGTTGCGGAAANACTACTCTTATAAATCTGCTTATGCGCTTNTATGACGTGACNGACGGAAGTATTGCCGTATCGGGCAAGGACGTGCGNTCNATTACAAGGTCAAGTCTTAGAGATAACTTCGGTATGGTCTTGCAAGAGAGTTGGCTCTTTGAGGGAACGATACGCGACAATATCGCTTACGGCAAAGAGGACGCAAGTCTTGACGAGATAATTGAGGCGTCNAAACTTGCCAACGCGCACGACTTTATCGACAAGTTNCCTGACAAGTACGACACTATGCTTACNGAAAACGGCGACAATCTCTCGCAAGGTCAAAAGCAGTTGCTATGNATCGCGAGAATTATGCTCACCCATCCCCCNATGCTCATTCTCGANGAGGCTACGTCGTCAATAGATACGCGTACGGAAATGAAAATTCAACAGGCATTNTACACGATAATGCAAGGCAGAACTTCGTTCGTCGTNGCGCATAGACTTTCGACNATAAGAGAATGCGACGTCATACTCGTAATGAAAGACGGCAATATTATCGAGCAAGGCAATCACGAACAGTTNCTTGCAATGCGCGGTTTTTATTATCAACTCTACAACTCGCAATTTCAAAACAGTTGATTTTTCAATTATATAAATGTATAATAGATAATATAGTCAATAAAAGAGGAAAAAACATGAAGAACGTTATCTCAATCGTAGTGAAAAATAATTCGAGCGTACTCGCTAGAGTATCGTCGCTTTTCGGTAGAAGAGGCTTTAATATAGATTCTCTTTCCGTAAGCACGACCGACGATCCGCATATTTCGAGAATTACCGTCGTTGCAGAAAGCGACGAAGCAGGTCTTGCGCAGATTATCAATCAGACGAAAAAGCTTGAAGAGACCATCAGCGTACAAGCGCTTGAAGAAAGCAACAGCGTATATAGAGAGCTTTCTTTGGTAAAAATTCTCACGACAAACGACGAATTCTTCGATAAGTTCGTAATAGAACTTTCCGACCAATACGGCGCAATCGTCGTAGACGTAACCTCTAAATCAATGATTATTGAACTTACCGGCACTTCCGATAAGATTGATAGATATATGAATGAACTTGCCAAAGCGCAAACGGAAAAGAATTTCAGAATTTCCAAAGTTTGCCGTACGGGCATTACCGCCATCGAAAGAGGGGTATAAATTCGTATTCCCCGCTTTCGGGGAAAGGATTCAAAATGACCAAAAACGAAGTTTTTACAAAAATAAAGTCGGTATACGGAAGATTAGAAAGTTTTATGAAAAAAATCCTATATACCGACTATTATCTTATATTGGTTTGCGCGTTAGTCTTTTTGGGCTGGTTTTATAAAAACGCGCCGTTGGGTTTTGGCTCGGCAGTAGTATTGTTTTGCATTGCCCTGCTTTTTGCCGACGATATTATGCCGCTCACTGTCAATATTTTTTCGGCGGTGCTTTTGATTTACTCGCAAGACTTTTCCGATTACGTCTACCTGTGGCCTTTGGTCATACCTTTGGTTGGCTGTTTTGTCTTTTTCTTAATCAAGAACGGCAGGCACAAATTCCATTTCGGAAAAATGTTTTTTCCTCTTATGGCGGTGGCTTACGTGATGATTATCGGCGGAATCGGTTACGCCGCCAAAGACGATTTTATCAAATCCCTTCCCGACATTCTTATGATAGGAATTAGCGTGCCTATCGTCTATATCCTCTACAATCACTATCTCAAACGCGACGGCAATAGGGATATATCCACGTATTTTGCAAAGACAATGATGTATATAGGTATCGTTATCGCTCTGGAAGTTATAGTGTCGATGGTAAGAAGTAATTTGTCTATTGCCGAATGGGCATTCCATACTAAATACATAGACGGCTCGAATAGAAACGACGTGGCGACTTATCTAATCATCACAGCGGCTATGACGATTTATTTGGCGACAAGATACCGTCAAAGTTGGATATTCCTTGCAATATCGCTCTTTCAGTATTTCGGTCTACTTTTGACGTTTTCAAGAGGCGCAATACTCTTTGGCGCAATAAGCGGATTACTTGCGCTTGTCTTTTCCATAATAAAAGCGCCCAACAAAAAACTGCATTTGCTCTTCGTCGCATTAACGGCGGTGGGCGTTCTAATAATATATCTAATACTGCGCAAAGACGTCAACGCCATGATTGACACTCTTTTAGGTCGCGGTATGGATTCTTCCGAAAGGATAAAATTATATGAAGAAGCGTGGGCGCTATTCAAAGAGCATCCCATATTCGGCGTCGGCAAAGGCTACGTAGGCGCTAATATAGAACCCAATGCAATGGGCGTATATTGGTTTCACTCTACTATAATGCAAGTGCTCGCTTGTATGGGGGTCGTCGGACTTGTCGCCTATATTTACTACTATTGGGTAAGATTAAAAATACTCTTTGCTCATATCAATAATTCGTTTAATCTATTTATTTTGGCAGTATGGGTCGGTTTTGAGGGCTATTCGCTCATCAACCCGAATACGTTTATGGCGTATCCGTTTATGATGCTGATTATAGTGACAACGTTACTTTTGGAACGCGTGCAAAAAGACTTTGATTAAAAATACTGTTTGAGCAAATCGTCCAACTGCAACACGTTTTGTCCCATATCGATTTCGCTCTTTTGTCTTTTTTTGTTTTCCAGTAACTCCGCCAACTCGGCTTTGACTTTTTGCATTTCGTCAATTTGCTTGCTCTCTATGCCCGTATGCGGTAAAAACTCATTATCGTCGCGATTGTCGGTAAGTTTCTCAGTTGATTGAGGCGCGTCGTCATTATCGCCAGCCATTCGCTCCAACGTGACGAAGCCGTCGCACTGCTCGGCGACAAAGCTTGGGGATTGAATACCCATTATTACTCTCTTGCCCAGTTTCTTCAATGCGTTTATCATTGCTATGCTGTCAAGTTCACTNCAAATAATAAAGAAGCCGTCTACGCTCTTNTGCGTNCAAGCAATTATCATNGCGTCAATGACCTGNCTNATGTCTATCCTCACCTTTTTTCTATTGCTGACNGGCAANGCTATTTCNACGCCGTAAGTCTTAATAAAGTTGTTGAAATCGTTGTTGCGCTTGTTGTTGTAACCGTAAAGTTTTGCNTACGCAACNTTGCCGTCNATTTGCGAAAGCGCCTTTGCAAAACTCTCGTAAGAGAGTCGCATACTGTTGAGATCTACCAAAACCGCATAATTCATAAACTACCTCTTAATGTGATATTTATTTTACGTCTNTTGTNAATCNAAACNGTATCTTTTGCGNTTTAATTATTGTTGAACAATGTTCAATATTCAAATTTTTATAAGATATGTGTCGATTATNCGCGATTNTATNCTCATCTCGCNAATACTTTNAGCAACTNGGCNTGGAACCGNTTTGTATCTACGGCAAATCTNAAATNCNTNNATTTNNCNNAATTTGAACAGCGTTCAAATTGCCATTTCCAATCAGTTTTCGCGCTTATTGAAGAACAAATACTGTTGCGCATATCCCGAATATTCGCCGTAGGTGTCAATGAGTTTTTTACGCATTGCGTTGTTGTTTGACCCGTCGTCGCCTATTACGTCTTTGTATACTTTCTTTATCCAAGTATCGACCGGAAAGACGTCTTGCTTATGATAAGCGAAGAGCAAAATGCAGTCGGCAACCTTCGGCCCTACGCCCAGCAATTTACACAGTCTTTTGTTGCCCTCGTTGCCGTCGACATTCTCTATATCGAGCAAATCAAAGCCGTCTACTACCGCCCTTGCAGTACTTGCAAGATACGGTGCTCTATATCCCGCGCCTATACTCGCGTAAAAACTCGCGTCCATTTGCGCCATTCTATCAGGCGTAGGAAAGGCGTAGTAATCGCCCATATTCTCGCCCAATCTTTCGCACAGTCTATTGATGATGCCCTTTATTCTCGGAATATGGTTGTTTGCCGAGATAATAAAGCTTATCAGCATTTCCCATTTGTCTTGATTGAGTATGCGAATACCTTTGCCGTATTCAATCGCCTCGCTCATAAACGGCTTGTCGCGCAGATTTTCCTTTATCTTCGCATAGTCTCTGTCCAAGTCAAAGAACTTGACAAAGTAATCGGGATTGTCGGTCGTTATGACAGCCTGATTTTCATCTTGCATTACGATTGCTCGTTTATCTAGCGAATATACCGTAAACGAACCGTCGGCATTTTCGTGAAATCTGAAAATTTGACCGCATTGCAAGATGTGCCTAATATCAAAGCAACTCAAATCCTTTATAATTATACTATTCTTCTCAAGCGTCATAAATACCGCCTTTTGTATTATTTGGTCTAATTTTAGCACATTTTTGCTCTTTTATCAAGGCAGACGAACGCATTTATATAAAATACGCTATATATTATAATTTTTATTAAATACGACTGTTTTTCCCTTGACTTTGTCAAAATTATTTGGTAATATTCATACTGAGCCGCATGAGTAGGGTAACGAAGAGCCACGTTTTGTGACCACCCGTTTCAGCGAGACTGGTAAGAGGAGGTATTTCAATGTACGCAATCGTTTTGACAGGTGGCAAACAATACAAGGTTTCCAAAGACGAAGTTATCAAGGTAGAAAAACTTGACAAACAAGTCGGCGAGAAAGTAGAACTTGACGTTGTTATGCTCAATGATGACGGCAAAATCGCTTGCGGTAGCGAAGTGGCTAAGTCCAAGGTCGTTGCCGAGGTTATTGCTCAGGACAAGGCTAAGAAAATCGTTGTTTTCAAGTATAAGTCCAAGAAGAACATTCGCAAGCGTCAAGGTCATAGACAGCCGTTCACTGCTTTGAAAGTAGTAGATATTAAAGCATAATGACCAAAGTTAAAGTTACAAAACAAGACAACAGCATTGTCAAGATAGAATGTGACGGACACACCGGTTACGGCGTTGAGGGCGAAGACATAGTCTGCTCTGCCTTATCGTCAATCGTTCAGACCGCAGTCTTAGGACTATTCGGCGTAGCGGGAGTCAACGTAGACTTCACCACCGACGCGAAAAGAGGTTATCTAAGAGCTGCGCTTCCACAAGATCTTGACAGCGCGACAAGGCACGACTGTGACGTTATTCTCAATACAATGCTTTTGGGCATAGCGGATTTACACGAAGGCTTTTCTGATTTTATAGAATTGGAGGTAAAGTAATTATGTTTATGAATATTCAATTGTTCGCTCACAAAAAGGGTGTCGGTAGTTCAAGAAACGGTAGAGATTCCGAATCCAAAAGACTTGGACCAAAGAGATCTGACGGTCAATTNGTATTGGCTGGCAACATTCTCGTAAGACAAAGAGGCACGAAATTCCACGTCGGCAACAACGTCGGCATTGGCAAGGACGATACTCTCTACGCTCTTATCGACGGCGTCGTAAGATTTGAACGCAAGGGCAAGGACAAGAAACAAGTCAGCGTATACGCAAAANAAGCGTAAGCGAATTATTATTAACGAATAACGATAAACGAGCAAGTAATTCACTTGCTCGTTTTTATATATCAATATTTCTTTTCTATTACTCCGCCGCCTAGACAGACGTTGTCTACGTAAATTACCGCGTACTGTCCTTCTGCTATCGCACGTTGAGGGTTGGCAAATTCCAATTCAAGACCGCCGTCGCGCAAAGTCGCTAATGCCTGCTGTTCGGGCTGACGGTGTCTGATTCTCGCCGTGCAAGCAAAGGTCTTTTCTTGCGGTACTTTGGTTATAAAATTGAACTTCTCGCAGAATAGATGCGAATGATACAACATCGATTGGTCGCCTTGCGAAACGTAAAGCACGTTCTTTCCCACGTCTTTGGACACGACGAACCACGCTTCGCCGTTACCGCCACCGCCTATACCCAATCCTTTGCGCTGACCGACCGTGTAATAGAATACGCCGTCGTGCCTGCCGACGACTTTGCCGTCAAGCGTCTTTATATCGCCTTCTTGCATAGGTATGTATTCGCTGAGGAATTTTCTGAAATTTCTTTCGCCGATAAAGCATATTCCAGTGGAATCTTTCTTATCCGCAGTTGACAAGCCGTATTTCGAGGCTAATTCCCTCACTTCGCTCTTATCTAGTCTTCCGACAGGAAAAAGCACTTTGTCGAGTTGCTTGGACGAAAGTTGATTTAGAAAATACGTCTGATCCTTATTTGTATCTTTTGCTTTGAGCAAATAATTCAGTCCGTCGTCATCGTGCAAAATATCGCAGTAGTGACCTGTCGCGATATAGTCCGCTCCCATAGATAGCGCGTGCTTGACGAACGGCGCGAACTTAATTTCCTTGTTGCAAAGCACGTCGGGATTGGGCGTCCTGCCTTTTTTATACTCCTCGACGAAATGCTTGAACACTCTGTCGTAATACTGGTCGGCAAAGTCCACGCTATAATAAGGTATGCCGATATCGTTGCAAACCGAGCGCACGTCGTAAAAATCCTCGTCCGCAGTGCAACAACCGCCTGCGTCCGTCTCGTGCCAATTCCTCATAAAAAGTCCAACGACCTCGTAGCCTTGCTCTTTGAGAAGCAACGCCGACAACGAGGAATCTACTCCTCCGCTCATTCCTACGACAACTCTTTTCTTCATATTTTCAGTTTAACACATCGCAAAAACTCTTGCAAGAAAAATAAAGACCTTTACCGAATTAGTAAAGGTCTTATCGATTCTTTGTACTGTCACAATTAAAATCTTAGAAAGTGATGTCGTCAGACTTTTCCTCGTCTTTCCATACGATATTGTTGTCATTCTCTATGACAACGTCGCTGTCAAATACATCGCGATCGAGGTCAATCTCTTCGCTATCGTCTTCTACTTTCACTTCAGGAAGCAAACTCTGATAGAAGAACGCCATTGCCGTACGCATACTCGGCAATACCCACAAATACAAAATTCCTGCCGTTAAAATGGACAAAATCGCCCAACCAATGTAACTCAATCCCAAACAGAACAATCTCCATTTGTTGCCGTCCATCATTTCCATAGATTTCTTTCTTGCATCGTTTGGGCTCATTTGAGGATTATCCAAAAGAATGAAATAACTCATCGAGTAAGAAAGCGATTTTATTATGCCCGGAATGATGAAAAGTAACGTCCACAAGAAAGTTAAAATCTGGTTGGTAATCCACAAAACTACCGCCCTCGTAAAATCCTTGAATCCGTCAAATAAAGTCACAATCTCTATGTTCTCGTTGCGAACTACGTTGAGAGATATCTTATTGATACCGACTTCCAACGGACCTGTCAGCAATATCACTGCCAATGCTCCGATATAATAACGCGAAAGTCCGTCGCACGCCAACGATATCAACAAATAAATAAGTTGCGTAACAACAATTATGCCCCACTTGCCTTTCAGCGAACTCCACGCTTGTTGTCTGTAATCTTTTGCGCGATACATACCAAACTCCTCCTTTTGATACAATAGCATTTAACTTAAATTTATTATACCACTGCTGAATATTCTTGTCAATATTCACAACCTATAATTATTATGAATTTTGATTAACGTCTTAATTATAATATGATTATATTTATATATTATATGCGACTAATTCTCACTATCGATTATTATTTTACCAAATCTACTAAAGAATCATTATCAGTTAAAAAGTAATAAGTAATAGGTAATAAGTAAAAATGCAAATCAAAAAATGATTTGCATTTTTGGCGCGCCCTACGCGACTCGAACGCATAACTACACCGTCGGAGGGTGACGTTTTATCCATTAGACTAAGAGCGCTTATAGATTGATTATCTTATATTATTCGTCAAAAAGTCAAGAAAAAGAGCTGACGAATTGCTTAATTTGCCGTCAACGTGTTATAATATAAATATGAATATTTTTCCTCAGGGGGATATTATGTTGAAAATCGAGGACAATAAATTGAATTTTTCAGGCAAGAAAGTTGCGTGTATCGGCGATAGTCTGACGTACGGCACTACTCTTTTGAATAGGAAAAAAGAATGCTATCCCGCGCGTTTACAAAGACTTTTGGGCAATGATTACGACGTAATCAACTTAGGGCTTGTCGGACATACGGTCAATTCTTTCTGCTCTAAGTTTTGGGGGCAACCTAAAATGATAAAGGCGCTTAACGACTACGCGCCCGACTATATACTCTTTATGCTGGGCACTAATGACGCCAATCTCAAAAATTGGATGGATGAGAACGTATTCAGAAGCGAGTACACGAAACTGGTGAATTATCTAATAAATCTTCCCTCTAATCCGACGATTATCGCATTGACTCCGCCGAGCGCTTTCGTCGACACGTGCGAACATGAAGTCGGCTTCGACGTCGAAGTCTTGGATAAAATCGTAAACATTCAAAAATCGGTATTGCAAGAACTCGATATTAAATTTATCGACCTATACTCTATGACGAAGGACAAAGAGCATCTCTATTCGATAGACAAACAGCACTTCAACAGCCACGGCGCAAAATTCTTGGCGTACGTCGCTTATTTGGGATTGAAAGATACGATTGAGAGAAGTGGGCAAAATCTATAAATAATTTTTGAATAAACGCTTGACAGCGCTTTATACCGGTGCTAATATATAATTATCTTTGGGCAAGCGAATACGCTGACCGGTGGTGATGTCGCCTTTGAGCGAACAAGTCCAACAGCCCCAACAGCCGATACGGTGAGATTCCGTAACCGCCCGTAAAGTCGGAATGGGAAAGATAGTAATATCTATATTGCCGTATTGTTTGAATACGGTTGTTTGTATTATAATCTTCCTCTCTAGCGGAAGCTTTTTTATTGCCCGCAATAGGAGGTTTTTTTATGTCAACAAAAACAAGAAAACTCGTCTTTACCGCTTTGTTTGCGGCGTTGACGACTGCATTCACAATGATTAGCGTACCTCTCGCGACCGGATATTTCAATTTCGGCGACTTGGTAATTTTCATCTCATCAGTATTGCTCGGACCGCTTTACGGAGCTATAGTCGGCGCAATCGGCGGCGCGCTCGGAGACCTTATTCTCAGCTATGTCGCCTATATGCCTTTTACGCTCGTAATCAAAGCAATTGAAGGCGTAATAGTAGGTTTTTTGTATAAAGCAATCACAAAGTTTTGCAAAGACAAAAATTCAGGCAATATTTTTGAAATAATATTTACATTGCTTGCAAATCTTTTGGCAGGCAGCGTAATGGCGCTAGGCTACTTTTTGGCGGAAGGACTTATTCTGTCCGACGCGCATTGGACGGGCGGAATCGCTCAACTTCCTTTCAACTTCTTGCAAGGCGTCGTATCTGCAGTCGTCGCGATAATACTTCTCTATCCGTGTCAGTTGAAGAAAATTTTCGGCAGGTATTTCAATAAGAATTCTATCTCTCGTGAAAAGCAAGAAACTCATTCGGAAGACGACACCCAAAATACGGAAGACAAACAACAAAACGAAAGCGACAGCGAGAACGAGGAATAATGAAAGAAAACAAAGTAATTACGATACAAGATTTTTCATCGTTGGGACAATGCTCGATTACCGCCGCTTTGCCTATAATCTCCGCAATGGGCGTTGAGACAATCGCTTTGCCCGTAGCCATCTTATCCGCTCAGACAAATTGTTGCGACGACTACACTATTGTGGATTTGAAAGACAACTTGTTGCCTGCCGCAAAACAGCTCAAAACATTGGGACTTGAATTCGACTTCGTCTATACGGGATATTTGGGAAAAAGCAAGATTGTAAAAGACGTGATGACGATATGCAAGACTGCCAACCCTTCTCATATTATCGTCGACCCCGCTATGGCTGAACACGGTCAACTATACAGCGGAATAACTCTAGACTACGTCAGCACAATTCTAGAGCTTTGCAAGTTGAGCGAACTTGCTCTGCCCAACGTCAGCGAAGCGTGTATGATGGCGGATATGCCGTACTCGGAGATTTTGAGTAAATCTCAAGTCAATACGATCGCTCAAAGACTTTTCAAAAAAGGCATACGCAGATTTATAATTACGGGCATCAAAACGCCTGAGGGTATGAAACTCGCGCTTTGCGACAACGGCGAAGTGATATTCTATGATTTGCGAGAAATCCAAGGTCAATTCTTCGGAAGCGGAGACGTCTTTGCATCCACTTTGGTCGGCGGACTTGCCAACAATCTAGACCTAGACAACGCGCTAAGAATAGCGGTAGATTTTACCACGAAAGCCATTGAAATCACAAGCCAAGACCCCGCGCACAATTACGGACTGAAATTCGAAAAAGCAATCCCCTATCTCGTCGAGCAAATAGGAAAGTATTGCAAAGAATAATCAATCGCCAACCTTAGACTTACACCACTCGAAAAATTCTTTTACAGTCATATTTTCAATGCCGAGCGATTTGGGAGTAATTGCTATTTCCTCTCCGCTCGGCAACTGCATTTGCCCTATCTCGACTTCTGCATAACCGAGCTTTTCCAACGTCATATAATTAAACGCCCAGTACCCTACGCTCACCACCAAAAGCGCCAATACCAAAAGAAAAACGAAAATCCTCGTAATCGACCTAAGCATATTACTTCCCCCAACAATAATTATTGCTTATTATAAATTTTTGTATACTACCGCGATTTTTTGGAAAAATCGTTTGACATACCTCTCTCTATATGTTAAAATCATAAAGCAAATATGGAAGTTTAGCTCAGTTGGGAGAGCATCTGCCTTACAAGCAGAGGGTCATAGGTTCGAGCCCTATAACTTCCACCAAAAACCGAAACCGCTAATTTAGCGGTTTTTTTATTACAAAAAAGTCATGGCATATAAAGCGAAGCCGCTTGTTATATTTCAAGTACTGGTTCTATCGTAACGTTTTATCTTATAATAGAGTTGATTTTGAACAAAAACCGTGATATATTTTAATAGCCCAACGCACGTTGGTCATATATTAAAATGATATGTGAGGATGATGCAAAAGATAATTATGAAAGAGCGATTTAAAAAACTTAAAAGTTTTAATTGGCGATTGTTTTCGGCCTTATGTTTATTGGCGCTTATTCCTGCGATATATCAAACTATTAAAACTTTTATCATATCGTCAAACAATCAAAGTGACGTATTTGATATTATCGGACAAATGGAATGGTTTGACTTAATCAATGAAACGTTGCAAGCGTTTTTGGTAATTCCTCTGTATTCTATTCTTAATAAAATTTTTAAAAATGACGAAGAAAATTTTGCAAAACACACTTTTAAAACAGGAGTTTTGACTTTTATAATTTATGCTCTTTTTTCAATAGGCGTACTTATTTATGGTGTTGTGCTGATAAAAGCAATGAACCCCAACGAAATTGACGTAGCTACTGTGAATAGATATCTTCAACTTGAAACAATTGCTTTTATGATTGGAGTAATTGTTAGTTTTGTAAACGTTGTATTTGTCGTTATCGGAAAAGATAAAAATGTATATATATTCTTAGCAATAAATGTAATTCTTTCCATAATTGTCGATTTTGCTTTGATCCCTAATCTTGGCGTTTACGGAATTGCAATATCCAACATAATTGTAAATACTTTGCTTGCGATTTCAAGTTTTGTAATGCTCTATCTGCAAAAACTTATAAAGCCGTGTTGGTTTCATAAAAGCGATTTATCTGTCATTAAAGAATGGTGCAAGGTTGGCGTTTTTTCGGGAGTTCAGCAATTTATAGACAATTTTATTTATGCAGTAATGATTGGTAGAATGGTCAATATGGTTGCCGAACAAGGCAATTATTGGATTGCAAACAACTTTATTTGGGGATGGTTACTAATACCTATCACCGCGCTTTCAGAAGTAATAAGACGAGATTGTAAAGACGGATATAAAAATTTAAAGCAATCAAACTATTATTTTATAGCCACTGCAACAATTCTGTTGTGGGCAATCACTATTCCCTTGTGGACTCCCTTTTTCAAGCACGCGCAAGGATTGTCAAACGCAAACGAAATATTTTTAATTGTGATAAAACTTGTGCCATTTTATATTGCATATGCGGGTTGCGCAATCATAGATAATATCTTTACTGGACTTGGTAAAACAATTTACAATGCAATCAACTCACTCGTAATCAACATTGTATATTACGGATTCTTCTTTATTTTGTACATTACGAATGCCATTACTTTTACAATGAACACGATTATAATTATGTTTGGCTTAGGTATGGTCGTGCATTTCGCATTATCGCTATTGCTGGAAAAAGTTTTCTTTAAAAAGTTCGAATTGAAAAAGATTGCAACAGCTACGGCTCCCGTGAATGACAAATTTCATGACGCTTGATAAAGATAAAAACAGCCGAGGTTTTCAAAAAGAGCGAAGTTAAGGTTTGGGAATGCCACAACTGCGGACATATAGCGGTCGGTATGAATGCCCCTGAGATATGCCCCGTATGGGAGCATCCGCAAAGTTATTTTGAAGTTCACGAAGCGAATTATTAAAATTTTCGTTTTACGTTAACGCTGCTCCGCCAGTTTCTAAGACTTGTGCTCTAACTTTGCACAAGTCTTTTTTATCGTTACGTTAATAGCGCAGTCCGAAATAGTGACGCTCGCTTTTCCGCTTCCGCTCGCTAAGCCGTCGCATACGCTCCTTACGAGCCCTAAGCCGAGACTTGCGCTATTATATTTTCTATTAATCATCTACATTATAATCGTAGTCTAATATAGTTGTATCACGCGAACAACCGCTTGTTAAAAATGTCACTTTGTTCCAATAACTGCACCA
The DNA here is from genome assembly GCA_014799645.1 of Clostridiales bacterium. GTDB lineage: Bacteria > Bacillota > Clostridia > Christensenellales > UBA3700 > RACS-045. The sequence goes on along the minus strand of JAAVHQ010000020.1, from coordinate 52,601 downwards.
ACGAGTAAAAAAATTGTTTGTTACATCGCAGTAGGCGCAGTTGGAGCAATTATAATCTTTCATTTTTTATCTCCTTTGCCCAAATCAGCATTTCCGTTTGTATTGCCATTTCCTCATTATCAAATATATCAGTCGACTGCTTAATTTTATAGACATTTACATAAACAAATTCATAGTTTTCATACCCTTTAACTTTTAAGCATATTCTGCCATTAAAAAGATATTTGCGCTTTCTATCAGCAAAATCTTCTGTTTCAGATATTACAGATTGTGTGAGTTCAATAATTCCAACTTTGCCGAGATGGCGCTCTTCATTGCAATATATGTAACCGAGTTCTTTGAGTCGCTTTGTTATTGTCTTCTTATCGGCTGTTTTTATTATATCTGTGAGTTGGCTCTGTGTCATTCTTATCCCTATAAAACAAATTTTTTGTTATTACATTATATTATCAATTGAAAAGCGTTTCACGCAATTTGTACTATTCGGCAGAAAAGGCGCATTTTAATTTTGCAAATTCCTCTCCCTATTCGGCAAAGAGTGAGATAGACAAACTAAAACAACATTTTGGCATTTTCGGGCAAATCCAATATTGCTCCGTGCAAGACTTTGACGTCGAACTTCTCGACGTGAAGATGCTCGTCGGGTCTGAGGTAGATACGTTTGTCGCGCCACTCGTTGGCGCACTCTTTTTCTAGCAGTCGATATGCGAAAATTTTATTGAACACGCTTGGCGAAAGTGTGACGAGCACAGACGTGTTGTCTTTGCAAGCGAAGATGTCGTTGAGATAGAATTTGAGTCTATTTGCCATAACTTCGTCGGAAAGCACGTAGCCGTCGCCATTGCAATACGGGCAGGTCTGCAACATTACGCTCTCCAACATACTTCTCGTCTTCTTTCTTGTGAGTTCGACAAGTCCAAGCGGGGTCATACCTATGACAGACGTTTTGGTTCTGTCCATCGACAAGGCTTCTTGCAAGACTTCCAAGACCTTTTGCGAATGCTCGGGATTTTCCATATCTATAAAGTCAATTACGACAATACCGCCGATATTGCGCACGCGAAGTTGTCTTGCGATTTCTTTGGCGGCAATGCAGTTGGTATCGAATACGGTCTGCTCTAAGTTCTTTTCTCCGACGTACTTACCCGTATTGACGTCGATTACCGTCAACGCTTCCGTCCTGTCGATAATCAAATACGCGCCGTTGGCAAGCACGACTTTGCGTTGAAGCAAATCGGTAATTTGCTTTGTAAGTCCGTACTTCTTATGCATGTGCTCTTTATCGTCATAAAGTACGAACAAGTCGGGTTTCTTCTCATTGAGCGACGCAAACGCAATTTTGAAGTCTTCAAGCAATCGCTTGTCATCAATAATGATGTGGTCTACGTCGTCGCGCAACATATCTCTCACCGCGCGGATAGCGACGCCCTCTTCCTTGTAGATAAGCGTGCCCGCAGGCTTGGTCATATTCAATTCTTTTATCTTATTCCACTTGGCGACGAGTTCTGATATTTCTTCTTGAATTTCTTCCTTAGAACAATCGACGGACTGCGTACGCAAAATTATACCGAAGCCCTCGGGCTTGACTTTTGTGACAAAGTCAATCAACTCTTGCTTTTTCTTTTCGTCGGTAATTCGTCTGCTTACGCCTACGTAATCGATTTGCGGCATAAGCACTACGCCACGCCCAGGCAAAGTGACGTTCATAGTAATTCTTGCGCCCTTTGAACCGAACTGTTCTTTGGTCACTTGACACAAGATATTGTCGCCCGCTTTAAGATTGAGTTTCTTATCCGTGACGTCTTTGAGGATTTCGCCATACTCCAAAGTATCGCCTGCATACAAAAATGCGTTCTTCTCCAAACCGATATTGACGAAAGCGGCTTGCATACCGTTGAGCACGTTTTGCACTTTGCCCTTGTAGATATTGCCGACAAGTCTAGTGAGATTCTTTCTCTCTACCCAAAATTCCACCAACTCGCCGTTTTCGACGATACACACTTGGGTGTCGCTGGGATTGACGTTTATCATTATATCTTTCATTTGAGTATTTCCTCCACGTCGGCTAATGCTCCGTCTTTCAATACAAGTTGCGCGGTACGGATAATATCGTTGGTCTTGATATTACAGCCGAATTTCGAGTTGATATGTTCGACAAAACTATCCGCCCTCAAATTCGCGTTTCCGCTCGCAAGTCGCATATAAAGTTCGTTTCCCTCGACCTTCAAGTCGTAGATCAAACCTGCGATTTCCTTGTCCACCGCCTCGCCTTTTTTGAAAGTGGAAATAATATAGCTATCGCAATCCTTTATGCTCTCTATCTCTTTTGGCAATGGCGAATCGCAAACCGCTTTATAGTCGCTTGCGACGACTATACCCGCAAGATTGGGATTTTTGTCTTTATAAAAACTTGCCACCCCTCGCATACCAGACGGCATTGATTGATTGTATCTTCTCAATACGTCGTCCTTGTCTTTATCGCTGCAATCTATTGCGAAATACTCTGCCGTCGACTGTACGCCGAGAGGTACGGGCGTTGTCGTATAGGTCAGCATGTGCGGGACGAAACCTTGCGAATACTTAACGTCGACTTTGGCTCTTTTAAGTCCTCTTTGCAGCACTCTCAATATATCTTTGTGCGAAACGTAACTTACGTCGTCTACTTTAAGGTGTCGTAGTATAATCATATCTTGCACCTCTCCAATCTATTTGCTCCGCAACCGTTGCACTTGCCAAGACAGTTGGGCGTGCATTCGCCCTTGTACGCCTTATGCCTTTCGTTTAGCAAATATTTTTTACTTACGCCGTTGTCGATAATATCCCACGGCAATTCCTCGTCTTCGTCAAATCCGTTCAAGAATTTGTTGTAATCGACGCCACTTTCCTCAAAGGCTTTTATCCATTTGTCGTAGTCGAAATTCTCGCTCCAACTATCGAATACGCAACCCAGTTCGTACGCCTTGACGATTACTTTTGCAAGCGACCTGTCGCCTCTCGCAAGTATCGCTTCAATGACCGACGATTGCGCGCCGTGCCAACTGTACTTGACGTTCTTAATACGCAATCTCTCTTTCATAAACTCTTGCTTTTGATACATCTCGTCAATGCTGATTTGTCTTTCCCACTGGAAAGGCGTCAACGGCTTGGGTATGAATATAGAAGTCGATACGGTGATATTGAGAAGTTTCGACGTGCCGTATTGCGAGTGAAGATATTTGACAAGTTTGACGATATCGACGATGCCTTGCAAATCCTCTTCCGTCTCGGTGGGCAAGCCCATAATAAAGTAGAGTTTGACGTTTTTCACTCCGTACTTCAATGCGGATATAAGCGAGGATTTGATATTCTCGTCGCTGATGTTTTTGTTGATAACGTCTCTCAATCTTTGCGTACCCGCTTCGGGCGCAAAGGTAAGCGACGCGCCTTGCATTTCCTCGTAAATTTCCGCCTCGAAACTGTCCAATCTCAATGACGGCAAAGCGAGTTTTATTTTGCGTTTGTCCGCCTCGACTTTGATTTTATCGACAAGTTCTTTAAGCTCGGGATAATCGCTCGTGCTTAGGCTCAAAAGTCCCATTTCGTCGTAACCCGTGTTGTCCATAAGTTGACACGCTTGACCCACCAAAGTGTCGACGCTTCTCTTTCTTATCGGTCTATAATAAAATCCTGCCTGACAAAATCTGCAACCGTTGGCGCAACCTCTGAAAAGTTCTATTGACGAACGGTCGTGGACAATGTCGCAGTTGGGCACTAAAATCTTTGTCGGATAGTAGGCTTTGTCAAGGTCTTGCACAACCGCTCTTTTCGTCTTGTTGTTCAAAGACGGAACGAATACGCCGTCCAACTTGCTCGCCTCTGCCAAAAAGTCTTTTTTGGACATTTTCTTTTCTCTGCACGCTATATGCAACTGCGTGAGTTCATGCAAGTTTTTCTCGCCCTCGCCTATAAGCACAGCATCAAAGAAATCTGCGAACGGCATCGGATTGACCACGCACGGCCCGCCTGCCACGATCGGCGGATATTCCTCGCCTCTGTCCTTGGCAAAATAAGGTACGCCCATTAAATCGAGCATATATACTATATTGGTAAATTGAAGTTCGAACTGAACGGAAAAGCCTATCAAGTCGAAAGTCTTTATATCACTTTTCGTTTCCAAAGAGAAAAGCGGAAGGTTTTCGGCTTTGAGAAGTGCCGCCATATCGAGGTCGGGCGCGTACGCTCTTTCGCATACCACGCCGTCGGTATCGTTGAGCATGTGGTACAGTATTCTCGTGCCTATATTGCTCATACCCACTTCGTATTTATCGCTGAAACATAAGCAAACGCGCTCTTTACATGGCTTGTCCATATCGGGAAGATTATACTCTCCGCCGACGTACCTTGCAGGCTTTTGCACTTTCAACAATATGTCCTTCAACTTATCCCACATATTTGCTCCGTTACATTACGAGCGCAGCCGCGCCCATAAAGCCCGCGCTGTTGCCCAATCTTGCGCCCACGACGTCCACGTACGGATAGAAGCCGTTGTTGTCAATATACGCGTTGAGAGCCGACTTGATCGGAAGTATTAANGTCGCGCCCTCGNTNGCAATTCCGCCGCCCAAAACGAACGCCTGCGGATGCAAAATATTCGNAAGNCCTATAATGCCGTAAGTGATGTAACTAATGTATCTGTCGACGACGTTTTTGGCTACCGCGTCNCCCTTATTCATAGCAAGGAAAGCNGTCTTTCCGCTTACGCCGTCTTTGCACATTTTGGCAAGCAANGAATCTGGATTTTTCTTTGCGGCTTCTTCCGTCTGCGCNACCAAAGCCGAAGCGGATATNAAGCTTTCCCAACAGCCTTTGTTGCCGCACGAGCAGACTTCGTCCGACTCGATTTGAATACCCATGTGACCTGCTTCCGCGCCTGCGCAACCCANACCCTCAAAGAGTTTTCCGTCGATGATTATTCCCGAACCTATACCCGTGCCGAGAGTGATGAACACCAAGTTCTTGTAATTGCGACCGCTTCCGAATCTTTGCTCGCCGAGCGCGGCGCAGTTGGCGTCGTTNCATACTTTACATTCCTTGCCGGTGAGATTCTTGACGTCATTGGCAAGATCAACTCCCTTCCAGTTGNGGTTTGCGCNCGACATAACAAGCCCTGCGCGAGAATTGACNATCCCNGGNACGCCNATNCCTATGCCCGACAATTCGTCAAAGTCAAANCCCGCTTGCTCGCAAAGCGACTTGATATTTTCTATAAGTTCGAGCAAAATAGCGTCGTATCCGCGCTCCATTTGCGTCTTATACTCCATTGAAGATACCACTTCTCCGAAATCGTCGACAATGCCCATCTTCGTATTTTTTCCGCCAATGTCTACACCTGCATAATACATATACGCTACCTCTTAATTTTTATAATATATTTAAGTATAACAAAAATACCTTGCAAAAGCAAGGTATTTTTCGGCTTATAATTTCNNNAAGGATTCAGTTGTGGNNCGCGCAGTTGTTCAGCGCTTGAATTACGCTCACGCCAAGTTCGTTGTCAAGACAGAGTTGACCGAATTTTTCTTCGCTTATCTCGCTTACTTTCGCGCCCTCGCTATCTACGAGAATAAACTTGCTTACGCTGTCTTTTTCGACGTATTTCAAGAGCTGAAAAAGCAANCAATCTTGGGATATATACACCGTCTTTTCGCACACTCCGTGAGAGAAATTTTTGACGAAAGGACGGTTGCGGGCGATNTGGTAGTANGTCTGCGCNTTGCTCGTNAAAATNCCGCTCAAAAGCAAGAAAAGTCCNAATATCGGAATGGATATATTCTTTGTGAAAAATACCAATACGACACCTNTNGCAAAGAGTANGCTNCCTGCCGTTATNGTNCANATNTTCAAGACTTTGATTGCTTTGAGTTTGTTCTTNACAAGGCTTGTGACAACCCTACTNCCGTCCAAAGGATACAGAGGGAGCAAGTTGACTACGCCGAGCGCCAAATTGGCAAGACATATACCTTTGGTATATGCGTACGCGTCGGGCATNACCCACCAAAGCGCGACGATAAAGGTCGCAACCGTCAGGTTGAAAAAAGGCGCGGACAGCGCAATCAANATGTTGTCGCTGTCGTTGTAGTCCTCTCCGCAATCNACCACTCCGCCGTAAGGCATTATCGTGATTACTCCGCTCTTNTAGCCTCTCAAATTCGCCATTCGGTTGTGCGCAATCTCGTGCGCGACAATGCTCACCAAATATCCGCATAGCAGTTCAAATTGACCCACTACCAAAAAATATCCGGCAAGCAAGTAAAAGAGCGGATGAAGTTTTATTTTCAAAACTCGCCTAGAATCCTATCTCGATTATTCTTGAAATCATTACTCCGCAACTGATACCCACGCAGATGAGCGCTTGCACGATAAAAATGTCCAAAGCGTTGATTTTCTTTCTCTTCTTCGTCGTAGCCTTGCGCGTGATGTTTTGATTTGGGAAGTTTACACTTTCGGTAATTTTGTAATCGTCGTATTTCATATTCCAACTCCTATGGCTAAGATAGTATAATCTATTTGNGCGTTTGTCCGAATATGACTTGAAAATAAAAATTTTTCAAACAATTTGCGGAGCGTTGATATTATTCGCCTTGNCGGATATATTTATCTGGTAGTTGCCCTCGTCAAGCACGTCGATATTTACGCTCAAATCCCCCGTCAACGTCATGTAGTANCTNAGCAGCGTCCTTACGTCGCTTTCCAATGCTTTCGTCAAGCCTTCGTACGCCACNATNTTGTCTTGCAAGAGCACTCTTTTGAGTCTCTTTGCCATCATCTTGCTTTCATTCATAATCAGTACCTCGATGAAATCAATCTCTTAAACTTGCCGACAAGTCCTCTATGTCCTTTGGTGACGTCATAGAGTTTNTAGGTATTGTCGACTATATTGCACGCTATCATGTCTATCGAGTCGCGCGACGTCGAGCGNTTCANACCTATTCTGCCCAACTGCGAGTATATCGTAATCGCGTCGTCCTCGGGNACTGTGCCTATNAGCGGACACCTCAAAATGTTGGANATNTCCCCGCCGCTCATCATCTTGCCCGTCACGACGAAATCTCCGCGCATACGGTTGACGATAAGNTTNATTGCGTTGAGTTTGTAACTACGCAAGATTGACAACACCTTGTCGCCGTCTCTTATNGCGGGTATNTGCGGCGTCGTCACGAGCAACGCTTCGTCGCAACAACTCACAGCCCTATGGAAACCGCCGTCAATGCCCGCAGGACAGTCGATAAGTATGAAGTCGAACATATTCTCAATCCTGCTTATCAAATCGCGAAAAGACGANGCGGACAACTTCTCGTTGCTGTACGCGTGCGCCGACGGCAANAGATAGAGGCTTGTCCCGTCTTCTTGCAACANCGCTTGATTGATATGGCATTTGTTGTCAATCACGTCCGCCATATCGTAGACCACTCGGCTTTCCATACCCATAACGACGTCAAGATTGTTGAGTCCCACGTCGCCGTCAATCATAAGCACGTTTTTGCCCTTATTCGCAAGACAAATGCCGAGACTTGCCAAAACGCTTGTCTTGCCCACTCCGCCTTTGCCCGAAGTCACAACGATTTTTCTTGCCATAGTATCTCCTTANCCATAATAAAAGATTTCTATATAATTTTACATCAATGAGAAAAAGAGAAATAAAACATATTGTAGTCTATACCCGAAATTTGTCNCAATCGAGCGTAAAAAAAGTCCGACGNTTTCCGTCGGACTTNGATATCGTTTATTTAATTCTATTTGTAATTTACTAAATTTAGAAGNCTTGCGAANTCGGTGTTGTTCTCCAAGAAATACATACCGCCTCTCGATACGACGGTCGTCGCGTCGTCCACNCTTGCNACTTTCATTTGCATAAACTTGGATATGAATTCNGAAAGCCCCGTCAAATTGCTGCCGCCNCCGCAAAGCACTATGCCCTCGTTNCAAATATCGTCGGCNATATTGCTCGGTATCTCAAAAGACATATTGTAGATGATTTCCAACAAATCTATCACGTGAGGTTGAATAATNGCNCGTATGTCNTTGGAATGTATTATCTCGCTTTCCGTGCCTTGTTGCTTNCCCACCTTGCGGACGTTGACNCGCATAGACATATTGTTGTTTTCGTAAAGCGTACCGAGTTCCTTTTTAATTCTTTCCGCAAGAGAGAANGANATCGTACTGCTCATACTCGTGACCATAAAGTCGGCGATAGTNTTGGTAATCTTATCTCCGCCTATATCTACCGAACAGCCCGACACGATTCCGTCNCTGCCCACAATNGCGATTTCCGTCTTGGAACTTCCTATATCTACGATAAAGTGACCTCTNCCAAAGCCTAACGCGCCTGCGATAGCCAAAGGCGATTCGATAANCGTGACGTCGTGTACTCCCGCTTTATAAAGCACTTTTTCCACGTCCTTTTTCTCCGCGTAACTCATACCCATGCCCACGCTTGCAAGAACCTTTACTCTCGGCTTAATGATTGCGCCTCCCGGCATACATCTCGAAATATAGTCTTTGAGCATACAAATCGCGGCGCGTTCGTTGGTCACGACTCCGCCTTGAATNGTATTGACTATCTGATAGCCCGCGGTAGGCTTNTGAACGTATTTCTCCACGCCCTTACCGCTTTCTATCAAAGTCATGCCGTTGTTTTTGGTCATAACTACGACGCGNGACTCGTCGTTGACGATAAGTCCGCTGCCGACCTTGTGAATCGACGTCTTAGTACTTCCCAAATCTATTGACAACTCTATCGGTTTCATATTCTCTCCGTTTTATTTTACAGTATACTTTGCAATTTATCTTTGAGTTTTTCCATCGGCAGTCCCACGATGTTGGTNTAACTGCCGCNATAACTTTCCACGACTTCCTTATCTTGAATTCCGTACGCGCCCGCCTTNTCCATAGGACTTCCGCCGTCCACGTAATCGGCNATTTCCTTGTCCGTCAACTTCTTGAAGTAGACTGCCGACTTGTCGTAAAAAGTAGTTATCTTGCCCTTATGGCATATCGCCACGCCCGTNTAGACGAAGTGCTTNGCGCCGTTGAGNGCATTCANATACTCTATCGCCTGCGCCNTNTCTTTCGGTTTGCCGTAAATNCTTCCGCTTTTNTAGACTANNGTGTCNGCGGANATNATCAAATCGTCCTTTCTCTCGACAGGCAAATTCCCCAACTTGATTTTCGCCAAATGCTTGACAATCAAATCGGGGCGCGAATAATTATGTTTTTCTTCGACGTCNTGCGGAAGTACCTCAAAACTTTCGAAGAGTTCGCCAAGCAGTTCTTTCCGCCTAGGCGAATTTGACGCTAATATTATTTTCATTACAATATTTGCAAGTTCTTCTTATAAGCGCGACGGAAATCTTGCACTGCCGTCATAGCGTCTTTGATTTCCAACGAACAGTCTTGTCCTTCGCTGTCCGTCTTCATAATTACGCTGTCGCCTAATACGTCGCAATCAATGCTCTTGATTACGCTCGACATACTTCTGTCGAAGCTTTCGGCAATTCTGACGATAACGCCNAGTTTGAGAATAGCGTCGAAGTCTTCTTCCGTCAACATATCCTTGTATCTCATAAACTCAACGGTATTGATGTCGCCCTTTCTGTGCATNGAAGCNATGAACGCCGCCATAATCAAATCGTTGTGCGAAATGCCGTACAAATTGGAATTGAGNATTACGTAACTCGAATGCTTGTGNTGGTCGTAGTACTTAATTCTATTGCCNGTGTCGTGAAGCATNGCCGCCGTACGCAANACNTTGACGTACGCTCTCGGCAANTTATGTAATACTTTCAACTGCTTGAAAAGTTGAATNGACAAATTGTATACTTGCTCGGCGTGAGGAATATTCTCGCCGAAGAAGTTGAGCAATGAATATATGCTATGTCCGAGTACGTCGGAAATAGGTTTCTCATTCGTCGAAGGAACGGCGTATCTGAACATTGCGCCCTCTCTAAGACCGCTACCCGAAATNACTATCTCGTCAACGCCGATTGCGTTGATAGTCGCGCTGATAGCCGCAAGAGCCGCAGGGAAAATGTCCGCGCGNACGCTGGAAAGTCCTTTGATTTTCATAGTCTTGTCCAACTCCAACGAACGGATATTCGCGTANATGCTCGANAACTCGCTCTTGCCGACAACGTAGTTGTGCGCCATAGANAGAGGATATTTCTTCAACATTCTNCTTATCTTGCCGATATTTCTGAACGAACCGCCTACGCCGATAAGTTTCGTGTCCGGCAAAATNTCTTTGAGCCAGTCCAACTTATTCAATTCTTCNGTGACGAAATTCTCTATCATCTGAGATTTTTCGGCAGGCGTAAGACCTTCTTGCTTGACCATATCGGTCAACACTACCGAGCCGAACGGCAACGTAACCGTATTGAGAATACTCTTTCTATTGTAATAGATAAGTTGNGTGCTTCCGCCGCCGATATCCATNATGATACCCCTAGGGATATCCATAGAATTTATTACGCCTTGATAGACGAGTTGCGCTTCTTCTTCNCTGTTGAGGACTTTGAGTTCTATACCCGTAGACGCGTGNACTTCGTCNAGAAAACTTCTTTGGTTNTTNGCTCTTCTCACCGCNGCGGTCGCATAAGCGTAAATATGCGATACGTTGTTGGCGTCGCAAAGTCTTCTGAACATCTTCAAAGTCTTTATCGTTTGCGCTATNCTACTTGGCTGTAAAAATCCGTCGACTTCCATATCTTGCGCAAGTCTGACGGTCTCTTTNATATCGTCGACTACCTGAAAATATCCCCCTTTGAGGATATCTACAAGTACAAGGCGAGTCGAGTTTGANCCCAAGTCGATTATCGCAATTTTATCCATATCTTTTTCCATTCTTCACTTCCTTAAAAATTTATGTATAGTCATCCGTTGACATTATAACACACAATCCGCCCTTTTTCAATACCCATTTTGAAAAACTTAATTAAAATTATATAATTATTGCGCGAACTGCGATTTGAGAATATTAGCGTAATCGACGAGATATTTTTTTATTTCGTCCATAGCCGCGTGATATTTNTCTTGNTCTTTTATGAGCACNGGATCGGGNATAGGTTTATACTCTCCGCTNGCGATTTGNGAAAGCAATACGAACTTCTTGCGGTACTTTNTCGGAAGGAAAAACGCNTTGGATTTCGTCATTCCGATAATAATATCCGCTTCTTTNAGATACTCTCTTCCNTTGCCCCATTTGAAAGTAGGCTTGTGCGAGAGAATATACTCCTCGTCAAAGCCTTCTCTTANNAACGCCAATTTGGCTTTTTGATTGATTACAAAAGATTTATTGAAAACGGCTGAACTCTTCACCCACTCNACGTTTTGACTGAGTACTTCGTCTTCTTCAACGATTTTCCTAAATACGTATTCGCAAAAAGGACTGCGACAAATGTTGGACATACATATAAACAATATCTTCATAGTCGCATTATACCATAAAATAGCGACTATTTCAATATCGCTTTGTAATTATCCTGCAAAATTTTTCAATTCTTCTATTATATCGTCCAAAAGCGCGTTAATAAGTTTCCTATCTTCGCTTGAACATCTTTGAGCGATACACATAGTCGTTTCNCCNTTGAAAGTCGTGGTAGTAAGTTGAATATACGGCTTAAACTTCGTCGCGCCCGTCATAAACGCGTCCAAGCATTTCATACCCTCGCACGCCAACGCTTCCTGTGAAATAATACCTATATTGGACATACCGATAAGCGGATTTTCATATCCGATTTTTATAGCGAATTCAGCCACCATATATGGGAAAACCTTGAACGCCAAAGCCATCANCGGCAGACCGTANAGACCGCAAAATTCGTCTTCTTTCGCCGTCTTCGTCTTNTCGATTACCTCTGCCAAAACGTCGACGAAAGCGCCNTCTACGCTATCGAGTACGCAAGGCATAAAGCCCGTGAGATTNGTCAAGTCTTCAGACTCTCCGCTCTTGATATGGTCGCGCAAATTCTTCATACANGTNACGGCAATTCTCTTGTCGTCGGATTTTTCGAGATANTTGGAAATGGCTCTTGCGTACGCGGTNACGAACACGTCGTTGAGCGTCGCNCCGTACTCTTTGCCTTTGACCTTCAACGCGNTTACGAAATCGCTGTCGAGTTTTCTCAAATTAAAGCAAGTCGAGCAATCTTCGTCGTCGGTGAAAGCGAACTTNTTTTTNACGCCCGTTCTCGATACGTTTTTCATAAGTCCTCTTGCCGTCTTCGCCTCTTCCTCNGTCATATCCTTNTAGAGTTGGTCAGCGCCGCGCTTACCGCTTTTGAGTTGAAGATTNTGTATATCNTCCCCTCGCATAATCATATTGTAGCCTTCCACTATTTTTCCGACGAAGTACTTAAAGTCCGCGCCGTCCATACACATATGGTTGACAAGCAAAGATATAGCGCAGTTTTCACCGCAGTAATGCAAAGTCAATTTGAATTGGAATTTAGCCTTATAACTTATCTCTTCGCTAAGGCTTGAAAGTACGCTTGCTCGCAAGTCCTCGCAATAGACTACGTTCGCCATTTCCTCTTCGGTAAAATCTTCGTTGACCGTCCAACTCGGATTTATCGGACTGCTGTTGAAAGAAGAGCGAAGAATAGGATATTGCTCGACAAGACGGTAAACCGACTTTCTCAACGCCGATATATCCGCTTTGCCTTCGTAATAGCTCGCGCAGTGTATCATTCTATCGTAATAATTTCTAAAAATATACTGTACTCGATCCCAAATTTCCGCTTTAAGTTTTTGCATGATTATACCTCGAATTAGTTAAATTTCCTCGCAACCTTTCGGTATGATAAACCTTAATTCCTTTTCAAGGACGTTGACTTCGAATCTATCGCCTTCGACGATTTCCCCGTCAAGAGAGATTGCGAAATTCTTTTGTCCGCCTATAATTTCCACGCTCTTGCAACGTCTGTATACCAAGTATTTTTTCAACTTCTCATTCTCTAAGTGCGTGCCTTCCTTATAGACCTTGATGAGATTGAGGAACTTGAATATTGATACCGGCTTGATACAACATACTTCCATAAGTCCGTCGTCGTTGCGCGATCTCGGCGAACTCTTGTAAGAACCGCCGACGTATTTGCCGTTGGCAACGGTACAAAGCAAGATTTTGTCGTCGTTGAGAGGCTCGCCGTCGCCTATGACCTTGCATTTGGTCTTCATTGCGGTAAACAACGCTTTGAGTACTCCCGTGTTGTACGCATTCTTTCCGCCGATAATCTTTTTGTGACGGACTGCGTTCATAGTCTTAGCGACCGCGCTGTCAAGTCCGAAATGACACGCGTTGACCGCATATCTGTCTCCCACTTGAATGATATCGATTTTGGTCTCTCTTCCTTCGAGCAAATTGTCAATGTCTAGAAATTGCTCTTTGCCGCCGTAATACTTGACGTAATCGTTGCCGCTGCCGCTTGGATAAATCGCAAGTATCGCGTTGCTATGACCTACGCAACCGCTCGCCACTTCATTGAGCGTGCCGTCGCCTCCGCAAGAAAAGAAACGGATATCTTCATCGCTCTCCTCGCACTTCTTCTTTACGAAAGCCGTCGCGTCACCGCGCTCTTTCGTCACGTAAATTTCATATTCAAAATCTTGCTTTTGCGCGAGCATACTTTCAATGCTCGCCAAAGCATTTGTCTTCCCCGCAAAGGGATTAACAACAAAAATATTTTTCATAATACACACATTCCCACAAAATTTGACACCCTGAATGCCTAGACCATTATATACTTTTTTAGCTTATGTGTCAAGTACATAAAAAATGCGGACAGCCTGACGGCAATGGATTACTTTGAGGGTTATGCTTCCAGTGGGGTTTGCTTTCTTACTCAGAATTATTTTTTAGCGAAACTAAGATAGAAATCGCCAATTTTGTAAACCAAAAACTAATAGTATAATAAAGCAAATCCCCACTTCGCGCCCAAACATTTGTCATTCTATCCGAACTTTCAGCAAATTGTTAGTTCTGATAGAATAGCGAAAACCCAAATACTCTTACACCGCCAAAACCCTCAAAATAATAAAAAAACAAACCCTGCTAGCATTGCTAGCAGGGCCTTAATTTTATTGGTTTGAGGTTATGGGCTTGTTTTATTCTATTGGAGCTGATGTGAAATGGAAATTTTAATCTTCAATATTTTCTTTTGAAAATAGAGGCGAATTAAAGAAATCTTGCAAAGTTATATTTAGACCGTCGCAAATTCCGTAAAGAGTAGAAAGTTTCACAGTAGAACTTTTTGTCATTGTCACAATTGTAGAACGAGGAACGCCACTCAAATTTGCCAAAGCATTAATAGTAAGTTTTCTTTCTTTTGCTAAATCTACGATTCTTTTATATACAGCATCTACTAATCGCATAATTTCCCTCTTTTGTTCTTTAATGTTATTATATGTAAAATTACAAATTTTTGCAGTTGGTACACCAACAGTTGGTTGACCAACACCTAATTGTTGAGTTATAATTATTAGCGGAGGTAAAATACATATGGACAAAGAAGAAAAAATAAATTGCCATAATTGCTCACATTTTATGCATCATTATATAATAGATAAACACTGTCGCCTAGCAAAAGTACTAGATTGCGGTCACTGTATCAGCAATTCATATAGACGTACTCATTTCGACAAGCCTTGTAAGCATTGGCAACCGCGTGAAGTATTGGCGCAAGAACAAAAGAAATATGTAAAAGGAACTTTGGAGAATATCGAAATTCTTCTAGAAAAAATAGCAATCGCACTTGAAAACGTCGAAGATTTTTGAGATTAAATAAAAAGACACAAATAATTATAAGTTCCAATAGAATTCCCCAAGTCCAAGGCGTTAAGGGGGATTTGCATTATTATACTCATTAGTTTTTGGTCTGACAAATTATCGATTTTTATCTTAGTTTCGCTAAAAAATAATTTGATTAAGAATGCAAACACCCTTATAAGCCCAAACCCTCATACCAACAAAATAAGAGCAAGCATTACGCTTGCTCTTTAATCCTTGCTACTTTTCTATTATTTACTTATTACTCACCTTGTTTTTCGAGGTCTATGGCAAGCGCAACCTGCACTACTCTAAGCGCGTCCTCGTCATTGACGATATCCATAACGTACACGTCTCTTAGTTTGAAAATTTCCTTGGAAAGCGTAGCGATAATATTACCTGCTGGATCTACGATTTTATAGTCCCAAGAAAGGAAGTTGCCTTGGATTTGCCAACCATTGCAATCTATCGCGAACTTAGGCTTGAAAAAGCTGAATTTTCTCTTGACTTTACCGATTTTTTGTCCGCCCTCATATAGAAAATAAGTAGGGAAAACGTCAAATACTTTTGCTCTCAACTGCGCTATCAATTGACCTTGCGCGTCGCTTATGTCGTATCTTTTGGGCACGGTATATTTACCCTTGATTGAAAAGACAGTTTGGTCGTTTTCGTCGGTGATGTTGTATCTTCCTCTCAAAGACATCAACTTTTGCGTAATGATAAGTTTCATAGTTTTGTCCTCACTTTTATTATATTTATTTTATATTCAATTTAGATTGAGTATATCCGTCGAGTTGGAAATTTACGCTTCCAAGTTCTATATTTCGGTTTTCGCCGTGGTAGTCCGTACCGCCTGTTGCTATAAGTTTATATCGCTTAGCGAGCGACTTCAATTCGCTTGACACTTGCTTGTCGTGCGTAGGATAATACGCCTCGATACCTTCTAAGCCGAATTGCATCAATCCGTCAATAAGCGGTCGCAACGTATTCTGTTGCAAAAACCTCAACGGGTGCGCAATGACGGGATAGCCTTTGGCTTGCTTAATAAGTTGCACGCCTTGAAATGGCGTAATACGCTTTGACGGACAGTACGCTTTTCCGTTCGCGCCGAGATATTTGTCGAACGCCTCGGGTATTGTGGCGACGTAATTTTGCTCTACCATAAGTTTCGCGATATGCAATCTTCCCACGCTTGCGCTGTCTTTGGGAAGCGCGTCGCGATTGAGTTTTATTCCCATATCGTAGAGCCTATCGAGAATAATCTTCGCTCTTTCCTTGCGCTTGTTCTCAAAATAATCGAGTTTTTCGAGAAGCTGGGAATTGTTCTCGTCAAAGCCGTAACCCAGTATATGTATTTCCGACACGGAAAAAGTCGAGAGTTCCACGCCATTGATATACCGTATACCCTTTTTTATCGCGTAGTCTTTGGCGTCCGCTATCGCGCCGATACAGTCGTGGTCGGTAATGGATATGCACTCTATTCCCAAACTCTTTGCCTTATCGACTATGCTCTTCGGCGAGTCCGTACCGTCGCTCAACGCGCTGTGTATATGCAAATCTATCTTCATCAATCCTCCGTAACCTCGTCGCTTGCAATAAGTCTAGTATCGTCGTCGACGGGCAAATCGCCGACCACTTTGGACAGTCTTTGATTTATCATATCGTTACGCTTCTCGACGTCCTCAATCGTCGTGACGACAGTCGTCGCATTCTTCTTCACCTTGCCGATAAGTTCGGTATACTTGACAAAATCTTTTCTGAACTTATTGAGTTCCTTGACGATATCTCCGCTACGCTTTTGAATTTTGAGCGTGGTGAATCCTACTTGCAGGCTGTTGAGAAGAGCGGTAACCGTCGTCGGTCCGCATACCGTCACGTTGAAGTCGTTTTGAAGTTGACTTGTCAACGCGCTGTCCTTGGCAATCTCCGCGTAAAGTCCTTCGGTGGGAACGTACATCACGGCGAAGTTGGTCGTCGTCGGAACTTTTATGTATTTCGAAGATATTGACCTTGCCTCTCTCTTCACCTCGTCGACAAGCGATTTTCTTGCGATTTCCACCTTTTCGGCGTCGCCCTCTTCGCTCGCCTCTACAAGTCTGATGTACTTATCGAGCGGGAATTTCGAATCGATTGGCAAATACACTTTCTCGTCGCCTTGACCCGGCATGACTATTACAAAGTCGACCGCCTCTTGCGAACTTCTGCTAAGACGGAATTGCTTTGCGTACTGCTCGGGCGCAAGTATTTGATCGAGCAAACTTTCCAAAGCCACTTCGCCCCAACCGCCTCTCGTCTTGACGTTGGCGAACATCTTGTTGAGATTTGTGACTTTCGTCGACAAATCTTGCATTTCGCCAAAACCGCGTTGTACTTTGTCAAGTCTGTCGTTGACAATCTCGAAAGCGTTTTGAATACGTTTGTCCAACGTGCTCGAAAGTTTCTCGTCGACGGTCTCTCTCATCTTTTCGAGTTGCTTTTCATTGTCTTGCTTGACGCCAAGAAGTTGCTTTTGGTTGTCCTCTCTCATATCTTTGAGCGAAGTCTTGATTTCGTCGTTCATTCTGTCCAACGACTTGCCCGTGTCGTCTTTTAGATTGGTCAGAGACTTTTCCGTCTTGTCCTGCATCTTTTCCAACGCGTCCGTCGTGTTGGCGCTCATTTGCCTTGTAGCAAGTTGCATTTCTTCTCTTATTTCGTTCAACTGCTCTTTGGTCGTGTTGAGATTTTCGTCAAGCGTCTGCTTGAAGGAATTCATATACTTTTCCAACATCAAAATCAAAGTGCTGTTGGACGCGTTGAACGCCGTCAAGACGCTGTCTTTTTCTCTCGTAGTATGTTCGTTTATGATGTTTTTAACCTCGTTGAGATTGTCGTTCAACGTCTCAACTTCCGAAAGTACGTTGCTATCGCTTGGCGCATCTTTTTTCCTCTTTCTTATACCAAAGACAAGTAGCAAAATCAAATTCGCCACCGCGCACACTATCAAAATAATTCCTATCGTCTTTTCCATTATACACCCTTCTTTTTATCGGTAGTTTTCTTCATTCTTTTTGCTATTTCAATCAAGACGTCTTTGTCGTTCTTTACCGCATTTCTCAAAGACATATCCCAAAGACTTTCGAGCGCGTCTCCTATCGCCTTGCCCTCAAATCCCAACTGCGCAAGGTCTTTGCCGTCGATATTCAATTCGCCTATTGACATTGCGACTTTTTCGTCGAGCATCTTTTGGTAGATTTCTTTCATCCTCTGCGCCGTACGCGATTCTTGAAGATATCCCGTACCTATGCAATCGGCTTTGAAAAGCGCGATAATATCGTCGAGAATATCCAAATTCTTTGCGATAAATCTTCTGTACTTGACGTCTCTCGAATTGCCGTTGACGTCAAACATATGCTCGCGCACTAGCCTTGACGTACGCTCAATTACTTTCTTGGGATATTTGAGCCTAGTCAACACGTCTTTGGTAATACCCGCGCCGACAACGTTGTGCAAATAGGTATTTCCGTCTTGCGCATAGCACACGCCTTTTGCGACGTCGTGGAACAATCCCGCCAGCCTCACCTCGGGCGGGCAATTCTCGACCACTTTGAAAATGTGTTCGAGTACGTCGTACTTGTGATACTGTATTTTTTGCGGTACGCCGTCGTTGAGCGCGACCTCGGGCAAAATGATTTTCAACGCTCCGATTTGGTTCAGCAGTCTCAACGCTTTATAACAATTTTCGCCTGCGAGAATTTTGTCAAGTTCTTCCCTAATTCTTTCGACGGTGATGTCGTTCAGTCCGCCCACAAGCCTTATCGCGCTTGACAAAGTATTCTCCTCGATTGAATATCCCAACGTAGATACAAATCTTATCATACGCATTATTCGCAATCCGTCCTGTCCCAAAGTAATATCGGGGTCGACGACGGTGGAAAGCACACTTGCCCGTATATCCGCGATACCGCCCAAAGGGTCGACGATTTTCTCGTCTGCTATATCGTAATATACCGCGTTGCATTTGAAATCTCTTCTTCTCGCGTCAGCTTGGATATCGTCGGTAAACTGTACGCTTGTCGGCGTATGAATTCCGCTTCCCGACGGATAGCTGTCCGTCCTGAATGTCGTGTATTCGTACGCGTACTTGCCCTTTATAATCATAGTGCCGAGTCTCGGCGACGCTTCGCATACTTTGAACTCGCTATCCGCAAGAATTTTACTCAACTGCTCGGGCGTAACCGCGCCTGCCAAATCGACGTCGTAGCACGGCTTTCCCCTCAACGCGTCGCGCACGCAACCGCCCACGGCATACAGCCGTCTGTCTTTGGGAAAATATCCGCTTATCTTTTTGAGTTCCGCGCTTAACTCGGGCGATGACAAAACAATCTTATCCATATCACAAATCGCCCTTTTGCCTAATTGAGATATACGCTTTATTGACCGTAGAATCGTCGACTTTGATATAGTCGCTTATCTCGTATTCGGGAAGCAAATACACTACGCTTTCTTTTGCCACTACGACAGCGTTGTCGCGCAATCTCTTTGGCACTTTTTTGTCGGTAAAATAATCGCCCAGACTCTTACTGCCGCCCTTATATCTTTTGAAATTATCGCCCTGCCGTCTGTTGCGAATTTCACTACCTTTGAGTTTGTCCAAATCGCAGACCAAACCGTCTTTGTACTCTTTGGATATCGTCAATATCCTATCGCCCAAATCGTAGTCGCCGTAGCCGTCGATAATTCCGCTATACGATTTCTTTTCCTCGAAAGCCAAAGCCACACAATCGCTTTGTCTATGCGCTTTTAGATTAAAGGGCAAATCCACGCTTGCTCCGCTCTGTTTGTCTTTGAGCGCTCGTATTGCCTCAATATGCTTGCTCGTCAAATCCACTCTGCTCGTAATACTGTCCACGGCATTGATTACCGTCTGCGCGACTATAGCGTCTTCTTTGTCAAACGTTTCAAGAGGTATCAATACCTCGCCGTCTAGGACGCGGAAATCCGAGCAAAAGCCGTCAAGATATTGCCATATTTCTTCCGCCCTTTGCGAAAGCCTTGCCACGTTGACGTCAAGTCCGCCGTACACGCTTTTGATAAGCGGTATGATTTCTCTTCTAAGGCGGTTGCGCGTATAGTCCACGCTAGCGTTGGTACTGTCCTCGACGTACGGTATTTCGTATTTGGCAATATACCCGTCAATGCTCTCGCGAGTGCAATCGAGCATGGGTCTTAAAAGCGTACCGTCGTCAAGGCTCATTCCGCACAGACCTTTAAGTCCGCTTCCTCTGAATATGTGCATAAGTATGCTTTCTACATTGTCGGATAGATGGTGCGCGGTAACCACTCTTTGCGCCTTGCGAGAATCCACCAAATCTTTGAAAATCTGCCTGCGCCTTATCCTTGCGCCTTGCTCGACGGTATACTTATTGTCCGCGCAAAAGGTCGGTATATCCTCTTCATAGACAAAGCATTCTACGTTGTTTTTTTGACAAAATTCGACCACGAAGTCCCTGTCTCTTTTGCCCTCGTCGCCACGCAAATTGTGATGTACCGTCACTACGAAGAATTTGTCTTTGTCGACGCTCCTCAAGAAAGCGTTCAGCATAGCCATAGAGTCCTTGCCTCCGCTCACCGCTAAAGCAAGTTTTTCAAACTTTTCTATATACGCGTATGCAAATCCTTCCAACATACTTATATTTTACATTAAATGATTGAATAAATCAAGTGTAATTATCTCAGGACGGCGCATTGACAACGCATATTTGCCAAGATATAATATTTATGATTAAAACACCCACTGTCACGAGGTACGAATGGAAAAGAATTTAAGCGAATTTTGTACTTGTAAAGACCGCGCATGTCCCTTGCATCCGACGAATCACGATAAGGGCTGTTCCCTTTGCATAGCGAAGAATATTAAGAAAAAAGAAATACCGTCCTGCTTTTTCAATGCCGCTGACGGCTATCCAAGCAAAGACGGTTACTCTTTTGAAGCTTTTGCTAAACTCGTGCTTTCTGATAAATCTTAGTTGGCTTCGGTATAGTAGACTACCGAGTCAAGTCCGACAAGACCCAAACATCTCACCATAACTACGTGCCTATTGCAAATTTCTCCGTTCTCATCTTTTGCGGCAGGAAGTCTTTGAGAAAGGTAAGTTATTCCAAACGCTCCGTTCACCGGCCACAAGTCAACCGAATTGACTTTCTTGCCGTCAACGAATACTTCAAAGTTGTTGTCAAACATAGCCGCTTGAGAGGTAATAAATCCTATTCTCGTTCCCTCAAACTCAAACTTCAACGTTGATGACGCTTTTCCTACGTAGACGTGACCGAATACCGACTCCACGGACATACCCAACCAGTTGTTTTCACTGAACCTAAATACGTTCTTATCGTCAAGAGATAGATTATTTGCTCCGTTACCTTTCAGCGAGAGGTCTTTTTCGGGATTATAGTTGTAGAACGCAATTTCATTCATTGCAAAATGACGTCCGTTATCCGTAGCGGTAACGTATAGTCTATAATAACGGAACTCTGTCGTCTCAAAGTCGAACGTGACGTTGGACGGCGATTTGTCGTTTACGTAATCGGTCTTTGAGACGATGTCGAACCAACTGTTGTCTTCTCCCGAAAGACTGCCTTGCAACGTAAACGTCTTGACCATACCGACGTTGTTTTTACTGTTCGAACCCTTATTGTAATAATAGAACGTCACGTGATTTGCCTTTATGACTTCGCCCATATCCACTTCAAGTTCAAACGGATTGTTTGCGGATATAGGAGTAGTTCCCGTATTCGCGGTATGGAAACTCGAACCCGTATTTCCGTCGATAAGATTTGCTGCAGGATATGCGCTCTCTCCGTTATTGCTTATCTTTACTATACTCTTTGCTTTATAGTTTACTCTATCCGAATAACTGAAATTGTAGTTGTACGTCTTCTTGTAGAAGTATTCGCTGGTAAAGCCTTTGTTGTCAGGCAACTCGTATGAGCGTCTGTACGCGTTGGAATACGTCGGTTGAGAACTACTTGTTACAGCGGCAGGTTCAATCATACGGTTTCTTGTGATTTCCGTAACCTCTTCCAAAGTCGACGGTTCCCAGGTATTGCCGTTCTTTTTGTAATAATAAGTTATCGGCTCGTCCTCATCATCCTCTTTCTTCTTATCCTTTATCGAATATGCGACTTCGGCGTTCGCTTGGTTGACGTAAATCGTCTTCGTATAGGCAAGTTCATCCTCAAAGTTTTCGTTGTCGGTGGTGATTTCATTATCGTCACTTTTATAATACTTTTCAGTCATTGTGAACGCCGCTTCTGTCCACGGTCTCATACCCACGCCGACAAAACTACTGCTGCTCTTTTGAACAACCAACACTTCTTTGATATAGAGCCAGTTCTCGATAGACTGTTTGCCTTCTTTAATGTCAATCTTATAAGTGTAAGTCTTTCCCTCTTCGTCGTCCGCATTTGCGTACACTGTGACGGTGACATTGCCTTGTGAGAACTGTATGTCAAAGTACGTAGTAGGATCGTTACGGAATTGATAGGTCTTACTCTTGTCTACAAACGGCGTATCTTTGGTAATCCTAGCGCCGAGTTGATACGTGTTGTCAAAACCTGTAAACGAGAAATACAATGCGCAGTTGCTTCTTCCGCGCAAATATATTCTATATTTTCCGTCATCGGAAAAGTATAGTTTGCCGTCCACAACGTCAACGTGATTGTCCGTCAATACGAAATTGGGATTGTTGTTGCTTGTAGCAAACCAAATATCCGTATTAGCATTCTGCGTCGGATTGGAATGGTCTCTTGTACTTACTGACGAATAGCCTGCGAAACCGCTCTCGAAAGCCTCAACGGCGTCGGTATACATCTTGTCTGAATCAAAGTTGTAGACAGTCCTCTCCAACGTCGTTTTCTTGCTCTCGTGCGTCTGCTGGAATTCGAGTATCAAATCCACGTCGTCAAGTCTGTGTCCGTTCCACTCCTTTGCTCCGTCCGTAGTCGTAATCTCAATCGTCACCCTAATTTGTCCCGAAAGTAGGCTGATGACGCTAGTATCTGGAATATAGGTGTACACGTCAGGGGTTTCCGTCTCGACAAGACGACCGTTCTCTGGTTGCGACACTGACTTGATCGTATACTTAAAGCCGGCGCCGATAATCACGCTGCCGTTCACGTACTGATTGTTTTGCACGTTATACGGACGCAAGTCGACTGTGAAATTGTATCCGAATGGGATGACGTACGGTTGCATGGTCTTGATGTCGCGCTTTACGTCGTCGTACATATAACTTCTACCCGTCTGATAAACGGACGCTACCGGTATGAAGAGCGGATAGTTGGCGTTCTGAATCGCCTGCGAAGGAGTATAAGTTCCACCGCCGTAAGATTCTATCTTAGATGCGTAATACGTCATGTCTTGATGAGTGTTGCTTGCCCATCTATTTAAGTAATTATTCTTTCCTGACGTTCCGCGCGCTTTTATGTACTGTTCTTGTCCGAAATTGTGCAACAAAGTCGCATAAATGGCAAGACCGTTGGTACTTCCTATCGAGCCTGTATTTACTTGATTCAAAGCCCAAGTCGAGCTTGTATAGCGGTTCCAACCGCTAAGACCTTGCGCGCCGTAAGAGTTTACTCCTCTATTTGCGGAAATCTTTGTGAACAGACTGTAAGATACAAGGTTAAGTCCGTTGTTCGTTACTTCTCCGTCCGCGCCGCTGCCAAGACCGTAATTTTGGAAGTTGTGATGATATTCGTGGAAGTTACCCCAACTGCCCGAAGTCACTATTCCGTTATAGTTGAGAGCGTCTCTCATCCAACTTTCCGGACAGTTTACAGAGCCTTGTCCGGGGAACGCAACTGCCGCGCCTGCCGCAACGAATGGGTCGTATAGAAATACTATACCTTGCTTACTGCCGTTGGTAGTGGTTACGGAAGCGACCTTATCCCACAATACCGCAGCCTTGTAAATATCTTCGTAAGAATAGTTCCTCGCTTGTCTAAGCGGTCCGGAATGCAATACTCCGCAATCCCATACGTCCAAATCGAAGTAAGGAGCGGTCGACTTGCTCGTCTCTTCAAATTCTTTTTGCGAAGTATATCCCAAAATGAAGTGTCTATACGCCACGCCGCCCGAAATCGTTACGTCAAAAGTCACGGATTCGTTGCGAATATATATCGGACCGCCGACGAACGAGCCTATATAGCCTACGTAGGTATCGGTTTCCGGATTGTACTTCGTGGTGTTCTTCGTAAATTGCAACGTATTCATTATCATTGGGAAGCGGTTCATTGCATTCTTCTCAGGCCAAATATTGTTATTTTTGCCGTTGTAAAGACATTGACCTATGTGGAACGTAAGTCCGCCCGTCGCATTCATATTTGCGGCGCTTATTTCAACCTTGATGACCTCGCCCGCGGGAGCGTACAAGCCTGTTATGTAATATCCGTAATTGCTTGAACGCGGACGGTACTTAAGCTGCTTGATAAGTCCCTGCTCGTCGTCGGATACGTCGCCGCCGTACATAGTCGTGGCAACGGTATGCTTATAAAGTTGTCTTTGTCCCGTCTTTACAGTATTATCCCCATACATAGCTTTCTCTGGTTTCGCGGTCGTTCCTCTGTAAAGGAGACCGTTTTCGTCCATCCAAGTATATTNTCCGCCNCCCGCAGTNGCCGTGCCNGTCGCAGTGAGATAGCTCGCTTCGTTTACAAGCCTAGATCTTGCAGCCANTTTNGTACNCTCGNGNTCGCTNCCNNTTACCGCTCCGAGCGTGCTACCGTATNTNGGATATCCGTTNACGTTTCCAAATACTTCGCGCTCATCTCCGATTTCGGAAACAGGTCGATATCTTTCTACNGTGCCNAGGGTCTTGCTGCTAAATCCCACTTGCGTAGAAGANGTATATTTTGTGACGTCATAGTTGAAAGTCGCCAACTCTTCCNCNGTGAAGAAATCNGTTATGTCAACATCACTCGAATCATTTGGTTCATTCGACTCTGTATTATCACCGGGATCGATCGGTTCGGGCTTTTTGCAAGCCACCAATCCAAACACNAGCGANAGCGCCAAAATAATAATCAACGCAACAACCGTAGTCTTCTTAGCCATATCAATTCTCCTTCTNTACCCACCGACTATTCTATCATAGTCANAAAATATTTTTACAGTTTAACATTATATCACTCTTGNAATAAAAAAGCAATAAAATACTACGCGCGTAATTAAAAGAAAATTTGTAAAAAATTGGAAATNTATATTTATCAAANACGTTATTTTTTATTTTNGAANTTNCCTATANTTTNGTTGACNGTTTCCATAAACGAGAACGTGTCGGGATAGTCTTTCAAAATGTTTTGGAAATCAAGCACCTGATGTTTACCCACAACGCACAACAACACTTCTCTTTCCGTGTTGCTATACGCGCCTTCGCCTTTAAGGCGAGTTGCCGAACGACGAAGTTTTTGCATTATTTCCTTTTCAATCTCTTGNGCGTGNGGCGTTATCACGACNAACTTATACGCNGTCTTCGAGCCTTTGAGCATTAAATTGCCTATCAGCGACGTGGTAAAGCANTATAGCATACACAATACCACAGGACGGTAGTTGTACGTAAACTCGCCGTTTTCCCCGCGCTCTGCGTATACGAAAAACGATGCTAGAGCCACCGCGAGATTGATGCCCAACGTTACCCAAAAGAAATTNAGNTGNGGCTTCTTTTTGCTGACAAATTTCGCTATAATATCCGTACCGCCGCTGCTNGAATTGATACGGAANNANANGCCGTANNANACGCCGTTGATAATNCCCGCAATCAAACAAGGATAAATCGTATCCACTCCGCCTGCGTCGTATTCAAATCTCTTTAAGTTCAAATGTTGCAACAACAAATAAATGCCNGAATACACGANNCAAAANACAANCGTCTTGCANGCAANNTCNNTATTNACGGTAAGAAGAACGCAANCACGCACAACGGNATATTNATAATNAGCGTCATCCAACCGATACTNAATCCAAGNTTATACTGCACCATAGTTGCNATACCNNTCANTCCTGCCGGCGCAAANGNATTNGGCACNATAAACAAAATGTAATTGAATGCNATAATTACCGCNAACAGCGNCGTTACGNANTATTCAGCCAATAATTTCTTNACGTTGGTTTTCATACGATTGTTTTCTCCATTGTTCTCTTTTATTTTCTTCTTTTCGTAGTACTATAATATTATTTTACCAATTTTTTTGACAAAAATCAATATATAATTTCATAAACTCGTTATCCGCGTCACAACGTGAATATTTTTTGCAAAAATTGATATATTAATATATGTATGGAAAAGACNCANACTAAAAAAATAATNATTTCATTTNNAGTAATNTTGCTCGTTGCAGTCTTGGGCGGCATTTTTGTATACCTCGGTATGGATTGGTATAATGAATTGACAAAACCGACTGAATGGATACCCAATATCGTTATTCCAATCGTATGGACAATAATCTATATCGCTTTTGCNGTGATAAATTTCCTTTGGTTCAAACACGGAGANATNCCAAANCCNACNATNNTTTTAATGCTTATCAANGCAGTCCTAAACGTNCTGTGGTGTNTGACNTTCTTCACCTTNAACCTTCTATTGATAGGNAATATAATGATATTGCTCAACTTAATAGCGGGTTTTGCATTACTCGTAGATATCTTCAAATACAAAAAAATATTTGCCTATATATTAAGTATCTACCCTATTTGGCTCTGCATCGCAACAACGCTNAATTTAGCATTGTGGATATTGAATTAGATAATTAAAAGTGAGATGGAGACATCTCACTTTTTTGTTTATAGTAAAATAGCGACGGCGGAAGAAACGTAAAATTAATCTTCTAAACCAAGTAAATAATCTGCGCTAACATCTAACGCCTTGCAAATCAAAAGCAATACGTCCAAAGTAGGTTCTCTCTTTCCTGTGCAATAATTATTTATCACACTTTGTGACATGCCAATTTTTTATACGATATGTCTAATTCTTTCATTTTTTGAAATAAATGAAATCGCGAAAAATATCTAATTAAAATTTTCATATGGCTCATAGCCATATTGCAACACAAACAAAAATATTTACCATATAATATAGACAATAAACACTAAGAGGTAATATTTATGAAATTCAACTTTAACAAAAAACTGGTAGACGATTACATTAAGAAAAACAATTTGTCAATTACAAAATTCTGCAAATTATGTCATATAAGTCCGAATACATATAAAAAACTGATAAATAACGAGGATTGCAGACTAAACGTGGCTTTGAAAATTTCAAGTTTTTTGGACGTGTCCATAAATGAAATGTTTTATGGAAACAATTAGAGGGATTCGTAAGGAGCGNAGCNNNGGNNTAGCGAGCNNAGCGAGCGTCACTATTTCGAACTGTCCCTCCGCACTGCAATGCCGAAAGAAATGCCCAAAGCAATGGAATAGAAAAAAGCGAGGCAAACCTCGCTTTTTTATGTTTCTCGCCAAGAGGCATTTCTTGACGCTGGCGGAAGCGGAGGGATTCGAACCCTCGAGCCGATTGCTCGGCTACTTGATTTCGAGTCAAGCCCGTTATGACCACTTCGATACGCTTCCGCGACAATAATGAGTATATCACAATCATTTGGATATATCAAACAGAATACGATATTTTTTATTATTAAATTTTGTCGATTACAGGATAAATTGTCGTTATCCTTGCAAAACTTTCAAGTAGGCTTTGATTTCCTCTTGCGCTTCTTCGAGATTGTGCTCGCGATAGTTGCCGCACTCTTTGGGTTGAGTGCCTGGGACGTAATCGAGGTCTAAGCATCTTTTAAGACACTTAATTGTCATTTCTCTCGCCTGCTCTTCCTTGATGCCGAAAAGGAGCAAATAGCAACCCGTTCTGCAACCCATAGGTCCGAAGTAGACGACTTTGTCTTTGATTTCGCTATTGCGAATTACGACGGCAAAAAGATGCTCAATCGAGTGCAATGCGGCGTATGAGATATAGTCGCCCTTGTTGGGGTACTTGAAGCGCATATCGTAGGTATACACGCCATTGGCTTCGCCCAAGCAGTAAAAGCCTGGGGTCATTGTGTCGTGGTCTAATTCAAAAGATTTTATATTGTCCATACTTGAATTTTAGCACATAGCGAAAATATAAGTCAATTAAAATTCAAATCCCCTATTGACATAGCCTGCCACCTGCCATATAATTGTATTGTATTATTATATATAATAAGGGAACAAGGGAAAAAGTTATGTCAAAAGATATTCAAAGCGAAATCAACAAGGAAAACACGCAAACCGCCACTGCTCCAAAGATGACGAAGTTGGAAAGATGGGCGTACGGCGCAGGCGAGATATACGGCGGCGGTTACGCCGCGCTTTTGGGCGTTGTGCTTACCTTCTTCCTCACCAACTTGATTTTGGTAGGCATACCTCACGCCGAACTTTATGCGGCGATTATCATAGTCGTGTCAAAAGTATGGGATGCGATTTCCGACCCGCTTATGGGCGTAATATCCGACAACACTAGGACGAAACTCGGTCGAAGACGTCCGTGGATAATTATCGGCGGCGCGCTCGTTCCCGTCGCGTTCGCGATAATGTTTATGCCGTGGGCAAGACATATCCAAAGCGCGGCGCTTAGAATAACTTACGCTTGCATAGGCTATTTCCTACTTTGCACGGTCAACACTATTTCGCAAGTCCCGTACGCGTCTTTGAGCGCGGAAATTTCGGGCGACTTCAAAGAGCGCAACAAAGCAAATTCCGTCAAACTCATCTATTCGATACTCGCTTCGGGCGCGTTCTACCTCATCCCTGCGGCGGCGACGGAAGCGTACACGGCGTATATCAATCACGACACTTCGGCGTTCGGCTCTATCAACGAAACGGGATTCTTTCTTATAGTAGCAATACTTTGCGGTGTAATCTTTGGCATATCGACTGTCATCGCGGGTATTTTCAGCAAAGAACGCATACCCTACGACAAGACGAAAAAGAGCAAGTTTTCTTTCAAGAGTTATGCAACGCCTCTAAAAAACAAATCGTATAGATACCATTTGATAATGTATATTACCGCATTCGGATGCTACGATTTCATATCCGCGTTGGTGCTCTACTACGTAACCGCGGTAGTGCCGAATATCACTATTTTCGGTATGAAAATGAGTTCTATGTTCATAGTCGCGCCAATGATGGTAATGGCGGCTGTGACCTATCCTCTCAATATGAAACTCAAAAGCACTAAGGGCAAGCAGTACGCTTTCCGATGGGGATTGCCTTGCTACATTTTGGGCGCAATCGGCCTTGCGGTATTCCCCAACACGACGAACGCGAATATAAGTTGGCTGCTACTTCTTTGCTCGGCGGTAATGGGTACGGGCTTTGGCGGAGCGCAAATGATGCCTTGGCTTATATTTGCCGACACGCAAGACGTGGCGGAACTCAAAACGGGCGTCAAGGACACGGGTACGTATAGCGGACTAATGACTTTTACGAGAAAGATAGGCACGGCAATCGCTCAAAGCACGGTATTGCTTGTGCTTGCGTGCGTGAAGTACAGCGCGTATACCGATGAAATCTTGCAAAACAAAGCGCTCATTGCCGAAGCGGAAGCGCAAGGACAGACAATCGATACTTCGCAAATGCTACTTGCCTATCCGACAAGCGTAACGACTGCAATCAGAGTACTTTTCGCGGTCGTAGTCGTCGTGATGATAGGTCTTGCGATTTGGGCTTCGTTGAAGTACAAAGTCAACGACCAAAAACTTACCCGTATTAAATACTATCTTGAAAAGCAACGCGCAGGCGAAAACGATACTCTCACCGAGGAAGAAAAAGCCGAAAGACAAGCGTTGTTGGAGGAACTCGGCTGATGAACGAATTCAATACTACACCGCTAACTCATCTTACAGGCTCTTTGTGCAAAGTTATGGGCGTAGAACCGCCTAAAAACAGCGAGGGCGTAATTGACACGCTCGTCGACTACGTATTTGAAAAAACGGACGGCAAACAAATTGACAGAGTGTTGATGTTCAATCCCGACGCTATCGGTCAGTGGACTTGTCAAAAGTATGCGGATAAATTTGCAAGCGTAAAAGAACACGCTCCCCTCGAATTGCCTCTTTTGTCGGTAGTTCCGCCAAAGACCCCCGTATGTTTCGGCAGTATGTACACGGGCGCAAGTCCAAGCGTACACGGTATTCTCCACTATGAAAAACCCGTAATTAAAATCGACAGCATTTTCGACGCGATGCTTAGAGCAGGCAAAAAGCCTTGTATCGTCACAGTAGAAAATTCGAGTATGTCCAAAATATTCAACGAAAGGGATATGGATTACTACATTGAAGACTACGATGGGCAAGTCGTGACGAAAGCGTTGGAACTAATCGAACAAGACAAGTACGATTTGATATGCGTATACAATCAAGAGTACGACGACGTGATGCACCGCTCTCACCCAAATTCCAAACGCTCGCAAAGGGCAATCGACCATTATTCTTCATCATTTGATAGACTTGCAAACCAAGTCGCAAAATGCTGGACTAATCACAACTCTTTGATAGGCTACGCGCCCGACCACGGCACGCATAGAGAATGGTACTTGCTCGGCAATCACGGCAAAAACATTCCTCAGGATATGAATATCTTCCACTATTACGGAGTAATTCCTTCAACCGACAAAAAAATATAATTAAATGATATTTATTTGCAATATCGTTATTGACAATTTCCATAATTTATAGTTTAATATAAGTATGGTAGCGTTATTGTATATCTTGATGGCGGTATGCCTAATATTCGGCGTCGTAAAAGCCCGTTCGCGCGATAAAGGTTATGCGGATTTCGAACTTATTGCAAAGACTTGCGGAGCGTTGACTTTCGTATGTCTTGGCGTACTTGCTTTTTATCTTTCCAAACCTACAAGCGAAAATTTGAGTTACGGATTAGCGATAATCGTCGCGTTGGTACTTGGTATGCTCGGAGATATATTCCTCTGCCTTGACGGCAACGAACACCCCGAGCGCAAAAACCTAGTCAACTCAATCGGCGTACTGTTCTTCTTCCTAGGACATATCTGTTATATGATAAATATAATTACGCTTGCGCCTATCAAACTTTACTTGCTGCCGACCTTTTTGGTATTCCCTTTGATATACGTGATACTGTGTCTTAAAAAAGTGCTTGTATCAAAACGCGTGCAAAACGTACTCTTGACAATATATTTTCTTGCGCTCAATATAATCATTGTCGCGTCAATAAACCTTATAATAATTCAAGGCGCAACACCGTTCACAATGCTATTGTTTTTCGCAAGCGTACTGTTCTTCTCTTCCGATTCAGTCTTGGGACTTTCAATGTTTGCCCCGTCGGTCAAACTGCCTAAAAGTTACGACTATTACGTAATACTAAGTTACTTTGCCGCGCAGTGTCTTTTCGCGCTGACGATTTATTTTATTTAATTCCGTAAAAAAAAATTAAAATAAGTAAATTCCCTCGTTCGGCGGAAAGAGGGATTTGCAATTAGTAAAATAGCGAATTTTTTGTTGAATAACATTTTGCGAACCGCCCCGTACTAGATGTACGATGGCGCGCGAGAAAAATGTTTATTCGGCGGAAAAGGCGCATTTTAATTTTGCAAATTTTTCTTAACGCCGAACGTCATAAAAACGCTACGCCTGTTAAAATCATTGCAATGTAGCATACAACGCCGAGAATAAAGAGCATTGCCAAAAGCGCAACGCCAAAAGTAGAAAATTTGGAAATCTCTTTGGAAATTATCGGATATTTCTTTCTAAAAGATACCGCAATGATAAATCCCACCAACGGCAAGACCAACGCAACGAAAAGCAACCATCTCACTAAATGGACGTTGACAAATTCGGTTTTGGTTTGCGTCTTGGGGTCTTGCAATCGCTCCGCGCACGAAGGACAAATAATCATCTCTTCGTCGACCTGCTTTCCGCATCTGGGACATCTTTTCATATATTGATTAAGCGTTCAACTCGTCAAGTTGAGATTTGATAATCGACTTTATGCTTGAAATAGCGTCGCCGTATGCGACTTTCTTGCACTCGCCTGTTGCGCGTACGCTAATCTCTACTTCGCCCGTCGCAAGGCTCTTCGGCGAAACAACGACTCTTATCGGCATACCCATAAGGTCTGCGTCGTTGAACTTAACGCCTGCACCCACGCTTCTATCGTCGAAAAGTACTTCGACGCCTTGCTTTTTAAGATCCTCGTACAAGCCGTAGGCTTTTTCTTCGACGTTCTTATCGTCAAGACGCAACGGACAAATATGCACTTGCCATGGCGCAACCGACATAGGAAGCACAAGTCCTTTGTCGTCGCTCGCTTCTTGCGCGATAGACGCAATCGCTCTGCCTACGCCGATACCGTAACAACCCATAATCGGATTGAATTCTCCACCGTCAGCGCCGTGTACGGTCATATCCATCGATTTAGTATATTTCGTACCCAACTGGAATATGTTGCCTATCTCGATACCGTTCTCAATTCTCAGCGTACCACCGCATATAGGACACTTCGCGCCCTCTTTGACTTTGGCTATATCGTGGAAAACGACGTTTGGCATATCTCTTTTGAAGTTGAATCCCGTATAGTGATATTCAGGCTTGTTTGCGCCAATCACAAGAGAGCCGACGCCTTCCAAAGATTTGTCGTATACTGCGATTATGCTCTTATCAAGATTGTACGGACCAATGTTTCCGCACGCAATCACGTCGCTTACGCCGCCGTCATAAGGTACGATATCTTTTGCCAATACCTTTTTGAGTTTTGCCTCGTTGACTTCCAAATCGCCTCTTACGAACGCAATCACCACTTCTTCGCTATTGCCCTTTACCGCAAACACGACTGCTTTGCACGAAGTCTCTTTCGGGCTGTTAAGTCTAGCGCATACCTCGTCAATCGTCTTGTCATTGCCGGTATTGATAAGTTGCAACGGCTCTTCGCCCACGCTCGGCGTGTCGAGAGTACATTCGGCAACTTCCATATTCGCTCTGTAATCGCAGTCGTTGCAAAGCACAATACTGTCCTCGCCGACTTCCGTCAAGAGCATAAACTCGTGCGCAATGCTTCCGCCCATCATACCGCTGTCCGATTTGATGTCAATAAATCTTTTAAGACCGATTCTTTTGAAAATTCTATAATACGCGTCGAAAACTCTGTAATAGTATTTTTCCAAATCCTCTTTGCTCTCGTGGAAAGAATAAGCGTCTTTCATGGTAAATTCTCTTACTCTGATAAGACCGCCGCGCGAGCGAGCCTCGTCTCTGAACTTTGTCTGGATTTGATAAATCATCATAGGAAGTTGGGCATAACTGCTCACGATATGATTGGCAAGATGTACAGCCGCTTCTTCGTGCGTCATACCGAGCAACATATCGCGGTTGTTCCTATCCTTAAATCTTACCATTTCGCTGCCGATTGTATTGTATCTGTCGGAAAGTTCCCAAATCTCTCTCGGCATGACGACAGGGAAAAGAACTTCCTGTCCGTCCAACGCGTCCATCTCCTCGCGGATAATCTTTTGAATTTTTCCGCTCATCTTTTGACACGGCATAGTAATAGAGTAGATACCTACCGCCACCTGCTTAATAAATCCCGCTCTCGACAAAAGAATATGGCTTTTGATTTTCGCGTCTTGCGGCGCTTCTTTCGTACGCTCGCAAACAAGCTTGCTCAACAACATAATTGCATACCTCGCAATACTTTTTTAATATACGTTATTTTAACATATAGAGAGAACAAAAGCAAGCAAACGAATAAACAATCTGGCGCGATAAATAAATGCAAATTGACGCAAATGCGAATATGTAAATATGGGCAAATGTACATTTGCGCAAAACTCAATATGAATATTTGCACAAATGCGCATTTGCCAAAATAAAGTCTTATCTACTTTTCCAATAGAATAACCCAAGTCCAAAGGCGGTTAGAGTGTTTGCGATTTACGTGCCTTAATAGTTTTGGGTTTAGAAAATTTTCGATTACTATCTTACTCTCGCTACAAAATATTCGTGCACTAAATGCAAATACTCTTACACCGCCCAAACTCTCAAAGCATCCCAATGCCGAAGGCTATCCGCTTAACGTCCAACACTAATATTATCTTTGTGTCTATTTCTAAGTTGCTCAATCGGATGCTCCGCAATTTGATAACGGTAGTCGATACCCTTCTTGTCGATATAGTCGTCGATGACTTTGTGCGAAGCGACGTTTGCCGACTTGGGATTTACGATACCTTGATAGATATAGAAGTCGGAATCCTTCGGCACGCTCTTGACGTCGACGTAATTTTCTCTGTCGGCTGTGAGCGAAATAGATTCGAGTTGTTGACGAACGTAGTCTTTGCAAGAATGGAAAGCCAAAAGTTCGGGGAACTCGCCGACGGGAATGACAGATTGCCAATCCTTCTTCTCGAATTTTTTGAGCAATTCCTTTGCCATGTGCAAGTGACATACTTCTTGCTCGAAAAGACTTTCCCAAAGCGCCTTGATTCTCTTGTCGCTCTCGTCCATATAGCAAGAGTAATACAAGTACGCCTCGCAGTATTCGTGCATGAGGTTGTTTTCAAGCCAAGTGCAATTCGTATCCAAAAGCGAACCGTATTGGGTAACGTGCTGCTCTTCAATCATTGCGATTTCGGTATAGAGTTCTCTACCCAAAGTGGATTGATCGTAGAAAGCCGCTTGATTCATATAGTAATTCATTGTCTGTTGCTCGGCAGCCGTGATAATCATTGTGTTGAGCACGGATAGCATATCGCTGTTTTTGCTGTCGATGTGATATCTTATGCTATCGAACGGGTGTCTATGCTCTGAAATCGTCGGACGGCCCGGCATAATTTCCACGTACTCGCCCACAAGTCTTTGAGCCTTGACGCCTTGTTCCATTTCAAGTAAGTCTGCGTACCTGTAAAGGTGGTCGAAATCTTCGAGAAGGGCGAAGTCAAGCGCTTGTTTGACGTAACCATTCTTTTCTCTTTGAGCGAGAATTGCAGTCAAATCTACCGCCAAATGCTCGTAAGCAATCGTGTGTTCCAATATATTTTCGTTGAGCGGTTTGAGATTTGCAATACGCTTTTGCTGTTGCTGCTCCACTCTTCTGATACCTGCGATACTTCTTCTTATATCGTTGTTGTCGCAACTTCTTGAAAATCTATGCAAGAAATTTACCGACTCGTATTCCGTGCCGTTCATAAGCACTATTCTGAGTTTTGTGTAAGGACTTACTTCTTCTTTGTCGTAAGGCTTTGAGTTGAGACACGACCAGTCGCAAAAGCACTTGTCAAGCGTCTTTGGTTTGAGTTCAAAAGGATTCATTTGATATACCTCCGTTGTTATTTCTTTGGTTAGTATTGCCATTACCAAAATTTTTTACACATAATTGTCGAATTTACTTTGTATTTACTTAAAATAGTGTTAAAATAATTATGCCTAAGGAATTTAGAAGGCATTTACTTAGAGATGGTTTAAGGAGAAGTTATGGAAAAGGAAAAGTTGGAATTTCTTCAATCGAAAGCGCTTGACGTACGCAAACTTACGGTTGAGATGATAGGAAGGCTCGGCGTAGGTCATATCGGCGGAGCGCTCAGCATAATCGACCTTTTGAGCGTGCTTTATTACGATATTGCAAACGTTACGCCAAAAGACCCCAAAAATCCCGATAGAGACAGAATCGTATTGAGTAAAGGTCACGCAGGTCCTGCGCTTTACAGCGTGCTTGCGGATAAAGGATACTTCCCTATCGAAGAAATTAAGACTCTCAATCAACCGCACACCAACTTACCTTCCCACTGCGATATGAACAAGACCGTGGGCATAGACATGACCGCAGGCTCTCTCGGACAGGGACTTAGTTGCGCGATAGGTATGGCTCTCGCGGGTAAAATCGACAAGAAAGATTACAAAGTATATTGCATACTCGGCGATGGCGAATCCCAAGAAGGACAAGTCTGGGAAGCGTTGATGTACGCGGGAAATATGCGTCTTGACAACCTCGTGATTTTCATCGACAACAATGGTATGCAAATCGACGGTATGACTTCGGATATAAACGGTATTGAACCTCTTGAAGAAAAATCCAAGGCGTTCAACTTGCATACGCAACGCATAAACGGACACGATATAGAAGCGATTGAGGACGCAATTCATTGCGCCAACAATACGAAAGACAAATGCTCGCTCATCATACTCGACACAATCAAAGGCTACGGCGTGGATTGGGTATCGAGCAAAGGCTTCGGTTGCCACTCTATGGCGGTAAGCGAAGAGCAATGGCGCGAATTCTGCGGTAAGGAGAAAGACTGATATGACAGATAATATGGAAATGAGAGAAGTATATTGCCAATCCCTTATCGAAGAGGCAAAGCACAACGACAAAATCGTTGTCGTAGAAGCCGACCTTATGAACTGCATCAAGACAGGTCCTTTCAAGAAAGCCTACCCCGACAGATTCTTCAACGTAGGTATCGCCGAGGCAAACATGGTCGGCGTATCGGCAGGCTTGGCTACTTGCGGTAAGATTCCTTTCTGCTCTTCTTTCGGCACGTTCGCTACGAGAAGATGTTACGACCAAGTTTTCATTAGCGTGGCGTATAGCAAACAAAATGTCAAAATCGTGGGCACAGACCCCGGTATTTGCGCGGAAATCAACGGCGGAACGCATATGCCTCTCGAAGATATGGGCTTGATGAGAAATATCCCCCACATGCTTTGCGTAGAACCTACCGACAGCGCTATGCTCAAAGCTCTTATGCCTCAAATCATCGCATACGAGGGCGCGACTTATATCAGACTTCAACGAAAGAAAGCGGAAACCGTCTATGACGAAAAAGATACTTTCGACCTCTTCAAAGCAAAGACGATAAGCAAGGGCAAGGACGCTACGATTATTGCGTCGGGCATTATGGTAAGCAAGGCAATCGAAGCAAGCAAGACCCTAAAAGATATGGGCTATGACGTCGGCGTAATCAATACCTTTACTTGGAAACCGATTGACGAGCAAGCAATAATTGACTGCGCAAAAAATTCGGGCGCAATCGTTGTCGCTGAAAATCACAATATACGCAACGGACTTTACTCCGCGGTAGCCGAAGTAGTCGTCGCCAACTGCCCCGTTCCTATGGAAAGCGTGGCGGTAATGGACGAATTCGGCGAAGTAGGCAAAATGCCTTATCTTTCCGAACGCTTCCGCTTGCGCGCTTGCGACATAGTAGAAAAGACGCTCAAAGCAATCAAGAGAAAATAACGATTAATCAAAATAAAAAGTAGACGCGAAAGAACTACAATTTTAAAAATAGAAAAAAACGAACTTAAAGCATAATTTTAAGTTCGTTTTTTATAATACAAATGCTAAGAATCAATGTCCGACATATACTCTTTATTGATAAATTTTTCAAACTCACCGACATTTTTAAAATCTAATAAATATTTTTTATCTTCTATCTTCTTGAAACTTACACTATCAATACCAATTTCTAACAAATCTTTATATGTTATAAGTTGTCCGTATGGAATTTTGAGCACATCCCTTAATAGCCATTTTCCTAGGTCTTTATTTGGATTTGACATTAATGCTTTACAATTCTCTTGACAGATTTTCATTGACATTGTTGTACCATTAGGCAAAACGACTTCAAACGGAGTGTCTCTTGGTGGAAAAAATCCTTCATACATTTCTCTTAAAGTAGAATTAAAAGGAATGTACACTTCGTCAAAATGTCTCGCTCTTCCACCAGCATTCCATTGATTAAGTCCGCTTTTTTTAAATATAATTTTTTCACCATTCTTCATTGAATACAAAGGAATAATAACGCTTTGTGAAAAATCTATAACGACATCTTCATTTGAAATTGATATTTTTCTCAATGTTTCAATGGGATCAGTTAAAATGTCAACTTTTATGTATGCGAAATAAGTATCGGTGTTAAATCTTTTATATAATGTACTTTTTGAAGAGTCAAACTTATATTCTTCAATTTCATCTGTAAAAATATATGTATGAGAAGACTCTGAAATTAGTTTGATATTTTCAATATCAATAAAATTCATAACTTCTTCAAACAAAAAGAATCCATCTTTATTCCTTACTATACAATGATAAATTAAATCTTTTAATCCGTAGGCAGTTTTAGTAAATTCTAATCTTTTATTCCTTAATTCAGCAATTTTTTTAACTTTCTCAATGCCATTTAGATTTGTATAAAGAGACTGTTGTCTATTAAACTCAGCAACCTTTTGAAGAGTTTTTCTGTTACCCTCACTAAAAGTTTTAATACCCACACCGTGGTAATGCAACTTGGCGTCCGCCGAAACATCCGCTCTTGCTAAATTAGTTGCATTAAAATCTGCACAATATAGATTCTCTGTTGCTCTATAATTTAATATAGGAATATCACTATCAGAAAATAATCCTGACAAAGAACCTACTAATTTTAAATCCTTTAAATATCTTTCAACATCTAATTGATTATAAGGAATACATTTTTTGGTAAAGTCAACATTAATCATTATTCAAAACCTTAATTATTTCTTTTGCTATTCTGTAAATTACTTCAACGGATACTGAGTTTCCTGCTTGTTTATAAACTCTTGAATCACATAGATTTTTAGGTATGTTAAAATCTCTTGGAAATCCCTGTAATAACAAACATTCCCTTGGCGTTAATTTTCTTATTCTATCTTTTGAATCTTTTATTAAAGGAACATTATGTCCACCCATTCCCATATTAGCCGTTAAAGTTGGACATACTCCGGATTTATTTTCTCGAATATAAACTCGTCTATATTGATATATAGAATTTTTATTTTTCACATTATCGGAAAGTAGCGGATAACATTTCATATTAGGCGTGTAGTAGTATTTTTTATCAACATCAATATCCCAATCAATTATATTATCAATAGTATTTGTTAATTTAATTTTATTAGGCCACACAAAACTATTTTTTTGTTTTTGGCTTAGAAATGCAACTATATACAATCTTTCTCTATTTTGAGGAATATTACCATATTCACAAGTATTAAGGATTTTTTCTGTAACATAATAACCGAGTTGCTTTAATTCTTCTCTAACTAGTTTAAAAGTTTCTCCGTTATTATGATTATATAAATTCTTTACATTCTCTAAAAACACGACTTTCGGCAATCTTTCTTCTGTCTTAAATTCTTGTAACACTCTAATAATTTGAAAAAATAAATTGCCTCTATCATCTTCAAAGCCTTTTCTATAACCAGCTATAGAAAAAGGTTGACAAGGGAATCCTCCTGCTAAAATATCAACCGTTGGTAAATCTTTACAACTTAATTCGCATATATCTCCAACAATCAAGTTTGTATCCTTATGATTTGCCCTAAATGTTTCTGCACAATAAAAATCAATTTCATTCGCCCATAGTGCATTCACACCAACTTTTTTGAAGCCTAAGTCTATTCCGCCGATACCTGCAAATAGACTTCCCAAAGTATAGTTTGACATTTTAGTTCTCCTTACAACTTAAGTATAACATAAAAAATCATAAAACGCAGCAAATTTTATAAAATTTAT
Organism: Clostridiales bacterium; assembly: GCA_014799645.1. Classification (GTDB taxonomy): domain Bacteria; phylum Bacillota; class Clostridia; order Christensenellales; family UBA3700; genus RACS-045. The sequence goes on along the minus strand of JAAVHQ010000020.1, from coordinate 13,224 downwards.
ATAATTTTTTAAAGAAATTTTTATTTGGAATTAAGCTTGAAATATATGCAAATCTAAATTTATTCATGCGATAATTTTTCAATCAGTCTTTCCAAAGACTTGTATCCGTCGACCTGATAGTCGGGACGAATATCTTTAATCTTCTTTCCCTCTTTGTTGAAAAGGATTGTCTTGATACCGCTGTTTATTCCGCCTTGAATATCCGACGAAAGCGAATCGCCGATTATATACGTATTGTCTAAATCGCAATCGCCTATGTCTTTTAGCACGAATTCAAAGAACTCTTTGGACGGCTTTGCCAGTCCCATTTCCTGCGATATATACAGTTTTGTGAAATACTTGCCTAGTCCGCTCGCTTTCATTCTCATATTCTGCGTGCGAGTAATGCCGTTGGTCACGCAGTATAAATCGTGCTTTTGCGACAGTCTTGCAAGGCATGACCTAGCGCCGTGAATGATACGTTTGCTATGCGCCATATTCTCTTTGTATTTATCGCCTACGACGATAGGGTCTAGTCCCTTTATCGCAAAGTACTCAAAGAGTTCTTCAAAGCGCGAGTAGAAAATTTCCTCTCTCGTAATCTCCCCGCGCTCGAACATATCCCACATACGCCTATTTATTTGCTTGAATTTTTCAGCCACCTTTTCGCCGGAAGGTAAGCCGTATTCTTCGCAAAGCATAATTATCGAATTCCTCTCCGAATTCGCGAAATCAAGCACCGTATCGTCAGCGTCAATTAGCAAAGTAAGTCTTTTGTCCATAGCGACATTATAGCATAAACTTAGACTAATTTCAATCCCCAAAAAAACAAATCGGAGCGACCTATTGCGCGCCCCGATTTGCCAAATATTATTGATAAATAATTATACTTCCGAAAAATCGTCTTTGCCTACTCCGCACGTCGGACAGGAAAAATCTTCTTCGATGTCTTCCCACTTCGTGCCTGGCGCAATGTCGAGTTCTTCACAACCTTCTTCTTCGTCATATACCCAACCGCAAACGTTGCAAATATACTTCATACGCTCACCTCCTTACTGTATTGTATTTTATCCAATTCCGACTTTTATAAAACTTTATTTGATTGCGTTTTCGTAATCCTCATCCGATACGGGTTCAAGCCATTCGTTTTTGCCGTTTTCCGCAGGTACTTCTATTGCAAGGTGGGAAAACCATTTGTCCTGTCCTGCGCCGTGCCAATGCTTTACTCCGACGGGAATATTAACGACGTCGCCCGCGCTCATCTTTACGGCAGGTTTGCCCCATTCTTGATAGTAGCCTTCTCCGCCAACGCATACGAGAATTTGTCCTCCGCCTTTTGTCGCGTGATGTATATGCCAATTATTGCGACACTTTGGCTCGAAAGTCACGTTGGCTATGAATACTTGCTCCTTGGATATAGGCGCTAAGTAGCTTTGACCTTTGAAGTATTTTGCATAAGCGTCATTCGGCTCGCCGACGGGGAAAAAGATTTCGTTTTGATATTCATCTTTCTGTACGATTTTCTTTTCCATATATATCTCCTAAACTTCTTTTCAATTATTATATCATATTCTCCGACGCATTACAACCGCAAATAAACAATCACTTGCTTTTTCACCCTCTTCATAGTACAATAAGTCTATGGAAATCAGAATCGACTACTTGCAATGCAACAATTTGAAATTAAAACAATTCGTAGACGGCTACTGCTTCACTTCGGACGCGGTGTTGCTCGCCAATATGACGCGCTGCTCATCGGGCGATACAGTCGTCGACTTCGGTTGCGGAAACGGCGCAATATCCTTACTTCTTAGCGCAAAACTTCCTTGCTCGAAAATCATAGGAATCGAATTTCAAAAGGAAGTCGCGGATCTAGCGCAAGACAACGTCAAGTTCAACAATCTCGAAGATAAAATCACAATAATCAACGACGATATTCTCAACGCGCCCGACGTACTCGGAAAAGAGAGCGTCGAAGTCGTCGTTTGCAATCCCCCTTATTTTGCTCAGGCAAGCGGAGAAAAGCGAGAGAGCAAGCAAATTGCCTTATCCCGTCACGAAAGCACTTGCTCGCTTGCAAATCTCGTGTCAAGCGCAAGCAAGATACTCAAATACGGCGGAGAATTCTATCTGATTCACAAGACGGCGCGTATGGCGGAAGTAATCAGCGAATGTTCAAACGTATCGCTTATCCCCAAAAATCTCACGCTTATCTATCCCAAGATAAGCAAGAAAGCCGACACTTTCGTGCTAAGATGCAAAAAGATGGGCAAGCACGGATTAGACGTGGACAAATTGGTCGTCTATGACGAAGACGGCAATATGACGCAAGAAGCGCAATCCTTGTACAATAAGAAACTGTAATTGATTTGGTAATGAAAAAAGAGGTATCCACACCTCTTTTTCTTTTGTTTACCTACTTGATTATTCGGAATTAGTCGTTGTCTTTTAGACCCAACATATAATCGGTCGTCTTTCCGAAAAGATTGCTCAAATCAATCAATGCTTGATAACTGGGCTCTTTTACACCTCTCTCCCAGTTGCTGATAGACACTTGGGAAACCTGCATATACTTTGCCAAGTATTCTTGATTGTAGCCGTTAAGCAAACGCTGTTCTTTTAATCTTTCTGCGAATTTCATTTCACACATACCTCCTGAATTTATTATAATTTTAGATTAGTTTTCGCCAATCTACACCTTTTTCATCAAAATTAGCAAGCGAGTCAATCAAAATCTCCACGTCAATGCTTTCTTTCATTTTCTTGCTTGCATTTTCCAATTTGAGTTTGACTTCGTTGATAACGTCCATCATACTCAACTTGAAACACTCCAACAGCTTTTGCACGAATGGGAAACACGAATAATACTCGCCCACACTGTTGCACAATGCGAAAACAATCGCGCTTGCGAGATCCTCGTACGGCATACCGTCGTCTACTCCCGAAAAATCCACGCCTATAACCCTTCCGTCTTTGACAAGAAAGTTGTTGAAATCAATCTTTTTCATTACGCAGTCGCTGAATGAATACATCATTTGTAAGAAAATCGAAAGTCTGCTCGCAAGCATTTCCATCGTCTGAGTATCGTCTGTCATAGTCGCAAGACGAAACACGTCGTTGAAATTATCTCCATCAATATATTCAAAGAGCGCTCTATTGCCTTCCCTTTCCACAACCTTGGGAGCATATCCCGTCATCGCAACTTTCATGACGAAACCGACTTCCTTATCGGCGGACTGCTCGTCTAAATAAACTTTCAAGATATAGTCTATTCCTTGACTTCTTACCTTAAAAACTTCCTTTCCATTCGAAGGTAGGGTGGCAACAATCTCATAATTTCTCATATTATACCTTATACATTATACTCCATAGCTTGTCCATTAGTCAATACATAAACTTCAATTTTAGGAATTTTTTACAATGGTTGGAAATAATATAATAAGTTTGATTTCCAGGTTAAATAAAAGAAAAAAGCAAGCGAATTGCTTGCTTTTTTACTATACTGATTTGTTGGCTTAATGAAGAAGATTATCTCTTACGCCAAATCTTGTAGACCTCGCCGCCTGCGAGCGCAATCATCTTGAGTGCGTTCGGCGTGATTTCGTCGACGTAGACTTTCAACTTCTTGTTGAGTTTTTCACTCTCTTCTACGATGAGGTAATTTGCGTTCGGCGCGCCGATTTCGCTTTCTCTTACGGAGTCAATCGTGACAATATCGTCGTTGTCAAAATGCTCTGCAAGTTCCGCAAGCGAAACGGTCGTCTTAATAAATCTCGTTGCGCTGCTCTCTTGCGTCGATACGTCTGCGAGTACTTCAGCAAATTCGTCGGTCATAATTTCAACGTCGGCAAGCGTGATTTCGTCGCGCACGAGATAACCGTATCCCTTTCTTTGAGTCAAGGTCATTCCCTCTGCCGAGAAGTCTTCTGCGAAGTCTTTTTCTTTATATCTCGGTTTCTTAAGCATTTCACTCTTTTCGGCGAGCATTGCGATAAGTTCCTTCGCTCTTGATACCGCTTGCTTTGAGCGTACCGGCAACAACGTCGGAATATCAGCGACTGCCTTTTTCTCACTCATATCCTTATGGTGGAAATACTTTTGATCGAGCGTAGTCGGGTCAAGCGCCAAGTAGAGTTTCATACTCTTGCCGTTTATAGCGAATCTTGCGACTATTTCTCTTCCCTTAGTAAAGTTTTCTTTCGCCTTACTGATTCTGCTCTTAAATCCATAGGAGTAGAATTCGTTTTTGATTTCCGAATAGAAGGCTTTGAAGTCGTCGCTTGCAAGTCTCATCTTCGTCGTGTAATCGTATCTAGGTCTTATACTCTTGAACGAAACTTCTTCCTCTTCTTCCTCTTCGTCGTCGGCTTCTTCAACCTCTTCCTCTTCGACAACTTCCTCTACCGCTTCTTCTACGACAGGCTCGGGTTCAGGCTCAGCGATCGGCTCTTCAACAACCGGTTCAGGCTCAGGTTCAGCCACAGGTTCTTCAACGACGGGTTCGGGTTCAGGCTCTTCGACCGGAACGGGAATTGCGTCTACTACAATATTTTGTTCGACAGTTTCAGGTTCTGGCGCTTCGATTGTAAGAACAGGTTCTCTGCACTCAATAGCCGGCAAGAATTTCTTGTCGTACAATCTTCTATCGCAAGTATACTGACAAAGACAAAGCCAAATTATACCTACGACGCCGCTGCCGATTGCAAGATAGAGCATCGTATAAATTCTTTCGCCCTGATCGTTGGTAACGGTGAAATAACTGAGCAACGTACCGATTGCAAAAAGTATAAACAAGTATGGCATACAGTCAACGATGTTTACTCTACCTCTTACAATTCTTATAAACAAGCCTATTACCATAAGCACGAGCGCAACAGCCGCGAACGCCATAGTAACGAACGTTTCCGTCTTGCTTGCCTCATACGAGAATTTTTCAAACATATCCGACTTCGTTACGATAAGTATCAACAAAATACCCATAGCGCACATAGTCGATATAAACAAAGCGTACTTTGAGAAAATTACTTTGAAGTACAATCCCAACTGCGACTTAGCGACGTATCTTGCGTCGTCATTCTTCTTTTGCTCCTCAGTGCTAAACATACAAAGTCTTATCGTCAAGAATACTAGTACGAACACTGTCATAACAACTGTCAATATTGCGGTAACGTCGAAAGTCTTGAAGTGACCCAAGATTATGCATTGCAAAATCATACCAAAACACAACAGCAAACTTATGAGCAAGAATGCGTCTAGCGAACATACTCTTCTCTTCTTTCTATTGTCAGCCATCCATATTACGATGAGCGCAGCCAAGATGCCCGTCATTACTATGACCATCAATTTGTTGCTTTCGACAAAAGCCGTTCCGTCGACAATATCGGACGCGAAGAATATTACGTAGAAAATACAAGTAATCGGCAATATCGTGATGATATTGAAGTATTTGAGCAAAGAAGTAATGTAGCCTTTCACCTTTTCGGATTTTTTCTCTCCGACAGCCTTAGGCGCTTTTTCTTTCTTTTCCTTCGGCTTCTTTTCTTTCTTAGCCTTTTTCTTGTCCGACTTCTCTTCCTCTGCCTTTGGCTCTTCGATCGGTTTTACTTCCTCGACGGGTTTAACCTCTTCTTCGACAGGCTTAGCCTCTTCGACGGGTTTAACCTCTTCGGACTTAACTTCTTCCGCAGGCTTCGGCTCTTCCGCCTTGACTTCGTCGGTAGTAACCGCTTGTTCAGTCGTTGACGGTTGAGCGTCCTTTTGCTCTTCGCTTTGAGCAACGTCGCTCATAGGAGTCGTTTCTTCAACAGGCTGTTCTTGTTGCGAAGTCTCTAAATTTTGGTCTTTTTTGGACTTTTTCATATATCCCCCTTTCGGAAAAACTCTAACTAATTGAGTAATTCTGATAGTCTCGTGATTTTATTATATTATATATAACATACGAAAATCAAGCCTTTTGGAAATTTTATTGTCAAAATTATGTCACGCTATTGATTTTCTACTTCTTTACTTTCCGACTTATCCTTTTTGCTCAACTTTTGCAAAAACTCTTTGAGCGTAAGTTCCTTAACCGTGCAATAAGTCGTGATAATCGGAACTGCTAGGAAGATAATACTCATTATCGTACCCAAAAAGTAAATAAGGTATTGCCAACCGCCTTTGAAAATCTTTGCGAACGCAACGACGATTTCGCCTACCATATCGTTGAGAAAAGCAGGTAGCGTTGCGCCTGTCGCAACAGGAAACATAAGTATAAACGCCAATAGAAGCGGTACTGTCATAATAGAACTGTATACGCAAACGGTGATTGAAAAGACATTCTTTACTTTACCATTGAACGTGCCCGCCGCCGTCGACATAAGCATAATGCCGATTGCGTTGGTGATTATTACGACGGCATATCTCAAAATAACGTTGCCAATCTTGCTGATATACGCAAGTCCCGCGTTCGAACCCGTCGCTTGTATTATTGAAAGTATTCCTAAAATAATAAAAATTGCAGCCACGGTAATCATTACCGCTTGTTTGATTTTCGTCTTGTCTTCTTCCTTCATAATTTCCCCCGAATTAAGTCTAAATTAATTATATCGCATTTATCGACAAAATACAATAATTTTTTGTATATGGATAAAACATTAAAAACATTCTCTTTCCGTTAAATTTTATTAACGATTTGTAGATTTTTTCGTCCACCGCGAAAAATGTCGAAAAATAGCCTCAAAGTGCGTTTTTTACTAAAATACCCCCACAAAGTGGCAGTTATCCACAGAGTTATCCACAAAAACACTTGTTCGTGTGGATAACTCGACTTTTCCCCATCTTAATTCATTATTATGTATATGTGTCGAAATCTGTCGAAATTCAAGCGCTCTTGACGGCTCGGACAACCTCTTTTGCCGAATTATTTGATATTATGGACAATAGCGGTTTTTCGCCAAAAACTTACTCAATAATTGCGCTTTGCGAATTTATTTGTTATAATATCAATATGGCTAATACAAACAGAGACGTAGAGAAGATAAAACAAAAACTCAAACTTTTGAGGCTGTATGAAATACTGCTAAAAGAGAGCGACGAAACGCGCCCAATGTCAACTTACGAGCTTATTGCAAAACTCGCGGAAGAGGGCATCAACGTCAAGCGCAAGACACTATACGAAGATATTGACGTACTCAACGCAAACGGCTATGAGGTAATGCAAGTTCGCAAAAAATGCAATATGTATTACGTCGCCGACAGAAGTTTCGACACTGCCGAAGTGCGAATCTTGCTCGACGCTGTGGAAGCGTCAAGTTTTATCACGCCAGAAAAGACCGCTCTGCTCGTCGATAAAATCGCAAGTCTTGCGGGCTCGTTGCGCGGAGACGTAATAAAGAAGAATATCGCAGTCTTCGACACGACCAAGCGCGACAACGAACAAATATATTACAACGTCTTTAATATCAACGAAGCCATTATCGACAAAAAGAAAATTTCTTTCAACTACTATAAACTCGACGCCAAAGGCAACAAAATCGCTATGCGCGACGGCAAGCCTTACGTCGTCAATCCTATCGCCACCGTTGTGAGCAACGACAATTACTACCTCGTTTGCTCTATTGAAAAGTACGACAACGTGTCGCATTTCAGAATTGACAGAATGGAAAAGGTGTCGATTTGCAACGAGTCAATCGTCATACCCGACAATCTCAAAAACTTCGACATTCGCAAAAGGAAAAAAGAACTTTTTTCAATGTTCTTAGGCGAGCAAAAGAGCGTAACGTTCGAGATTACCAAAGACCTTGTGGAAGTCGTCTTTGACAAATTCGGCAAAACGACTAAACTCTCCCCTTACGGCGAAAACTACCGCTTCACCGCGGAAGTGCAAATCAGCGATATGTTCTACGGTTGGTGTTGCGCGCTCGGCGATAGACTTAAAATTGTCGCACCAAAAGAAGTAAAGGATGAGTACGTAACAAAACTCAACAAGATTATTGAGAGTTACAATTGATAAGATTACTTATTTACTGTATTATTATAAATAGGTAAACAACGTAGTTTTGTTTACACCTGCCGCGCGACAATCGCGGAATTGCCAGAGTGGTTAATCTCGGGGATTTTTTTACACAAAACCTCTATTCCTTTTCATCGCTCGTAGAATACGCGGAAAAATTTTTACATAATATTGGCAAGAATTTGAAGTTTGATATTTACAAATGTAGATGTAAATGCTATAATAATGCCATAAAATATTAAAATTTAGGAGGCAAATTACAATGAAAAAGAAAATCATTCTTTCCGTTGCGTTGGTACTTTTGGTAGTAATGATTGCAACACTCTGCGTTGCTTGTACGCCTAGCGTAGACAGCGTAGCAAATAAATATGATAAAAAAGGTTACGACGTTACTAAGACCGAAAAAACCGTTTCCGCAGCCAAAGCTGGCGATGAAGGCGGTCTTATCGGAGCTATCGTTAACAGCAAAGCTGTCACCATCACTTGGTACGATACCGAGGAAGACGCTCAAAAGGCTTACGACACTGCTGTTGCACTTTTCGGCGAAAAAGGCGCAAAGAAGAAAGGTACCGCAGTTGCTGTCGGCGACGAGGACTCTCTCAAAATTTTCTAATTAAAAACTAAATTAGTATAAAAAAAGCAAGCGTTACGCTTGCTTTTTTTTACCCTTTTTAGTCCTGCCTCTCTACCTTATCCGTTGAACTAAACTCATACGGCGTAACTTGGTAGACGTAATAGTTGAGCCAGTTGTTGAAAAGCAAATACGCCGTACTGCGCCAACTTAAATTTATATTGTAAAGTCCGTCGTCCTCGAAATAATTGACAGGCTTTTGAATATTCAATCCCTTATCCAAATCGCGCAAATACTCTTTTTTGAGAGTAGTACGGTCATACTCGCTGTGACCCGTGAGGAAAAATCTCTTGTTGTCCACGCTCTTGATAATTGCGATACCGCAGTCTTTCCCGCTTGCAAGGACTTTAAGTTCAGGGATATTTCTCACCTTATCTTCGTCGATTGAAGTATGTCTTGACATAGGGATATACATATTATCGTTCATACCTTTAAGGAGCAAGTCGTATTTATCTTCCGCGCGCACTTCGTAGATGCCGAAAAGCTTTTCGTCCAAAGCGACTTTTTCTATACCGTAATGATAATACAATCCCGCCTGCGCGCCCCAACAAATATGTACCGTCGAAGTGACGTGGCTGTCCGACCAAGCCATAATTTCCGACAACTCCTTCCAATACGCAACCTCGTCGAAAGCCATCGTCTCGACGGGCGCGCCCGTGATAATCATACCGTCGAAGTATCTGTCCTTTATCTCGTCAAAGACCTTGTAAAACTTTTGCATGTGGCTTTGAGGAGTGTTTTTGGACACGTACGAATCCATATTGATTAAAGTCACGTTGATTTGCAACATTGAGTTGCCGAGAAGTCGCATAAGTTGCGTTTCCGTATCAATTTTCGTAGGCATAAGATTGACGATAGCAATCTCGATAGGACGTATGTCCTGCGAGTTCGCCCTTGCCTTTGGCATAACGAAAATCTTCTCTTTCGTCAATATATCGAATGCTGGTAATTCCTTTGGTATTACTATTGGCATACGTTACTCCTTTATATTGAGAGCGTTAAGCGCCTGATTCAAATCTTCAATAAGGTCGTCGGCGTTCTCTATACCGACCGACAAACGAATAAGTTCTGGCGATACGCCTGCGTTTGCCAACTCCTCGTCGTTCATCTGTCTATGCGTAGCGCTTGCAGGGTGCAAACAGCAACTGCGCGCGTCTGCAACGTGAGTTTCTATGGCGATAGTCTTGAGATGTTTCATTACTTCTTCTGCGGCTTTTCTTCCGCCCTTTACTCCAAAACTCAATACTCCGCAAGACCCGTTTTTCAAATACTTTTGTCCGAGGTCGTAGCACTTGTCGCCTTTTAGACCGCAATACGTCACCCAAGCCACGTTTTTATGTCCTTGCAAGAATTCCGCTATCTTTTGCGCGTTCTTGCAATGTCTTTCCATTCTTACCGCAAGACTTTCCAATCCCAAGTTGAGAATATAAGCGTTTTGCGGAGATTGGATAGAGCCGAAATCTCTCATCAGTTGAGCGGTCGCTTTGGTTATGTACGCTCCGCCAAGTCCGAATCTCTCGGTATATACTACTCCGTGGTAACTATCGTCGGGATAGCAAAGTCCGGGGAACTTGTCGGGATTTTTCGTCCAATCGAACTTTCCGCCGTCGACTATTGCGCCGCCGACGCCCGCTCCGTGTCCGTCCATGTATTTCGTAGTAGAATGAGTGACAATATCCGCGCCCCATTCGAGCGGTCTGCAATTTATAGGCGTAGCGAAAGTATTGTCCACGATAAGCGGAACTTCGTGCTTATGCGCAAACTTGGCAAATCTCTCGATATCGAATACGATTACGGCAGGATTGGCAATTGTCTCGCCAAACACCGCTTTGGTATTCGGACGGAAAGCCGCCTCTAATTCCTCGTCGCTGCAATCGGGTTTTACGAACGTGAAGTCAATACCCATCTTTTTCATCGTAACGGCAAAGAGATTATACGTGCCACCGTATATCGTCGAACACGCCACTATATGGTCGCCGCAACTTGCGATATTGAATACCGCATAGAAATTCGCCGCCTGTCCCGAAGACGTGAGCATTGCCGCGCTGCCGCCTTCCAATTCGCATATCTTCTTTGCGACGTAGTCGTTGGTCGGGTTTTGCAAACGCGTATAAAAATATCCCGACTCTTCCAAGTCGAAGAGTTTCGCCATTTGTTCGCTCGTATCGTATTTGAACGTCGTGCTTTGAATTATAGGTACTTGTCTTGGTTCTCCGTTTCCGGGAACGTAACCGCCTTGAACGCAAACCGTTTCTATTCTTTTCATATTTTCTCCTTTTACAGCGTCAAGCGTTGTATTGCTTTATAGTCCTTTGTATTTCTCTTTTTACTTCTTTTTCGGCAATCGACTTGCGCTTGTCGTGCAATTCCTTACCTTTGGCAAGACCGATTTCCATTTTGACCAAACCGTCTTTGAAATATATCTTCGTAGGCACGATCGTGTACGACTTTTGCGCCACCGCTCCTCGAAGTTTGTCAATCTCGCGTCTGTGCAAAAGAAGTTTTCTCGGACGCTTTGCGTCCACGTTGAAATAACTTCCCTTCTCATACGGCTTGATATGCATATTCATCACGAATACTTCGTCGCCCCTTACGGAGCAAAACGTATCTTTTATATTGACCTGACCCAGCCTTATCGACTTGACCTCGCAACCGACCAAAGCGATACCCGCCTCATAGGTATCTTCTATGAAGTAATCGAAATACGCCTTTTTGTTGTTGTCGATAATTTTTATTCCCATAACTTCCTTTAAGAAAAAAACACCCGACGGCGTCGGGTGTTGGCTGTTTCGTTTCTTATCTCTGAATAAAGGTGATAAAGAAGAATATTGCGAAGAACGCCATCAGCACCGCGCCCGTGATCGTCAATTTCTTCAAAATGCTTTCTTTTGACCTTGCCTTATTCTTCTTGGAATAAGAGTCGGATTCTTGACCGCCGAGTACGCCGATATTTTCATTTTGTGGCTTCTGCATCAGTATGATTACAATCGTCGCGATGCCTGACAAAAGCATAAGCATCATAAGCAACGGTCTAAGCCAATTATATACTGCATAAGGGAAAAGCGAATCTCCCAACGTCAACAATAAATTCATTATATATCCTCCCAGTCATATACGACTGCCATAATATAATATCATATCAATTCTGAAATTTCAACGATTTTGAGTGAAAAAAATATTTTTTTTCGAGGTAACCCTTTCTATTATAGTCATCATATATTGGAATATAACATATACCCAATGACAATTCAAATAGAACGCCGTCCAAACAGCAGAATTTGGATTGAATTTTGTATGGTGTCGAGGTCTAGTCGTACTCTATGTACGTCGACCGAGCACCGTGCGAAAGGCAACCGAAGGATGCGTTTCGACGAGTTTTATTGGGAGTGGCAGTGGGTAAAGGAGTAAATTATGGAAAACAAGTATTCGCTCGACCTGCCCTATCCCGAATTGCAAGGACCTTTTTACGCAGGCGACGTAAAATGTATCGTAGACGACTATTGCGGTCGCAACGGCGAGATGAGCGCGGTAATGCATTACCTATATCAACATTACATAACGGCGGAGGGTAACGAACGACTTTCCAAAGCTTTACTTGGACTTGCATTGGTCGAAATGCGCCACCACCAACTTCTCGGCAAGGCTATTGCCAAAATGGGCGGCGACCCGATAATCGCAGGTTCGTGTTGCTATTGGTCGGGAGCGTACATCAACTACGTCAAAAATCCGATTGCATTTCTTCAACACGATATTATGACGGAAAAAATCGCAATCGCCAATCATTCCAAAGCCGCAACCTGCGTAAAAAATCCCACGTTGAGCGAACTTATGCTGAGAATTGTCAAAGACGAGGAATTGCACCTAACGATATTAAAAGAGCTCTTAGACGAACTGACCGCACAATAAAAACGAGTGCGTATAGCAACGCGCCTTACGCTTGCTCTTATTTTCTTATTTTGAGGGTTTTGGCTTGTAAGTGAATTTGCATTTAGAAATTTTAGTATGAGGGTTATGCTTCCAGTGGGGTTTGCTTTCTTACTCAGAATTATTTTTTAGCGATACTAAGATAGAAGTCGCTAATATGGAGAACCAAAAACTAATAGTATAATAAAGCAAATCCCCACTTCGCGCCCAAACTTCGCTATTCTCTCCGAACTTTCAGCAAATTGTTAGTTCCAATAGGATAACAAAAGTTCAAGGCGGTAAGTGTGTTTGCAATTTGGTGTATCATTTTTTGGGCAACGTCCCAAAAAGATGCCCGACACTAAATGCAAATTCACTTATAAGCCATAACTCTCAAATAAATAGAATAAATACCTTGCTATCAATGCTAGCAAGGTATTTGTCAACATTTAGTAATCTGCTACTTCTTCATCGAGCGCTGTTCTTTCAAATATTCGTTGTAGCGTTCAATTTGGTCTTCCCTAAGATCAATCATATCTTTTGCTGTCGACAACGCTTGATTGTCGCCGACTACGACTTCCGTCTCTTTGACCTTCACCTTCGTGCCGTCGCTACTTGCGCCGCGGCGAATATCTTTCATATACTCGTCTTCCATTTTGAAGAGCGCAACAGTCGTGTTTTTCTTTATTGTCAACTTGACTAATGGATTTACCGTAGACTG
>JAAVHQ010000019.1 GCA_014799645.1 Clostridiales bacterium | reverse complement strand
TTTTTGGCGCCCTCAATAGGACTCGAACCTATGACACTGCGGTTAACAGCCGCATGCTCTACCGACTGAGCTATAAGGGCTTATTGCTGTTTAGCATATTTATATTAAGGTATAAAAGAGCGATTGTCAAGTATTTTTCTCGCAATTTTACAAATTTTATTGTCGATACTCTTCGCCCCTCAATCAATTATATGCCGTTGAGAGGCGAATACGTGACTTTTATTCCAACTCGTATACTACTGCTTCGTATTCTCTTAACGTCGTCGTTTGCGGCGCGGAACAAGAATCAGGATAATTGCTAAGCGCAAGCGTCGCTTTTGCGAAGGTCAAGTCCTTTGGCATTTTGAATTTGATTGCTCTGTTCTTGTAATTGACAAGCACGAAAAGCCTTTTGCCTTGATACTCTCTCACGTATGCAAAGATATTTTTATCCTTGGGATATACGAGCGAAAATTCGCCGTGTATTATCACGTCCTTTCCCTTTCTGTACGCTATCGCCTTGCGGTAGAAATTGAGCAAACTATCCTCTCTATTCTCATTGTCGGCTACGTTGATTTGCGTATAATTGGGATTGACAAGCATCCACGGTTTCGCGGTAGAAAAGCCCGCGTTTTCTCCATCCGTCCACTGCATAGGCGTACGCGCATGGTCTCTCGCTCTTTTGAGCATTACTTTTCTTGCGTACGGCATAAGAATTGGGAAATATTTCTTTATCAGCGAAAAGACTCTCGTCGCCATTATATCGAGATAGTCTTCTTCTTTAAAATTGCAGTTGGTCATACCGATTTCCTGACCTTGATAGATATACGGCGTGGCTCTCATAAAAAGCATCGACGTAGCGAGCGCCATACCTGCAAGTTCGCGTTTATCCTTATAGTCGCCTACAAATCTAGGCAGACATCTCGGCTGGTCGTGATTTTCCAAAAATACCGTAGGCTGACAAGTCTTGGGAAGTTGTTGCCATCTATTCAAGACCTTTTTGTATTTTGCAAGATTGAATTTTCTGGGCAGTACGTCCATAGCAAAGTCCACGCCCATGTGGTCGAAACTGAATACCGTATCGAGTTCCTCAACTCTCTCGTCGATTGCCTCGCCTGCGTTGTCGGGCGTGATACCTATCGACTCGCCTACCGTCATCGAATCGTATTTTGAAAAACTTCGTTGATTGAGTTCGTGCATATACTCGTGATAACGCGGACCGACGGTATATTTTTCCTGACCGATTATCGGGAATTTGACTCTGCCGTTGGGCAAGCCCTTTTCTTTGGATATATAGGTAATTACGTCGCAACGGAAACCGTCTACGCCGAGGTCGAACCAATAGTTGCAAATATCGGCGACTTCCTGTCTGACTTTGGGATTTTCCCAGTTGAGATCGGGTTGCTTTTTAGAAAATAAATGCAAATACCACTCTCCGCTCTCTTTGTCGTATTCCCACGCAGGACCGACGAAATTCGAAGTCCAGTTGTTGGGCGGTTTCTTGCCGTTCTTACCTCTGCCCTTGCGCCAAATATAATAGTCGCGGTATTCGCTGTCTTTGTTTCTGCTCTCGACAAACCACGCGTGTTCGTCGGACGTGTGATTGACTACCAAATCCATTATCAATTTGATACCCCTCTCGTGCATTCCGTCCAACATCTCTTTCCACTCGTCGAGCGTGCCGAACTCGTCCATTATATCTCTATAATCGCTTATGTCATAGCCGTTGTCATCGTTGGGCGACTTATACACCGGAGAAAGCCACACGGCGTCTACGCCTAGGCTTTTTATATAATCGAGTTTAGAAATAATACCCTTGATATCTCCGATTCCGTCGCCGTTGCCGTCGCAAAAGCTACGAGGATAAATCTGATAAATTACCGCGTCTTTGTACCATCTTGTCTTCATTCTTCCACCTTATCGTCTTCAAGGCTTTCGCCCGTTATTTTATATCTCGTACTTGCAAAAGTAAGTACGTATACGTTCTTTGCTTTGGCTTTGATGAGTATCTTCGCCAACTCGCTTGCCGTACTGCCGGTAGTAATTACGTCGTCTACTATCAATATTGTCTTGTCTTTTACCTCTTTGGAATCGACGACTTTATAGACGCCGATTACGTTTTCCTCTCTTGCCTTGCCGGACAATTTGGCTTGCTCGTCGTTTTGCTTTATCTTCTCTACGACGTCCGTCCTAATCGGCAAATTGTAATGCTCGCCCAACTTTTTGGCAATCGCTTCCGCTTGATTATAACCTCGCTCTTCTTTCCTCTTCTTCATAATCGGTACGGGAATGATATAGTCAATATTCTTGTCCGCATAACATTCCTCATACCTCTCGATTAGGAAATTCGAAACGTACTTTGCCAAATACTTGCGCCGACCGAATTTCAATCCTCTCACTATCTCTTTCGCCTTGTCGCCGTAAACCACGCAAGACCTTGCGCTGTCAAAATTACGCAAATGCTCTTTGCACGTCAGGCAGTAATCGGCTTCGTTGTATTGCAACCTACCGCACTTTTTGCATATATCGTCTTTGAGAAAAGTAATATCTTTTAGACAATTCTCGCATAACCCGTAACGCGACTTCTCGCGCAACTCTTCGTCGCAAACTATGCAATTGTATTTGTCCACGAAAATTTCAAGACATATTTTCTCGAAAAAATCCTTAATCTTTACCGCCATTACAATAAGTATACCATAACTTATTCTTTATATCAATAGCCTTATTACAACAAAATATTTATGAGAAAACTTTTGATAAATTATTGATATGCTAAAATAATTGTGCTATAATATCGGCAGATGTCAAAAATATCTGGGTGTGGCGCAGTTTGGTAGCGCGCTTGTCTGGGGGGCAAGAGGCCGCTGGTTCAAGTCCAGTCACTCAGACCAAAATCGACAAGGCTTTTCAAAGTCTTGTCGATTTACTTTTTACTTATTTCCTCTTCACTTTTCACTTGTCGATTTTGGAAAGTAATAAGTAATAGTGAATAGTGAAAAAGTACATGGACAGTCCGAAATAGTGACGCTCACTTTCGTTCGCTAGACCGTCGCTATCGCTCCTTACAAGTCCAGTCGTTTTACTCTTCCATCAACGAATTATTATCCGTCTTTTCAAGCGGGTCGACGGTTTCTTCTTCCGCGCCGTCCGTATTCTCGCCATTAGCCTCTTCGCTTGCCGTTTCTAGGTCTTTGAAGTTCTCGTCTTCTTCATTGTCTGTTGCATTACCGAGAATATGCAAATTACCCTCTTCTTGCGCTATCTCGTCGGCGTTGACTGCCGTAGCTTTTAGCTGAGCGACAACTTCGGCATGCTTCTTCTTATCGAAATTATAGAAAATCAAACATATCAACATTAGCGCGCTTGACACTGCCGATATCCACAGCGCGACGTTACCGTAACTTTCAGCAATCGCAATTTCTTCCGCCGACGCTACAATCTTGTCTGGCGTAACTTGATAATTATATGGATTAAAGTGCATTTTTTGTTGAATTATCGCAGGCACGAACGCCGCTAATTGAGATGCAACTAAAGGCAATTGATAAGCAAACGTCTGAATAAAGCCTTCGAGTCTATATCCGCTTTTTGCTTGTTGCAAATCGCCGATTTCCGAAAGAATCAAAGGTTGAAGACTTCCAAGCGCATTAAACAAAGATACAAATCTTATAATTGTAATGACGTAAGGCGACCAACTACCCTGTGGGAAATTCTGCAAGCCAATCAAAGCGCACACCAAGTTTGCGCTAAGGTTGCATGCCTGCCAAAAAATCAATATCGTACGATTGTTGAACTTTCTGGTAAGCCAAGGTAATAAAATCATATTCGGAGTTGCCGCAAATCCTACTACCAAAGACAGTCCGCCGAATACAGCCGCAGCAGACGCCATATCCGTAGCGTACTTAACTCTGGCAATTAACTCCCAACTCAAGTCTATCATATTTCTCAAGCAACCTAAGCAAAGAGCAAGAGTAAGTATCATAAGAGGTTTGTTCTTGACAATCATCTTCAAGCCTTCCATCGTAGATACTTTTTCTTTCTTATTCTCTTCTTCGGTGACGAATACTCTTTCCTTTACGCCGATAAGCGAAATTGTGAGCGCAATACCGACTACCGCGCAGAACACTCCATAAATTCTTGCAGCACCTACGTCGCCGTTTCCACCCCATTTGACGAAAACGCCTTTTAGCGCATTCATTATCGTTGGAGCAAATCCAATTACAAGTCCTATCGGAGCCCATACATCCGCGCGCTCTTGCTGATTTGGCGTTATTACACCGGGGAACAAATTGAAAGTATTGTACCACAAATTCCACATGAACAACGTTGGGGTACAAACCATATATACGTAAATTATTCTCTGAGATTCAGTAAGATTTTGCGGAGACCAAACCGCCGCCGCGCCCAAAATTGCTACAACGGGGGCTAAGAAAAGTATGTATGGCTTGTATCTGCCGAATTTGGTTTTTGTGCGCTGTATCATTTTTCCGTACAACGGCGTAATTATGAAAGCAAGCACACTGGCTATTAAATACATTATCGTAGCGTGCAAAGTACCGCTGTCTCCCAAATTGTAAAGGAACGGTATTTGACTTACGGTAACGAAAATAGATACTAGATTTGCAATAAAACTAATGCCGAGACTTGATACGCCAAACTGCAAAATTTCTTTGAAGTTAAGAAATCTACCGCTTGGCGGTTCATTCCAAAACTTTTTAAGGTTTCCTAATTTCATTAAATTTCCCCTTATGCCTTTATGTTACTATTATATAATAATAGAATGACAGCCGTCAATAGCAATTTGCATTTTGACGGCTGTTAAATTTTTAACAACTTTTTATGATGATTCCAATTTTACGCTGTCTACTTGCGCTCAAGGACTGCCAAAGTCTCGACCCATTTTGTGTTGGGGAACATATCGTACGGAGTGATTGATTGAATTTCGTAATCGCAAAGCAAGTGTTTGACGTCGCGGGCAAGCGTCGCGGGATTACAAGATATATATATTATCTTGGTAGGCTTCGCCCTCAAAAGACTGTCTAACACGCTCAAATCGCAACCTTTACGCGGTGGATCGAGTACGACGATTGACTTGTCGAGCGTGGCAATGAGCGGTGGAAGTTCTTTCGCGCAGTCGCCCAAAATCGACGTGATTTTGCTCTCGTTGCCGTTGGCTTTGGCAAGCGCAATGCTGTCTTTTACCGCCTCTTCGACAATCTCGATTGCGTACACTTTGTCCGCGTATTTAGCGAATATATTGCTCATTATTCCTATACCGCTGTACGCGTCGATTACGTTTGAAATTCCGCTGTCTTTTATTATCTCGCCCACTCGCGAGTAAATCAAATCGCGCACCTTGTCGTTGATTTGCATAAAGGAGAGCAAAGACACTTCGAATTTCACGCCCAGCGCCTCGCCTGCGACCGCTTTGTCGCCGTACAAGTTTATCGTCTTATCTCCCAAAATAACGTTGGTGCGTTTCTTGTTGAGCGATATGCTAAGCGAAAAATCATATCCCGCGCTTTTTATCTTGTCGACAAGCGTATTGTAATTGGGCAGACTGTCGCCGTTGACGACCGCGCATACTGAAAATTTCTCGCCTACCTTTCTTACGACGAGGTGTCTTACAAGTCCGCTGTGCGACTTCTCGTCATAAGTGGATATATTCTTTTCGTCAAGCCATTCGAGAAAAATATCTATTATACCTTGAATTCCCTCGCTATTGAGTACGCATTTTCCCTCTTCCGAGCGAATACTGGATGGTACTACCCTATGCGTATTCGGCGCAAAATAACCGCCCACGGCTTTGCCGTTCTGTCTTGATATAGGTAATTGAACTTTGTTGCGATAATGATAAATATCCGGACTTGCGACAGTCATATCAACCGGAAAATCTATATTACATTCTCTATCAATACAAGTCTTCACGTTGTTACGCTTTATTGCCAACTGCTGCTCGTAGGAAATATGCAACATCTCGCAACCGCCGCACTTATAGCATAGCGGACAAATCGGCTCTACTCTGTCCTTGCTTGCCGCCAACAACTTGATTACTTTGGCAAAGGCGAAAGACTTTTTCGTCTGAGTTATTTCTATCAATACTCGCTCGCCAAGCAACGTTTTGGGAATAAAAATCACAATCCCGTCTACTCGCGCGACGCCCTCTCCGTCCATACCGACGGAAGTTATTTCAACGTCGAATTTATCTCCTACTTTCATAATTATTATTGTAAAACACAATACTTAAAAAGTCAACGTATATAAATTTTATAAAATCGCAAACTAACTTTGTAGAGGTAAATTATGAACAAGAAAAAGATAAAACAACTCAAAAAACAAAAGATTTCCAATCAAAGAGTAAAGATGAGAGATATAGACCTAAATAATATGCGTATGTCGCTCAAAGACGAGAACAACGGTCTATAAAAAAAGACGCCTTAAATCAAGGCGTCTTTTTTTTGAGTATACTTTTAATATTATTTCTTTTTCGCTATGCCTTTTTCCGACATCATAATATCTATGACGTCGCAGACTTTTTTCACGCAAATTTCCGACTTTACGGGAATCATTGCAGGCACTTCTTTGTACGAAGGTGTGGACGAAACGTCTCTGAAATGAAGTTTCTTTGCCAAAATATCCTCTCGATTGGCGTCTATTGCCAAATAAATCTTCAAGGTCTTTCCGCCTATAGCGATTTTGCTCAACAACTCTCTGCTTAGTCTATAACTGTCGCATCTGTTGCTAAGTCTGCTTTTTATTTTCTCAAAAGACAGTAAATGCTGATTGAGCATAGCGTAATACTTCTGCACGTCAGCGTCCATTGATTTTATTCTGTCCTCGAAACTCAATCTTATATCTTCTTCCACGGTTTTCTCCTTATCACATTACATATCGGCATTTTCTTCATTCATTATAATAAAAATGTCGATTTTTGTCAATACCAAGATTTATAATCGCGGTAATATTTTTAGTTTTTGGTCGCTTCTTTGAGCGCTTTTGCGAGTTGGTCGGGACANGACGTGGCTCTGAATCCGCACTTCACGNCCTCTAATTTTGCGATTACGTCCTCNACTTTCATTCCGTCGACAAGTCTNCCNATNCCTTGAAGATTGCCGTTGCAACCTCCGACGTACTTGACGTTTTTGACTACNCCGTCTTCGACGTCAAACGATATATTTTGCGAGCAAACTCCGCTCGTCTTGTAATTGTAATGCATAATCTCTCCTTGATATTTATTCTACTCTCTTAGGCTGATAGTTCTCGCCGTACATCAACTTNATGTATTCGTTGATATCCTCTCNCTTGCCCTTGTAAGGCCCTGGCGCTTCCATTTTCGTCGATACGGTAGCCGTCGCCCAAAGCAANGATTTTGCCATACTCTCTTTTTGTCTTTCCGTTATNTACGCCGCAAAAGTCGTGTCGCCTCTGCCGCTTCTTCCCGAGAGNTTTCTCGCTTTAATCGGGCAGGTGTACATCTCTTTTCCGTCGTAGGCAAGCACTTCGGCGGAATTGGTGATTACGACCTCTTTCGCGCCCCATTCNTGCAACATCTTTGCCGCGACGAATCTATCCGTCTGACCCGTAAGTATTTCCGCTTCNGCTGTATCCGTCTTCAAATAATCTATGTAAGGCAAAATCTCTTTCTTNTCTTTCCAGTCCTCAAAATACATCTCGCCCGTCTGTCTGTTTGCGTGACGAAGCAACGCTTGAACGTCGACNGCAATCTTNCCTTTCTTGGACAAGTCCTTCATAAGTTGTCCGTCAAAGTCGCCGTAGATAAGACCTGCGAAGTGATAGACGTCGCAATCTACGTCGGGAATGTCNGCCAAAGTAAAGGAATCNCCTTGACCTATGCAAGTGCAGGTACGGCGTTCTTTGTCCGCNGTGTGGTATTTGTTGCGAATTGACGTAGATTCNTTGCTCGGGATATAGAAGACGTCTTCCTTGTCAATTACGAAGGTATTCAATCTATCCTTNTCCTCGGGCGCGACTTTCGTCACNACGCCGACTTTGTAGCCGCCTGCGTAAGCCGAAGCCGAAGAGTATATTACCGCTCCGCCCACTTCGATAATTTGATGATCGAGATAATCGATATTGTAGTCCAAAGAGATATGNCCTATCTCCAACGTGTCGTAATGTTTTTTCATTTGATTACTCCTTTTTATGACTTTATTTCTTGTTTTATTAACCTATTTGGAAACTCAACGCGCCCACGCCGACGACTACGCCNGCGTCCTTGCCNGNNTNGGCAATCGATATCAAATCTGCCNTGNCACCATTGNNCTTCTTTGCTTCAAAGAGCATACCGAGCGTCACGTTGTTGCTACCCGCGCTGATAATAACGGTATCGATAAGNTGTTGCCTTACATTGNCGAGATTACCGCTGGCGGTAAAGCCCGACGCGCCGTCCGCGTTTGCGTTCATAAGACTTNCNAGCGTACTCTTCTGCCCGTCNGTCAAATTATTGTATACGATATTCGTACCGCCCGCCACGTCGTCAATATCCATATATACCGTGATATACATTCTNTCAGGCAAGATTGACAGTTTAGAGCCAATCGCCGCTTGCATATCCGCGGAAAGCGTGAGCAATAAATAGTCTTTGCCGAGCGGCAGTCGACCGCTCAATGAATTTCTCAATTCGTCAAGAGAATCATCGCTCTTTCCNATAAGCGCCGATTGCGATAGTTGCAATGCGTTGNCGNNGGACGCGCTTGCCATGCCAAGNCTTGATTTGAGCGAGTTTATATCTATCTTATGNGAGATATTGCCGTCGCCGATAACTCCATTTACTCCGCTTGTCGAAGCNAGTACGTTGTAAGACGCTTCCTGAGAAGAATTTCCCGTCCAAGTAATATCTTTTGACGCGCCCGTATAGCCTTGCAANTCAAGTCCTGCAAATAGCGCTTCAAGCGTGTCTTTAAGTCCTTGCGCGGTAATTTGGTTGTTCGTATCCTTTTCGTTGACTTTTGCCGAAGCGATTTCGTAAATGCCGTCCATTACCATTACGCCTTTGTCACCCTCTCTTTTGAACGTCAAATTCATATTGTCNGTCAACGGCTTCATNGATTTCTTTACGCTGTCCGAACAACTTTGGTTTGCCTCTTGAAGATTAGCAGAACCTGTCGGCGTTCCAGTACCGCTCGGATTGATTTTGTTTCTTACGACGTCTATCGCGTTTGCCTCGCTCTCGCTTAGATCGTTGAATACTATACGCGTGCAAATATCTTCGCCCGTCATTTTTGTCAAATTGGTCGTAACAATCATTGCGACGTCACTAGGCAACAACGGAGCGTAATTGCTGTCCGACGTCTTGATTTTGCTCTTGTATACGATAGTCATTTCCTTATCGCTTATTATATACAAACCGAGCATTTGCGTGTCTTCATATCCTTGCGCGGTAATCGTCACGCTCTCTTCAAGGAAACTGAGCAACTCGCCCTCTTCAATTTGAGGTCTGAGATTTTGCAAAGTTTTTATTTGATTGTCGGCATATTTTGTATCGACGTAATTCGAAGTGAGTTTATTTCCGTCGATAGCGGTAGAATAATTTTCCGCCTTATTACCTATATCGACAAGTACGCCCGTAAGATTGTTTGCATTGAGTTTATTGCTATCGCTGAGCGCGTATTTTTCATTGATTTCATCTACCGCATTGGTAGCGTCTTTCTTGTTGGTGTCCTTCAAATAAATGGTGACATTGTCGATTTTTACGTCATTCGGCATATTATTGATTTTGCATATCGCGTTGCGGAAATCGACCTCGTTCGGCTTATCGCTGTCTGTATTCTTAATTCTAGCGTCTTCGTTGTAGATAGAATTGAGCGCAATCTCATATACAGTCTGCTCCAACATAAAGCCATTGTTGTCAATAAACGTAACTGTAAAGACATTGTTGTGTATTCTATCCTTAAAGCCCGTTTCTACGATTTGTCCTTCTTCATTCTTTTTGCCGTTGAGTTTTTCCTCGATATTTGATATTATGCTTTCTATTGAAGTCGTCTTCGCAGGCGTTTGTTCGGGTTGTGGCTCGACAGGCTCGCTCGGTTCTTGCGACGTTGAATTTTCAGTATCAGTATTTTCAGGCGTTGTCGTCGTAGTCGTAGCCTTTGCGTTTACTCTGTCGATTAACATAAGAAGAAGTTGCAAATCTTGCAAATTATCCTTGTTGCTTTCCCCTAATTCTCTGTCATAATTCAACTTGTTTACGTCCATTTGGAATACTTGCATATCGGTTCGCGCGCCGTCTTTGACCTGTCCCAAATCTATCTTGATTGTGATATAAAGATATTCGGGAAGAAGTGAAGTCGCGTTCGCATTGTTGACGTCGCCCTTGCCCTTTATTTTCAACTCTAAATAGTCGTCGCCTTGCGCCGAGTAATTGTTGGCGTAGACGGTCTGCGCGTCCTTCATAAAAGTGATTGTTTGCGCAAAGTTGACTTGCGAACTTATCAAATAAGCCGTCTCTTCCAACGTGAACCTTGGGTTGAATTTATCTTTAATTAACTGATCAAATTCCTCGTCGCTTAATCCCGACTTTTCCGTCACGTTTTGGCTTGACTTCAAGCCTGCGATAATTTCGCCGTCCTCGCCCGTAATATCGTCAAGTCGTATCTTTGACATAAAGTTATCTCCGCCGATATTGGTCATTACTTGAAGGAAATTGTTGTTGTTTGAAGCCTCTTGCAATTCCGCTTTATATGTGTCGCTTATGAAGTACTTTTGATACAACTGCTCTATAAAGCCGTCCATATTATCGGTCGGAGTGAAATTGTCGTTTTCTTCGTCGTAAGAGAAAGTATAAAGACTCTTGAGCATATTTCTCAATTCTTGCGGAGTGAAATAATGCTCGCCCTCTTGCAAATCGCCGTTGATAATCGACGTCGAACTTATGACTTCGTACAAACTTGGCAAGTACGCTTTATCTCTTTCGAACTTGATGTCGTAACCTATTTGTTCCTTGACCTTTGCCAAACCTTGCTTGATACCGCTGTCCACTTGCGTACAAATGGATTCGTAACTAAGCGACGCTACGCTCATACCGAACGTCGTCGCGATAGCCGTCAACGTCTGCAAGTGCTTTTGTGAATTCTCTGCGCCGACTTGGTTGATTGATACGCTGGTCGGTTGAGAATTGTCAAGAGTAATTGTAGCGGTGGCGAAAATGCTCTGCGGAATGAGTTGTTTTATAAGTTGAGACATGGTACTCTCTCCGCTTATACCCAACATTTGCGCTACGTCAACTTCTATGTCTAGACTCAATTCTCCGTCCTTAATAGACGACATATTGACGATTTGCGCTTTGATAGTGCCGAGCATTCCCTGTTCGTTGACATAAGAGGTAAGCATATTGGAAAGCGCTTGATAACTCGCGCCTACCTTTAAGTTGTTCTCTACGTAATCGCCCGAATAATCTATTGATTTGAAATTGATACTGTTGAGGATATTCTCGCCTTGCGCGAAGTTCATTACGTCGGAGATTGTATTTTGCTCTCCTATCTTGCCGTCGGAATTGTCTATTCCGTATTTTGCGCTCACTTCGCCGATAAACGTTCTCGTATCTCTTTCTTTGATTTCTTTCGTGTATACGTCATAGCCGAGCGACTGCGCATTTGGGAGTTTAATATCCCTAATCATAGTCAAGAAGGCTTCTTCGCTCACGGTGATATTCATCATCTTCATAAGCGATTCTATAGGATAGATATCTATGCTTCCCGAATTTACGAAAGACAGCGGTATTATGTTTTGCGCGCTTTCCGTAATATCAACGACTTTTGAATTGACGTCGACGAGCATTTGCGAAAGGGACGTATTCGAACCCGTCTTTTTGAGAACTACGTCCGCAATGCGAATTATCTTGTCTACGTTGACCTCGCTCATCTTGTTGATTGACGCTTGAATTGCGCGAGTCCTGTCGCAAGGATATACCGTGACGGAAGCGAAAATATCTTCTGGCATCAGACTTTTGATAATAGTCGGCAATTTTTGAGCGTCCACTATACCCGAAACCAAAGTTTTGAGTTTAAGATCCAAAGTAATCTTAAAACTTACGCTTTCAGGCTTATCGACTTCGCTAGATATGATAATTTGCTTAATTTTAATTACGTCGTTAAGATGACAGCTCAACGTCTTTTCCAATTCTTCCATTGACGGAATGACTTTGCCCAAACCGCTAAGCGCGTCGTTGATAAAAGCAGCAAGTTGTTTGTCGGAAAGTTCGAGTATATTTCTTCCGCCTTGATAGTCGGCAAGCGAAGAGAAATCGAATTTGATTTCACCCAGCAAGTCGTCGAAAGCGGAATTGCCCGTACTCGTCTCGCCGGTCGATTCCCCTGAATTCTCATCTTCTTCGATTCCCAACTCCTCGTCGCTCAAAGGCTCGTCGCTTTCAACGACCATGCCGTCGGCGTAAGCGCCCATACTGCTCATGACGACTTCGCCGTCCTGCTCGCCCGTAGCGGTGTCCGAACCCATAACTTTTCCGAGAATTTTCATTACGTCCAAATCGAAACTCTCGTCAAGGTACATTTTGTTTTTAACATTGGAATAAAAACCCGTCAAATCCTCTTCGCCGTAAGCGTTGGTGACGATAGTTTTTTCGTCGGCTTTTTTCACGCCCTTGAAAATAGTAAATACGTCTTTGAAAGGTACTCCCGCTTCAATGCCTATATTCTCGTCCCATACGCGCTCGGCGGTCTTGTAGACGCTCACGTTTATTCCGACGAGAACGCCGACAAAAGTCAATACAACGACCAAAGCGACAATTCTGCCTGCCGTCCTCAGTTTACGCTTCTTTTTAATGGCATTTTCGTCCCTTTCTATATCGAGTTTTTTAATTTCCTTATCTTTTTTGGACATAACTCACCTAAAATTATTATATCACTTTGAATTTATTTTGTACATATAATATTTATATAATATTAACCGCAACCCCAAAAAGCAACCTATTTTCTAAAAATTTCGCTGTAAATATTTGCTATTTGCGCTATACTTTGAATTAAAAACGGCACTTTGAAGATAAAAAGCAAAAACATAGCCCGCTATACTTCAAGTACGAATATAGTGGGCTATTTCTTTGTCTACGAGAAAATTCTATATTTAAGAAAAAAATTACTTTCTTATCCACGTGCGTGGCGACAACATAATGAGTAGTGGATATATCTCAAGTCTGCCGAGAAGCATTCCGAACATAAGCACGAACTTGGAAAAAGCCGAATAATCGGCGTAATTTGCCATAGGTCCGACGGCCG
>JAAVHQ010000018.1:55770-60823 GCA_014799645.1 Clostridiales bacterium | reverse complement strand
CAAGGGAAATACCAAAGACTTCCCATTGTCAGCAGGCGAATTGCCTTGCGATACAGGAAAGTATATAGTCGAATTGTCATTGCCTACCGCCGATGCGAATAATTACAAGATAAAGAGCGGTTGCGAAGAATTCGATTTTGAAATAACAAAAGCGCAGATAGTGGCAAAGTGGGTAAACGGAGATAATAATATTCCCGTACTCTCGGGCTTGGACGATACGACTAAGGCAATAATAGGATATATCTATTATGACGAAGAAGGAAACCAACTTGAAGACGGAGCAACGTTGGAGATCGGAAAGAGTTATAAGGTCAAGGCTATATTCTTGGACGACAACGCGAAAAACTATGAGTTCGTGACCGAAGACGGACAGGCTACGCCCAACGAAAGCGCGGAAACCGAGCAAGAGTCGTTTACGTTAACGGCAGGAAACAGCGGGGGCTCTCTTGGCGGAGTTACCGGCGGAGACGGACAAGACCCAAGCGACCCCGAAAATCCTGCGCCCGGAAGCGGTTTTGATTTCAGTAAGGTAACCGAGGCTCTCAAACAGTGGTGGCAAGTCATTGCCAGCGCAATAAGCATAATCTTGATAGTTGCGTTTATGGCAAAAGGCTTAGGCTACGCTAGCAAGAAGAAAGAGAACAAGCGACTTATAGACAGCAAGTATAGCGCATACGCGGTAGGCTTGTTTGGAATAACTATGACCAACTGGACGATTATCGCTTGCATATTGATGGGAGTTGCGGTATTAGCGTTCATCTTCATGCTATTGGAAAAGAGCGGGTACAAGAAATCGTTACGCGCTTTGGACGACGCAAAAGAGGAGTACGCTCGTAATAAAGAAGAAAATATGTATATGCGAATGATGGGCGGACAGCCCAACATGAACGGCGGAATGGGTATGGGAGCGCAAGGCTTTGCGTACGCTCAACCAATGGTCGGCTTAGGCGCGGACGATATACGCGGAATAGTCGCTGATACAATGAACAATATGCTTCCCAACGTAACGCAGTACTTGCCGCAAGAAGCGTCGTACAATGATGAACTTGTTCAACAACTTATTAAACAGAACGCGCAGAATGAAGAGCGCATTAGACAGCTTACCGAAGAAAACGAAGAGAAAATAAGAGAACTTACTGAGCAAAACCAAGAAATTATTCGCAATCTCGCGAACGGACAGGAAATGCTCATGCAAAGACTTTCCGAACAATCCAAAGAAAGCGTTGACGAAAGCGTAATCGAAAAGTTGGTTGTTAAACTCTCCAAGCAACAAGACGATGAGAAGTCAGTTGAAAAAGAAGTGGCTGCGACAAATGCAAATGACGAGAAGATAGAAATGCTAATGCGCAATCAAGAAATGTTGATGAAGCAAATAATGGATTTGTCGTCAAAAGTAAATACCGAGAAACAAGTGGTTGTTCCGTTTATGCAACAGCCGATAATTGCGCAGCCTTCCGAAAAGGTCGTCGAAAGGATAATTGAAAAACCCGTTGAGAAGATAATAGAGAAGGAAGTCAAAGTCGAAGTGCCTGTCGAAGTAGAAAAAGTGGTAGAGAAAGTAGTCGAGAAAGAAGTCCCTGTCGAGGTCGAAAAAGTCGTTGAAAAGGTTGTGGAAAAGGAAGTAGTCAAGGAAGTGCCTGTTCCTATGCCCGTTGAGAAACCCGCTCCAAAGGCGAAAGCGCCTGCAAAAAGACTTACGCTCGACGAAGCGTACGCTAAGTTGTCGGCTACGCAAAAGAAGATTTTCGATACGCTTAAAGCCTACGCGCTTACAAAAGACAAGTGCAAGGAAAAGAAATCGACTTACTTCATAGTACTGGGTCAATCTACGGTCAATCCGCTAGTCAAGTTGACGATAAAGAAGAATACTACCGTCGCGCTCTTCAAGATGGAAGACGAATACTTCAAAGATATTCGTCGCGGAGCAACGAGCGACGGCACGAAAGTAAAAGTCAAAGAGAGCGAAGTAGTGGTCGGCGATATGCAAGCGCTCTCTACTGCAAAAGAAATGATTGATTTAAGAGAAGATCAAATCGAACGTTACAACGACTATCTCAAAGAGCAAAAGTCTATGCGAAAGAAATAATCGACTGCATCACTCTCCGCACTCGTCCAAACCCTCAAATCAACGAAAAAAGGCAAGCGAATCGCTTGCCTTTTTGTTGATTATCTTAATTATATTTTTAATATATCATTATAATGTTTTATTCGTATTGAATTTTGTATTTCTATATGTTAAACTTATAGCGTATGATAGCGTTTGCGCGATAAAGGGGAAGAGTATGTTGCAAATAAGGCAATTAAGTTCGCTGGTCAAAGTGTTTTCCGACGAAGAGCCGAAAGTTAAGAGTTTTGAAAGATTGAGTATGTTTCGAAATGAGCGCTCGTCCGTTCAAGTCGCAATGTCAAGCGACAGCGATTGCGAAGTTTCCGTAGAGATAAAGTCTGCGATTGCGGAAAATATCAAGCTGTATTACGTAGAAGAAATATATTCGAGTTTGCCAATCGGCGCAAAGCAAGACGACTATACTTTGAGAAGAGAGGAGGGGTATTTTCCCGATCTTTTACGTCCGCTGGACGGCAATATTAGACTTACGGGCGGCAAGTGGCTAAGTCTATGGCTGGAAGTATTTTCCAGCGATAATTTGCCCGCCGGAGAGCAAACAGTAGAAGTGATATTGAGAAGCGGTGAGGACGCGCAGAGAGCGACGTTTGTCTTTGAAGTAATCGACGCGCTTTTGCCTGAGCAAAAGTTGA
Organism: Clostridiales bacterium; assembly: GCA_014799645.1. Taxonomy (GTDB): domain Bacteria; phylum Bacillota; class Clostridia; order Christensenellales; family UBA3700; genus RACS-045. Next base: position 58,066 of record JAAVHQ010000018.1, on the reverse strand, counting down.
TTTATACGAATTGGTTCCATACCGATTGCTTGGCGACGTATTACGGCGTCGATGTGTTTTCCGACGAGTATTGGCAATTAGTAGAGAGGTATTTGAAGATTGCTTGCGAATACGGAATGAATATGGTTCTTACGCCGTTGTTTACGCCTCCGCTAGATACGCAAATCGGCAAGGAGCGTCCTACCGTCCAACTTGTCGGTGTGGAGTATTCAAACAATCAGTATACTTTTGATTTCTCGCTTTTGGACAAGTGGATTGATAAGTGTCAAAGAGTGGGAATTAAATACTTTGAGATGTCGCATTTATTCACGCAATGGGGCGCAAAAAAATGTCCGAAAATAATGGCGAAAGTCGACGGGGTGGAAAAGAAAATTTTCGGTTGGAATACTCGCGGAGCGAGCAAGAAATATCGCGAATTCTTGTTGGCGTTAGCGCCTAAACTCAAAGAGTATTTGCGTAATAAGGGAATTGCTGAAAGGACGTATTTCCACGTGTCCGACGAGCCGTTCAAGATGGTATTGAGGACGTATCGCAAGGCAAGTCAAATCGTCAAAGAACTGTTCGGCGAATTCGCGATTATCGACGCGTTGAGCAACTACGATTTCTACGAGAAAGGTCTATTGCAACTGCCTATACCCGCAACCAATCATATACAGCCGTTTATCGGCAAAGTNCCCGANCTTTGGACGTATTATTGCGGNGCGCAAGACGTAGACGTATCCAATCGCTTTTTCTCAATGCCNTCTCAACGCAACAGAGCGCTNGGCTGTCAACTNTATAANTACGNNGTAAAAGGCTTTTTGCATTGGGGATATAATTTTTGGTACAGACGTCTTTCAAAAGGTATGATTGACCCGTTCACGGAGACTGCCGCGGGCAAANCCTTNCCGTCGGGCGACTCGTTCGTAGTTTACCCGGGAAAGGACGGAGAACCGCTACNGTCGTTGAGATTAAAGGTATTTTTCGACGGCTTGCAAGATATGCGCGCGCTTCATCTTGCCGAAAGNTTAGTGGGCAAAGATAAAGTCCTNGAAGTATTGGAAGAGGGNATTGAGCCGATTGCTTTCNACAAATTCCCGCATAGCGACGAATGGCAGTTGGAGATGAGNNAGAGNATAAACAATCTTTGCAAGAANAACGTAAAAANCAAATAATAGAAAATAAANAAAATTCATTAAACNTATTTAGGAGAAATTATGAACGTAAACGAACTTACATTTGACTTAAAGTATAAAGTAAACGGCAAGAAGTANNNATGCCAAAGCGCAAAGTGCGAGCATTTTTCNTTGGAGAGCGATTTCAGCGACAACGTNTTNAAGATGTCGATAAANCCGACGGCNAAAGTTGAGTTTTTGAGTTTTGCGGTNAAGTTGCCGTACAAGTACTCGCAAGAGGACANAATATTCGCCAACGGCTATCAGAGTTGGACGGACAGTATGGAATACGCGCCGAATGGAAAGATGAGNGAGTTGACNAANATTACGAGGACGTTTNCGCTTAGTCCGCTAGGAAGACATATCGGTCTGCCTAAGTCGGGCGATAATCTCTTTTGGAATTATCCNTGGAAGAGCGGCGTATTTTACGGNTGGTCGTACGGCTACGTGCGCAANGGCGGAAACGTTGAGATTTTCGGNTCGTTGACGGAGAGATACGGATATACTATATTTACTTTNGATTGCAACGCAAATCAAGTGATTATTTCCAAAGANTTGGAAGGCGTGGTATACGAGAGCAAAAAGCCTATTATGGAAGTNGCGTTCGTAAGCGGAGAATANGACNAAGCTTTCGACGAATACTTCAAGATGATGAANNTTACTTCGCGCGAGAACAAAAANCGNGTGGGATATACTTCTTGGTACAATTATTACAGCAATATCAGCGAGGAGATTATCAATCGCGATTTGGCAAGTATATGCAATCAAGATACGAAATTCGAATGTTTCCAAATCGANGACGGCTATCAACAAGCGATNGGCGATTGGCTNATTACAGACAAAAACAAGTTCCCGAACGGCATGAAAGTCATTGCCGACAAGATACANGAAAGCGGTATGATTGCGGGCTTGTGGCTTGCGCCGTTTGCAGGCGGTAAGAAGTCGGATTTGTTCCGCGACCACAAAGATTGGTTTATCAAAGACAAGAACGGCAAGCCNTTCAACACNGGTCACAACTGGGGCGGATTCTATTCGTTGGACNTATACAATCCCAACGTAAGNGAATATCTNAAACACGTCTTTGACGTGGTGCTCAACGAGTGGGGTTACGACCTTGTCAAACTCGACTTTTTGTACGGCGC
>JAAVHQ010000018.1:18896-55765 GCA_014799645.1 Clostridiales bacterium | reverse complement strand
TNNTNCCNATNCNCNNCAANNCGNGNGGNGAAATTATGTGCGACGCAATGGANTTCATAAGAGAGTGTTGCGGCGACAAGTTGATACTCGGTTGCGGAGTGCCNATGATGCCGGCTTTCGGCAAAGTCGACTATTGCCGTATCGGNGCGGATATACATTTGCAATGGAAAAACAGAAAATACTGTATGCGCGACGACGTNTCTACGCCGCACGCAGTCTGCAATTCCATNTTNAGACGTCATCTNGACGGCAGAGCGTGGATGAACGACCCCGACGTATTCTTGCTTAGAGATAACAATATNGGTATGACTTTCGAGCAAAGAAAGACGCTCGCCAAGATAAATTCCACNTTCGGAAGTTTGCTTTTCATNTCNGACGACGTAAGTCTATACAACGAAGATCAAAAACTCGCATTGAAAGAGACTTTCATGCCTAAGCAAGTCAAGATTTTGTCCGCAGGCTTCATAGATAAGGATATTATGAAGACGGAGTATATCGAAAACGGCGAAAACAAGACTTTGACTTTCAACGTCAGAAACGGCGAAGTATTTAATAAATAAAATACCGTAACTCTTTGTCGGGAAACAACATATTATGCAATATGATTTTTTGTTTTTCCGACATTGATTTCGACGACGTCGTCGAAGATTACGGCGCGTTGATTTCCCCNAACGACACGGTTATACTTTCCCGTGAAATTACCGGCGTGGTAGATTTNCCTGCCGANCGCAACGGCTANTCNCACGTGCTACGGGATATGATACTTTTCAGCAGGGATAAGGAAATTATCCTTGTCGTCGGTATGCGCGCAAANATAGGCGAGAGATTTTACAACTGCGCCGTGCTTATTGANAACGGGTCTGTNCTCGGCGTAAGCGANGAGATTTATCCTATGAAAGGCTATGAGAAAGGACACGTCGTCCGAAGTTATCTCACAAGCCGAGGCAAGATCTGCGTTTTCGTAGACAGCGATATTTGTTATCCCCAAATTTGGCAGAGTTGTTTTTCAAGTTGCAGATACGTTTTTTCCTTGAATTCCATACCTTTCAACCGCGCGCGTATTTCTTGCGCCAAAGCNTTGGCGATAGCCTCGGGCAANCACGTGCTNGCGCAGTTTTGCGACTCGTGCGTGTCTATCAATCCGTACGGNAAAATCGAGAGCGTCAAGTATGGCAGAATGATGGCGTTNTATCTTCCCGCTACTTTGAANAAAGGTCATATCGTCGATAGGAAAATCAAGTTTGTCGAAGAAACGGGGGATTAGTAAAGATATTTCAATAATCGTGTAAATTCGACCAAATTGCAAATTTTACGCATATAGGCAAGGTTTATTATGTATTTATTATGAAGATAAACAGCGCGCTNAANTATGCGAAAAATTACGTATTGCTTGCACTTTTGATGTTCTTGTGTCAAAGGGCGCAAATTGTCGGCGATTACAAAGGNTACGCCTTATCGCTTTTTGTCGCTTTGATTTACTGCCGATTCAACGTNGCGGTNCTCTCTTGCAGTTATCTATCAATATGTCTTATCTGCGANCACTCGCTTTACGGCATAATATACGCTACNGTGCCGATAATAATTATGCTGACGGCTAAGTATTTGCACTATCTTTTTGCAAAGCCTATGCGCCTGTCTGCGACGATTGGCTACGCNTTTATTTGCGTACTTCCGCTTGCCGTCGTNGATATCGTTCACGGATTCAAGATAGAATACGGCGTGTATCTCGTGAGCNTCGTCGTGGTAAGTCTNCTTTTCAGTACGATTTGCTACGCAATGGGCGTGCGAGGCGTGGGCAGNAGATTGAGCGGCGACGAAATCGTAGGCGGTTTCGTNTTGTTGGCNGTTGTTGCCAACGGACTTTATTCTTTGGATATTTACGGATTCAAAATCTTCTATTTGGTTTTGGGCTTGGCAATGCCTTATCTTTATCGCAATTTTTCACTTCCGCAAGGNATGGTTATTGTCAGCGCAATGGCTGTCGGCGCAGGANTGACGGAAATCACNTTGGCNATGTCGGGGGGAATAATTTTGATTTTNCTNACNTCATACCTGTTTTGCGCAAACAAATGGATAGCGGGACTGTGCGCCGTGCTTACGCATATNATTTGCGGACTTTATTTCAATATCTTTTCGGGCGTGTATTATNTGCATTTGATAGGCTTTACCGTCGGCGTGCTTACCACAACGTGTNTTACCGACAACTTCATCAAAAGACTTCCTATGTTCAAATCGAGCGAGGGNAGAGAAAGCGCGAAAGAGTTGGTCAATCGCTCGCGNAGAGANCTTGCCTCTCGNCTTTCGACAGTGTCGGGCGTATTCTACGAAATGTCGGAGATTTATTCCAAAAACGTAATGCGNTANCTTCCGCCCGTNCAAGCCGTNCCNGGAATAGCGCAGGAAATTATGTTGAACGTCTGCGGCAACTGNATCAACAAAGATTACTGTCAAAGTATTTTGAGCGGGGAACTCTCGACCTTGCTCGAAGGAGTAGTGCGTACGGTACTCACTTCGGGAAAGGCGACGCTTGAAGATTTGCCGACCTTTTTGTCATCTAAGTGTATTCAACTTCCCACGCTCTTATCCACTTGCAATCGCACTGCGCTTGCTTACGATATCAAATACAATTCGGGCAAGGAAATGGAAGTAGACCAAAAGTTGATATCGGGACAACTGCTCGGCGTAAGCGACATACTTTCAAGCCTAGGCGAAGAGGTCAAAAGTACCGTCAATATCGACGACAGACTGGACGCGAGAATAGTCGAGGAATTGGGCTACAACAATATAGTGTGCTCTGACGTGATGACGTTGATAAAAAACGGTAGACATACCATATCTTTGATTGTGCGAGAGCGCGACCGCAACAAAAAAGCGCTGATTGGCGTGTTGTCAAAACTCACTAGCGCGCAACTCGAAAAGAAAGAAGAGAGAAAACTGCCCGACGGCAGATACTGCATTACCTTTATCAACTCGCCTAAGTATAGGATCACATACGCTACCGCCACTTGTACGAAACCCGATTCTAAAGCGTGCGGAGATACGTATACGGTGACAAAACTCAAACACGATAAAGTGCTTATCGCGCTTTGCGACGGAATGGGTACGGGCGTCAGCGCAAGAGAGGGAAGTCAACTCGCGCTCGATATGGTGAGTTCTTACTACAAAGCGGGCTTTGACAACGTAAATTCGCTCATGCTTGTCAACAGACTTCTCGCCGTCGTATCGAAAGATAATTTCAACGCTCTCGATATGTGCGTCGTCGACTTGGAACTTGGAATTGTCGATTTTATCAAACAAGGCGGCGTGCAAAGTATTATCAAGAGATTGGACAGCATACAGATTATAGACAGCAACGCCCTTCCTTTGGGTATTGTCGAAGAAGCGACCCCGCAAGTTCAAAGACAACTTATTGCGCTTGGCGAAATGGTCGTAATGTTCAGCGACGGCATTATGGAAACGCTCACTCTCGGCGGTATTAAGCATATTCTCAACTGCCTCTCTACGCTCAATCCTCAACAGGTCTGCGACGAGATAATAAACCAAGCCAAAGCGATGGGACTTAAAGACGATTCAAGCGTTGTTGTATTCCGTTTATCATAGTCAAAATTCTTGACAGCCTCAACATTAAGGGTTATAATTAAATAACCAACAAATTGCAAAAGGAGAAAGCAATGTTAGAAATTAAGAACGTGTATAGGACGTACAAGCCTAAAAAGGGCGTTCCCGTCAAAGCGTTGGACGGCGTGTCCTTGTCGTTTGCCGATACGGGATTGGTATTTATACTCGGTAAATCGGGTAGCGGTAAATCCACTCTTTTGAACGTAATCGGCGGACTTGATACAGCCGACAGCGGAGAGTTTTCAATCAAGGGCAAGTCGTCTAAGGACTTTTCGCAAGCGGACTTCGATTCATACCGCAATACTTTCATAGGATTTATATTCCAAGAGTACAACATTCTCAATGAATTTACGGTAGGACAGAACATCGCTCTCGCAATGAAATTGCAGGGCAAGAAAGTCGACGACAAGTCGCTCAACGACATACTTGAAGAAGTAGATTTGGTAGGCTACGGCAATAGAAAGCCGAACGAGTTGTCGGGCGGACAAAAGCAACGTGTTGCAATCGCAAGAGCGCTTATTAAAGAGCCTGAAATAATTATGGCGGACGAGCCTACCGGCGCGCTCGATTCCAATACGGGTAAGCAAGTATTCGATACGCTAAAAAAACTATCCAAGAGCAAGTTGGTAATCGTCGTATCGCACGATAGAGAATTTGCGGAATATTACGGCGACAGAGTAATAGAACTTGCCGACGGAAAGATAATATCCGATATTACGAAAGAGACCGCCGAGTCGCATAAGGAAAGCGAAGGTCTCAGCGTAGTGGACGACAAGATTTTGCATATCCGCAAGGGTTATAAACTCACGCGACAAGATATGGATAAAATTCAGCAATACCTCGACAACGCCGAGAGCGATACAATAATCTCTCTTGACGAGCGTTCCAACGAGAGTTTTTGCCAAATAGCGCGTATCGACAAAGACGGCAATCAGGAAGTATTTAGGGATACCGACAACAAGACGCTGTCCGAAGAAAACAAGAAGTACGACGGTTCGAGTAAGTTTATTCGTTCCAAACTTCCTTTCTCTCACGCTTTCAAGATAGGCGCAAGTTCCGTGCGCACGAAGCCGTTTAGATTGTTTATGACGATACTGTTGTGCTTAGTCAGTTTTGCAATGTTCGGTCTAGCGGATTCAATCGGCGCATACAACGTAAAGAAGACGACTGTCAATTCATTGATTGACAGCAAATACGACAGCGTGGTTTTCAGCGCGCAAATTCTAAACGAAGACTACGGTTACTATAATGACGCAGGCGGCGCATCCGTCAATGACCTCAAAAGAATTAAAGAAAAGACAGGTTTAGACTTTACAGGCGTTGCTAGCGCAGAAGCAAGATTTAGAGTTTACGAAGACAATAAATTGCAAGGTAGCAACTATTCTCAGTATTATACGCGTACTATTTATGGATTTTTGCCTGCGGGAGAGGAGAATTTCAGAAAATACGGTTTCACGGACTTGACAGGTAGACAGCCGTTGAATTCGAATGAAATTGTTATCACGAAATATATCTACGAGCATTTTGCGCTTGCAGGATTGACTTATTATGAAAATTCCAATTCGGGACAAAAGACTATCAAAGCCAGCGACTTTGACTCTCCTAAAAAGTTCTTGGAACTCAATCCGTATTTGAATTTGGATGATTATAAGACGAATGACAGAACGTATATGAAAATAGTAGGTATCGTTGATACTAATGCTGACGAGAGCGGAAGATTTGAATCTTTGAAACCTTCCGATATGGTGTCCAATGATAATATATCGTCATATCTTTTGAGTTCGGAATGCCGCCAATATTTTGAATATGGATACCATTCATTGGGTTACGTAAGTCAAGAAACGTATGACGACATTATAGATAGAAAGGTTAATTCCGAGCAAAACGCTGTTGGTATTCCCGCAAACGGATATTTCGGTTTCGAAACTACCAGCAATGGATCTTACGCCTGCGAGTTGTCTTCCATAGCAAAGTCGGATGATTTGAGCAAATTTGATATCTTTTGGTTGGGAGGCGCTCGTACTGCGCTTGCGGAAAACGAATTCGTTATCAACATAGACGGTGTTAACGGGGTGTTGGAGTATAACGGAAGCGATAAAGTAGAATTAGACGAAATAGAAATAGAGTTCAGCAGGAATTATTTCAACGGTCTTGTGAGCGGATACATTTCCAATCTCTATGATTTGAATTATCGCAGTAGCATTGGTAGATACGTTGCGCTTTTTGAAGAAGCGGAAGCGTTGACGAGTCAGCAAGTAGAAAAGTTTAGAACTTATCTCAAAGAAGTCAAAGCCGAATACGGTAAAAATAATTATGGAGAATATTATGGCGATAAATATATAAGTAGTATATACAGCAATGTTCGCTCTCTATTAATTTATAGTGACTCGGATCAATTTAGTTTCAATTTGAATGAGTTGGATAATAAAGCATATTTTAATTCTAGTGAAATTTCTATTGATGATTTGAGCGATGATGAGTTGAAACTTATATACGTCGGATATTTGAATAGCTATAACATGTCCGTTGGATCTTATTATGATGAAGACGACAACTATGTGTCCATAGAAATTGATGGCGGTTATTACAACAATGCAATAGGACTTGATTGCGGTGAATTAGTCGGGTATTACCGTAGCAAAAAGTTGTATTATACAGAGTTATTTAATGTCGTACAGTATAACCCAATTGCGCTGAAAAGAAGCTATTACAGTTTTGAAAACGGATCATACAAAGAGATAAAAGAGGGCAAGGTCGTAGGTTTTTACTTGCAGAAAAATTCCTATAATGATAGCAGAACCAACGTTGTGATAAACGATACTATGTATGCGGCTGCTCAAAATTTTGAGCCGATTGTATATTCATTCTTTATTGCGCCGATGCCTACTGACAGAGCGACAATTGAGAAACTTGTCGATTTGCATTACGAGCAAAGCGGATCAAGAGCGTTTAGTATGCAAAACGGAGTTACGTTGCTCCTCGATCAAGTCAACGATCTTCTTGCAGTGCTTGGTACGGTATTCCTCTATATCGGTCTAGGCCTCGCGATTTTCTCGATGCTTCTGATGAGCAACTATATCGCAGTATCAATTTCCTACAAAAAGCGCGAGATTGGTATCTTGCGCGCGGTCGGCGCGAAGTCGAGCGACGTATTCTCGATCTTTTTCAGCGAAAGTCTTATCATCGCGCTTATCAACTTCGTCTTGTCGATGATAGTCAGCGGAGTAGGATGTATGTTGCTCAACAATATGATGAGAAGCGATTACGGCATACAAATTACGCTCCTCAACTTCGGAATCAGACAAATCGCTCTTATGCTCTTGATAAGCATAGTTGTGGCGATAGTGTCGAGTTTCGTGCCTGTATACAAACTGTCGCGGAAAAAACCGATTGAGACGATACGAACGGCGTAAAGTAAAATTCGCAAAATCTTTACAACAAAAACGGACAAGCGTTGCGCTTGTCCGTTTTCGTTTGCTTATCCCACATTACATTGTGTCGGAATGGTGTTTGTCGCTTGCCATTTCTTCTACTGCGTGGATACGCTTTGGAGAGAACTTATTGTAAATAAGATATGCAATAAGCCATACGCCCGCAATACCTACAAGCGCATAAATAATTCTTGCTCCGACGTAGGCGCTCGGCGTGAACATCCAGTTGATTACGTTGAAGTTGAAAATACCAACGCTCAACCAGTTCAATGCTCCGATCGTTACCAAAATGAGTGCAATAATTGTAATCATAATCTTCTCCTTTTTTATTTAGTCCCAAGTCACGGCAAACTGCCGGATCAAAGGACTATGTACGCGCTTCGGCGTTTTTAAGGCAATACTATTGTATATTTTTTATAAAGTTTTATTCACTCCTTGCGATAATCGTCAAAATGGTGTACTATTGTATTAGTAATCAATTTAGAGGACGATATGGCAAAACGCTCGAAAAAGAAAAATCCCAACGCGCTGACCTCTCAGCAAAAAGCCGACTTGCTTTTCAACAAGGCGCTTGACGACAAGAAGAAGAGTTTAGATACTAGACTCAATATTACTGTTGGNATAGNNGTNGCTTTGTGCTTANTAGCGTTNTTGCTTATGCCTGTCATCAATATCAATTTCTCGGGTCAGTTGAGCGATATATTGAAAATGGAATTNGAAGAGGACGCNACNATCGGCGTGACGGTAAATATGTCCTTTCTCGATTTCCTTACCGCGCCNGCNGGATACGACAGCNCNNTNNAGTATCTTTCNGAGCATACNAATTCCTCNATANNTTCGNCGGTAATNTACGNAGCGTTCAGTCAAATCGTCACAAANGCNGACGAGAAAATGNTGANCGANGCTTACGCTTTGATTTTGANNGTNGCGATNNTTTGGCTTGTAAGTTGGNTAGTATGGTTNTTAGCGNTNTGTATNAACAGAAAGAANAACAANGACGGNGNNTTTTTGCGCGNGTCGAGTATTGCGTTTATCNCGNTGTCTATNNTGCAATGGATAGTNTTTATCGNCGTNGCGATAGCGAGCGCAAGCAAGGCGCAAATTCAACCGCATATATCNAGTTATCTNATTATGGCAAGCGGAGTTACNCTTGCCGTCGTATANGGTNTGTATATATCCAAAGTCAAGNGANTAAACAAAGAGAGAAAAGACGTTCCTGAATTTGACGGAACANNTCAAGGAGAAGTAATATGCTTTGTCCTAATTGTAAACANGAAAACAAAGAAGGCGCAACGTTTTGCGAAAAGTGCGGAGCGCAANTNGAAAGCGAAAAGAAAAGNCTGTCTTTTTTCGAACGCCGTCAGGCTAAGGAAAGAGAAAGGCTTTATATACTCTCAAAGGCAAGTTTGCAAGAAGANGACGTCAAGGACATTCAAGACTTGGATATGGGGGAAGTTCAAACAATCCCCAAAGGCAAGAAAGATAAAATAAAGAAAGTTACCGCTTTGCGACTTGCGCTATCTATCGTCGGCTTGATAATAGGCGTAATCGCAATCTATACCGTGGGNAGANTGGAATTCAACAANACNNTNCGCGTGACGGTNATTTTNGCGNTGTTTTTGGGNTGNTTTACGTCNGGCGCGTTTTCAATAGANTACGGCTATCGANTGAGAATGATAANCGCNATGTGNAAAAGCAACTTNGCAATCAAGAAGATTGCTTACGGCAANCCGCCGATTATGCTTGTGGGCGATACGTTCTACGAATTGANGATAAACGCGAAGTGCGACGCNGTAGGTTGCGGAGCGACAATGCATATCGAAGAATACAACGGAGANTTCATAGCNGTATGCGACGCCGACAGAGCGCACTTGCGCCGACTTGATTGTAGCGCGCTCAATCCTCAAAGCGTCAAAGATTGTGATAATCTTGACAAATGAGGCGATTATTCTTTACAAAAAATACTNCGCAGTGATATAATAACAGCGTAAAATTTATATTAAATATATAAAGGAGACTTAATATGAACAAGAAGTCAATCAAAGACGTAGACGTAAAGGGCAAGAAGTGCCTTGTCAGAGTGGATTTCAACGTGCCGATGAAAGACGGCGTAATTACTGATGAGAACCGTATTCAAGGCGCATTGCCGACAATTAAGTATCTTATGGAACAAGGAGCAAAAGTAATTCTTTGTTCGCACATGGGCAAACCTCACAGCATTTTCAGCGCGAAAGTAGGCTTGACCAAGAAAGAAAAGAANGCTATCGANGCTTTGCCNGCTGGAAGAGCAAGAAAAGGCTAANGAAGAGGCTATCGCAAAGGCTTTGAAGAGCGACCCNGTTAAGTTGACGCTTAAACCCGTTGCCGACAGACTTAATCAACTTCTCGGNGGAAANGTTNCTTTTGCAAAAGACGTAATCGGCGAAGANGCTAAGTCCAAGGTTGCCGCTTTGAAGGCAGGCGAGTGCGTATTGCTCGAAAACTTGCGTTTCCATGCCGAAGAAGAGGGCAGAGACGAAGCNTTCTGCAAGGCNTTGAGCGAATANGCNGATATATACGTAAACGACGCTTTCGGTACGGCNCANAGAAGCCACGCTTCGACGGCAGGNATCGTAGAGTACGGATTTGTNAAGGACGCAGTTTGCGGTTTCTTGATTGAAAAGGAATTGAGCGTTATGGCTGANAGTTTGGANCATCCCGTTCATCCGTTCGTAGCGGTACTNGGCGGCGCGAAGGTTGCCGATAAACTCAAAGTAATCGACAANTTGCTCAACAAGTGCGACACGCTTATNATCGGCGGCGGTATGTCNTATACTTTCGTAAAGGCTATGGGCAACGAAGTTGGCACGTCTTTGGTAGACGANGAGAAACTCGACTACTGCAAGGAAATGCTNGCAAAGGCNAAGNCTATGGGCAANCAANTNCTCTTGCCGGTTGACGCAGTTACCGCAAAGGAATTCCCNAATCCTATCGACGCGGCTATNGAAGTTAAGACTTACGATATCAACGCTATGCCGGCTGACAGAATGGGTCTTGACATCGGCGAGAAGTCGAGAAAACTCTTCGCNGACGTCGTTAAGAACGCAAAGACNGTTATTTGGAACGGACCTATGGGCGTATTNGAAAANCCGATACTTGCAGACGGNACGGTTGCNGTAGCAAAGGCTATGGCTGAAGCNGANGGCGCAACGACGATTATCGGCGGCGGNGACAGCGCGGCTGCAGTTGCGCAACTCGGTTTTGCAGACAAGATGAGCCACATCTCGACCGGTGGCGGCGCATCGCTTGAATTGTTCGAGGGCAAAGTACTTCCGGGTATTGCTTGCTTGAACGACAAANACTAAAAAATAATTTTACATCGAGGTATAANAATGAGACAACCTATTATTGCAGGAAACTGGAAAATGAACAATACAATCGCAGGCACGAAAGCGCTTCTTACNGACCTTATCCCNCTCGTTGCGGACGCTAAGGCGGAAGTAGTAGTTTGCGTACCTTATACGAATATCGCCGCTGCCGGAGAACTTATCAAAGGCACAAACATCAAGTTGGGCGCAGAGAACGTACACTGGGCTGAAAAAGGCGCGTTCACGGGCGAAATCAGCGCGGATATGTTGGTAGAACTCGGCGTTGAGTACGTTATCATCGGACATAGCGAACGTAGACAGTACTTCGGCGAAACCGACCAAACCGTAAACGCAAGAGTAAANGCTGCTTTGGCTAAGGGACTTAAACCAATCATNTGCGTGGGCGAAACTCTTCAAGAAAGAGAGAGCGGTATCGTAGAAGAAGTGCTTGTAAGACAGACTACCGAGGCTTTCAAGGATATCGACAAGTCNGAACTTGAAAATATCGTCATCGCTTACGAGCCTGTATGGGCTATCGGCACTGGCAAGACTGCTACCGCGCAAGACGCAAACGATACTATCGCAATCATCAGAAATACGATNGCAAAACTCTATTGCGAAAAGTGCGCNCAAGAAAAGGTTAGAATTCAATACGGCGGAAGCATGAATCCTAAGAACGCAAGCGAACTTATGGCTATGGAGCAAATCGACGGCGGACTTATCGGNGGNGCTTCTTTGAAAGCGGTTGACTTCTCTCAAGTNGTNAANTANTAANTTATCGATANAAACCTNANNAGGGCGNATCTAGNTGCGNNCAGTATNNAGTNTTNTATCGCNTTTTGTAGAAAGTTNTCAGNTCATANANCAAGAGGATATTTTATGAAATTCACAGGTTTGATAATAATGGACGGATATGGCATCAATGAATTTGGCGAGAACAACGCTATTTCCGAGACCACGTCCCCCGAAGTACTCAAAATTTTGAAAGAAAATCCGAGNACTCAACTTAGCGCAAGCGGACTTGCGGTNGGNTTGCCCGAAGGACAAATGGGCAACAGCGAAGTCGGTCACCTCAATATCGGCGCAGGTAGAGTTATTTTCCAAGACTTGCCCAAGATTACNAAGGCAATCCAAGACGGCGATTTCTTNACCAANAAANCGTTGGTAGACGCAATGAACAATGCGAAGAAGAAAGATAGCGGTTTGCACGTNATGGGTCTTGTGTCCGACGGCGGCGTACACTCGCATTTGGANCATCTCTTTGCGACTGTCAAAATGGCAAAGGAAATGGGCGTAAAGCAGACTTATATACATTGCTTTATGGACGGAAGAGACGTGTCGCCTACGAGCGGTAAAGGCTTTATTGAACAACTCTCCAAATACTTGAANGATTTAGGTTACGGCAAAATCGCCACGATAAGCGGAAGATTTTACGCAATGGATAGAGATAATATTTGGGATAGAGTGGAAAAGGCTTACAGCGCGCTTGTCGACGGCGAGGGCGTNTTTGAAAACGATGCTATCGAGGCTATGCAAAACAGTTACGACAAGGGCGTAACCGACGAGTTTATGCTNCCGACNGTCATNCTTGAGAACGGNAAACCNGTCGCTACTGTAGAGAAAGGCGACAGCGTGATTTTCTTCAATTACCGTCCCGACAGAGCAAGACAAATTACGAGAAGCTTCATATTNGAGGACTTTGCGGGCTTTGAGAGAAAGAAAGGTTTTCTTGCGCCTTGCTTCGTATCNTTTACGACTTACGACGCTACTTTCGAGGGTAAACTCGAAGTTGCTTTCAAGAAAGAAAAATATACCAACACGCTCGGNGAGTATCTCGCNAGCAAGGGCATTAAGCAATTCAGAATTGCGGAGACGCAAAANTANGCGCACGTCACGTTCTTNTTCAACGGCGGCGTAGAAGCGCCTAATAAGGANGANGACAGAATACTTATCGACTCTCCGAAGATTGCTACTTTTGATATGAAGCCTGAAATGAGCGCGTACGAGGTATGCGACAAAGCGTGCGAAGTAATCAAGAGCGGAAAGTACGACGTTATGATTTTGAATTTCGCCAACTGCGATATGGTCGGACATACGGGCGTAATGCAAGCGGCTCAAAAGGCGGTCAAAGTGACCGACGAGTGCGTGCGCAAAGTGCTTGACGCTATCAAGGAAGTCGGCGGTCAAGCGTTGTTGACGGCTGACCACGGCAACTGCGACTATATGTACGATATCGACACCAAAGCGCCGTTTACCGCGCATACGACCAATCCAGTTCCGTTCAGCGTAATAGGCGCAGACGGAGTAAAGGCTTTGGCAAGCGGCGGAAAACTCTGCGATATCGCTCCGACAATGCTCGATATTATGGGACTTGAAATTCCTAAAGAAATGACAGGCAAAAGCCTTATAATTAAGTAATAGGTAATAGTGAAAAGTGAAGAAGTAGTTAGATTTCTTTACCGCAGTCATATAACAAACAAAATTCGGCAGTTCGTAACCATCCTGCCTTGCGGAATTACCGCTAAATCAAAACTAAGGGCAATCATTAAAGTATAGGCATACTATGCAAATCTTGCGTCCTTAGTTGAGGACGCATTTTTTATGGAAAGATACGGTAAGATACAAGAAAAGAGAAAGAGAGAAATAGTCCTTTTAAGGGGAAGCGGATGCGTATACAAGAAGTGCGCGTTTTGCGACTACTTTCACGATAGTTGCAAGAATGAAAGCGAAAATTTCGCTCTCAATTCAAAGGTACTGGAAAAGGTCGACGGCGAATACGGCGATTTGGAAATTATCAACAGCGGTTCGGTATTCGAGTTGGACAAAAATACGATTGATTTGATAAAGCAAGTCGCTAAGTCAAAGGGAATAAAGACTTTGCACTTCGAGGCGCATTATCTCTATAAAGACAAAATTCCTGCGCTTCGCAAAGAGTTTTGCGACTTTGATTTGAAGTTGAAATTGGGCTTAGAGACTTTCGATTACGAATTGCGAGAAAAGGTACTTAAAAAGGGCATACCCGAAAAAAGTCCTCGCGTAATTTCCGAGCATTTCGACGAAGCGAATTTCCTATTCGGCATAAAGGGACAGAGCGTTGAATCAATGAAGAGGGATATAGAACTCGGACTTGAATACTTTGAGCGTATATGTATCAATATAATGTGCGCGAATTCGTCAAAGATAACGCCCGATAAAGCCGTAATCGGCACTTTCGTGAATGAAATCTATCCTTTGTATAAAGAGGACGGGAGAGTGGATATACTGCTCAATAATACCGATTTCGGGGTGGGTGATTAAATGAACGAATTGTTGTTGATTGCGTCGGTTGTTGTGATATTTGCTACGGTACTGCTTGCATACAAATTCTTTGGCAAAAGCGGACTGTACGCTATGTCTGCGGTGGCGACGGCATTTGCGAATATAGAAGTAATAATACTTGTCAAAGCCTTTGGAATGGAACAAACGCTCGGCAACGTCTTGTTTGCGTCTACGTTTTTGATTACCGATATACTTTCGGAATGCGAGGGCAAGAAGTGCGCAAATAAAGCCGTGATGATAGGAATATTTACGCAAGTATTCTTTCTCATACTTTCGCAAAGTTGGTTGCTATATAAGCCCGTTGAAGGCGATACGGTAATGGAATCTATTAAAGTGGTATTTTCGAATACGCCGAGAATGATTCTCTCGTCGCTTGCGGTGTACGCGGTAAGCCAAATTTTCGACGTATGGCTCTATCATAAATGGTGGAATTTCACGGAAAAGAAGTTTGGCAACAGACGCGGCTTTTTGTGGCTTAGAAACAACGGCTCGACCTTAGTCAGCCAACTTATAAATTCATTGTTGTTTACAGTGCTTGCATTCGCGGGAACATATCCCACAAAGACGGTACTCTCAATCTTTGCGTCGAGTTATTTGATATTTATTGTGACGTCGTTGTTGGATACACCGTGCGTTTATTTGGCTAGAAAGATATCCGATAAAAGAAAATCAGCGACCGACTGCGTATAGCGGCGCGCCTTCCGCTTGATCTTCGGGTCTCGGGGTGACGACGTGTACGGCAAGTACACTTGACGCCACCGCTCGCCCTTGCTAAAACGAAATCCACACCACTCTCCGCACTCGTCACCAACTTTTTTCAAAAGGATAGTTCCAATAGAATAACAAAAGTTCAAGGCGGTAAGTGTGTTTGCAATTTGGTGTATCATTTTTTGGGCAACGTCCCAAAAAGATGTCCGACACTAAATGCAAATTCACTTATAAGCCATTAACAACTATAAAATAAAACCCCTGCTAGCATTGATAGCAGGGTTTATAAAACAATTATCTTATAATACTAACGTATCTTACAGCGAACGAAGAACTTCGTTGACTACTTTCATATCGCATTTGCCTGCGTAGTTGGTTTTAAAATGCTTCATTACGCTTGGCACTGACTTATCGTCGAGAGAAAGTATTACTTCTTTGATTTCGTCCTTGCTCATTAGGGTAGGGAGATAACTCTTTATAGTCTTGATTTGATTGTCAAGACTTTCGACTTTATCGAGATAATTTGCGCCGGCTTTTTCATAGCCGCTCTTTTCTTCGATAAGTTCCTTTTCAGTCTTTTGCAAAAGGGATAAAATATCGCCCTCGTTGAGAGTTTCGCCCTTTGCGCGTTTCTCTATGCCGGCTAGCATTATCTTATTGATAATTACGTTGAGCGCGGAAACGCCGTCCTTATCCTTTTCTTTCATCTTTGCGACTTTTTCTTTCTTAAAAAAATCTATATCCATTTTTACACCTCTTATATTTTATTCAAATTTTGATTAGTTGGACAACTCCTCAGTCCTATATTTTTCCGCAAGATTAGTGATTTTTTCCAGATAAGCGGTATCGTGCGTAAACGTCGGTACGAGTACTTTGAGTTGTTCGACGACAGCGTGCTTGTCGTTGGTAGCGCAAATCGCGCGCATCTTTTCAAGTTCTTTGGTGAAGCCATCGATATCTATCGTCACTTGGTGACCTACGAAAATCTTTTCGTTGGCGGTCTTTTGCAAGCCTTCTTCGTTCATAAGAAGTTCCTCGAAGAGTTTTTCACCTGGGCGAAGACCCGTAAATACTATGTCGATATCGACGTAAGGCTTGTGTCCCATAAGGGTAATGAGGTTTTCCGCAAGGCTTACGATCTTTACTTGTTTGCCCATATCCAAGACGAAAATCTCTCCGCCGTGAGCGAACGTACCTGCTTGCAACACAAGGCTTACCGCCTCAGGTATAGTCATAAAGTATCTTATTATGTCGGGGTGGGTGACGGTTACAGGGCCGCCGTTCTCGATTTGCTTCTTAAATAGCGGTATTACCGAGCCGTTGCTTCCCAACACGTTTCCGAATCTTACTGCGGCAAATTCCGTATTCGAACCTTTTTGCGCCATCATTTGTACGATTTCTTCGCAACAACGCTTTGTCGCGCCCATTACGTTGGTGGGGTTGACCGCTTTGTCGGTAGAAATCATAATAAATTTTTTGACGTTGTGCTTGTCCGCCAAAAGGGCAAGGTTGTACGTGCCGAAGACGTTGTTTTTGACCGCTTCTTCAGGTACGGTTTCCATAAGCGGAACGTGCTTGTGCGCAGCCGCGTGGAAGATTATTTGCGGTCTGAATTCGGCGAATAAGTCGTCCATCTTGTCGTAGTCCGTTACGGAAAGAATTTCCACGTGCAAGTCGTAATCCGCGCCGTACGTCCTCAAAAGTTCCTGCTGAATGTTGTAAGCGCAGTTCTCGTAAATATCTACGATAATTATTCTTCTTGGCTTGTATTTTGCTATTTGACGGCAAAGCTCCGAGCCTATCGAACCGCCGCCGCCAGTTACCATTACGATTTTGTCATAAATATAACTTGCTACGCCCATATCTTCGAAAGTGATTTGCTGACGTCCCAACAAGTCCGCGATATTGATGTCGCGCATTTGCTTGGTAATATTGACGTTTTCTATCATTTCGCTCATGAAAGGCAAGACCTTGACTTGACACTTCGTGGCGTTGCAGTCTTGCAAAATTCTTTGACGTACTTCGCCGTTAAGCGACGGTATAGCGAAGATTATCGTATCTATCGCATATTTTTGTACGCAAATGGCAATCTCTTTTGTGTTGCCGACTACTTCGATTTCATTGATAATTCTGCCGAGTTTGTCGGGGTCGTCGTCGATAAGGCATATAGGTTTATATATGCTGTCTTGACGGGAAATTTCTTCCAAAATTACGCTTGCAGTATAGCCTGCGCCGATAATCATAGTACGTTTTTTGTGACCGACTTCCAACTTATCTTTTTGTCTTGCGTAGACGAATTCATATAGTATTCTCAGCAAAATTATAGCCGAGGTAGAGAATACGCCCAACATAAAGTAAGCGGGGTAGATTATTTGCTTTATCATTGGCAAGTCCGAATCGGTAGTGCCCTTAGGTATAATATTAATTAAATCGAAAGATTGGTCGAGTATGGCGAAAAGAATCGTAGCCACTACGCATGAACCTACTATTCTAAGGTAGTCTCTTCCTCTTGCATATCTCCACACGACTTTGAATACGCGAAAAGCGAGGAAAGAGATCGCAAACACAGCAATAATTATAGGTATGCCCAAAAACGTCTTTACGAGTATTTCTTTTACCGGTACGCCATGTTGAGGCAAGTATACTTGCGAAAGCAAAACCGCGCCTAAATAGCAGACGATGACTGTAACGAGGTCGATAGCCAAAATACTCCATTCTCTAAGAGTACGAATTGTAAAAGACTTTGTCTTTAGTTTAGGTCGTTTCATCTTTATTCTCCGTATCCGTTGGGATTTTTGCTTTGCCATCTCCAACTGTCTTCGCACATATCTTGCAAATCGTATTTACATTCGAATCCAAGTTCTTTCTTAGCTAAATCTGTAGAAGCGA
The DNA here is from genome assembly GCA_014799645.1 of Clostridiales bacterium. Taxonomy (GTDB): domain Bacteria; phylum Bacillota; class Clostridia; order Christensenellales; family UBA3700; genus RACS-045. The sequence goes on along the minus strand of JAAVHQ010000018.1, from coordinate 38,454 downwards.
AGCATTCCGCGATATCGCCGTCTCTTCTTGCCGTAATAACGTAAGGCACTTGTCTTCCGCTTGCTTTCTCAAAAGCTTTTACCATATCTAGTACGCTGTATCCTTTTCCCGTACCGAGATTATAAATCACAAGACCGCTGTTCGTCGCGAGTTTTTTGAGCGCGAGAATATGTCCGCGCGCCAAATCAAGCACGTGAATGTAATCTCTTACGCCCGTTCCGTCGTGAGTGGGGTAGTCGTCGCCGAATACGCTCAATCTTTTGAGTTTGCCGATAGCGACTTGCGTGATATACGGCATGAGGTTGTTTGGAATGCCGTTGGGGTCTTCGCCGATAAGTCCGCTCTTGTGCGCGCCGATCGGGTTGAAGTATCTCAAAAGCGCGATATTAAAGGAATTGTCCGCCTTGTAGACGTCTTTGAGTATTCCCTCGATATAGAGTTTTGTCGAGCCGTAAGGATTGGTCGTCGAGAGAGGGAAGTCTTCAAGTATCGGTACGCTCTTCGGCTGTCCGTACACGGTAGCCGAGGAAGAGAAAACGAGATTCTTACATCCGAATTCTTTCATTACCTGAATAAGGTTCAGCGTACTTATCAAATTGTTTTGATAATATTCAAGAGGTTTTTGACAAGATTCGCCGACGGCTTTAAGACCTGCAAAATGTATGCAAGAATCAATCTTTTCGGCTTTGAAGATACTGCGAAGTTTTTCTAAATCGCAAACGTCGTAAGGGTAGAACTTAATTTTTCTGCCCACGATTTGCTCTATTCGCTCAACTGCGATTTTTTTGCTGTTGCAAAGATTGTCAACGATTATGGGATCGTACCCATTTTCTACGAGTTCAATTACCGTATGCGAGCCGATATAGCCCGCGCCACCGGTTACCAAAACGCTCATATTAGACTCCTTAATAGTTATTTTCTACATCTTTTAGCGATTTCTATCATCTCATCGCTCATTTTTTCCATACGCTCGACAAGTTTGAATTGCGTACGGCATCTTACCAAATTGTGCTCCGGATAAGCAATCTTGAAGTATTCGTCGCCGTCAAGATAGTCGGTAAGAAATCTTATTCCGCATTCAAGCGTAATAATTATTGCGCTCAAATGCAACATATCGATTTCTTTTTGCGTAATCTTGTCGCCTATGCCATTCAAAAAGCCTTTGCAGTACGCCTCATAAAGCGTAATGTCAAAGTCGACTTTTGACAAATCCTTTTCGTCTTCAAGCGCGGTGTTGCAACCCGAGCGAATGGAATCGCCGAAGTCGTAGAGTAGACTTCCCGGCATTATCGTATCAAGGTCGATTATGCAAATTGCTTTTCCCGTATATTTGTCGATAAGTACGTTGTTTATTTTAGTATCGTTGTGTGTTACGCGAAGGGGGATTTCTCCCTTATCGAGAGCGTCCACTATCGCCGATACGATATTCTTACGTTTGTTTACGAATTCAATCTCGCATTTAGCCGAGGTGGCTCTTTTGACTTTGTCCGCTTCAAGCGAGGTCAAGAACTTGTTGTATCTATCGAGCGTGTTGTGGAAATTGGGTATTACTTCGCAAAGAACGCTTGCGTCGAATCCGTCCAATCTCGATATAAATTTTCCGAAAGCTTCACCTGTATTTTCAAATACGGCGGGGGAATCGATAACCTGATAGACGATAGAATCTTTAATGAATATATAAGCGCGCCAACAGTCATCTCCGTCGACGTAATAAGGCTCTCCGCTCTTAGTAGGTATCAAAGTTAAACACTCGCGAGAAGAATCTTTGTTTTCGCTCTTGACGATAGCGCGAAGATATTCGGTAACTTTTAGTATATTATTCATCAGTCCGTGGAAATTAGTAAAAATTTTGGTATTAAGTCGTTGAAGAATATACTTTATTTCACAATCTTTGACGCTAACTAAGAAGGTATCGTTGATATGACCTTCTCCGTATGGCTTGATTGCGTCAATTTCGCCTTGAAAATCAAAAATGTTTGCGATTTTGCTTACGTCCATTCCTTCCTCTATTTTGGTTGTATTTGTAAATAAAGATTTTTATACAACAAAATACGTTTATTAATTTACTTTGTTATATAAAAATCTCAATTTATTTTGCGACATACACACGGGTTGCCCCGTGTGTATGCGTATCATTATTATTCTTCATCCAACGAGTACGTCGACCAGTCATAAGAGTAGAGTGTATTAAACTTACCTGCCAAATCGTTGATTTGCGGTTTGTAATCTTTGAAGGTCGTGTATTTAGATAGGTCAAGAGCTTTAATGCCTTTGAGCGGTGAGCCTGAGCCGTTGTAATTTTTAGCCTTTTGGAAAGAAGTGTCCGTAGCAAGTTCAGGCCAATAGAGAGCAACGAGTCTCAATGCGTCGCAATCCTCTTTCTCGTAACCGAACGCCATTGTAATTCTATTGGACGCTCTTCCGCCGCCGTTGCAAGAACCAAGCATACCGCCGGCAACCGTGAGGTCGCATTTCTCTTTGGATTCAAGAGTATCAATCTTTTGCATCGACTTAATAAGTCCGCTTCCGTAAACCTCGACTTTTGCTGTGGATTCGATGTATTTTGCATTTTTTAGCGCGATATAATCCTTTGTGTCTTTTACAAGTCCGCCTTTCGTAAAGTCGCACGCTTCGTCGACGTAATCATTGATAATTGTGATATTCAACGTATACAAATCGAGATCAGCGTCATAGGAAATCGAAGTCTTTTCTTCGTCAAAATATTCTTTGTTGCTGTAATTGCTGGTTGCCCAACCTGTGCCGTAAGTACCCGTGTAATAAGTAGTGCCTGCAACCGTTAGTTTATCGCCGTCGTAAGCTTCTAGTTCCGACCAAGCGAACATTCTATTAGATACGAAATCGTCTTCTTCAGACTTAGTTAAATTAGCGGTCACGTCGCCTCTATAATCTTTTGCTTTCACTTTATTAAGTTTTGGATTGCCTGCGCCCATTATGTATTTGGTAACGTCGCTATCGTTGTTACCTTCTCCGTAGAATTCAGCGCCTGCGTTGAAGCCTTTCTTTTCAATTCTAAAATCGTCGTTTTGGTAAACTTGACTATTCCAACCGAAATTTGATTTAAGGCTGCTGATAAAACCGCCCAAACCGTCAAGAACGGTTACGCCGGAAACGGTTTGCTCAAAATAGCCGTTTTCACCACGGTAATTAGAGTAGGTACTTCTAATGCCGACGTTGACGTCTTTATTGCCCAGATTAGAGCATTGGAAAGCGTTTACCGACGAGTCCGTCATTACCATATAAGCCGCGCGGTTTACGTTGTTGTAATTGGTAACAGCCAACGCGTAGATGCCGGCGATGACGTCGTACGGATGTGATTCAAGAGTCCACTTTTCCGTATCGAGCATTGTCTTTACGCTGACGAGTTCCGTACCTTCTTTCATCAAGTCGGACGTATCTGTCGGATTCTTTTGCATCGTGCCTACGAAGAATACGTCAACAGGAGTGACGCCTACTTCACTGGAACTACAACCCGTCATAGAAACTGTAAGAATACAAGCGATTAGCATTACCGCAAATAAACTTACTGCAATCTTGCCTTTTTTTGTTTTCATAGAGTTCATAATTTATCTCCCTTTATTTTTGTTACAAAATTATTATATTATATATTTCTTTATTTGTAAAGAGAGAAATAGATTTTTTGGTAAAGATAATGATTAAATACAAAAAATTACAAACAAAATTCCTACATATCAAAATTCAAGGATTGACACCGACCCAAAACGGGTAATATAATTAAATCGTACAAAATATTATTGGACTAATATAGGTAGAGAATGACAAGCACCGTAATCAACGCAAAAATCTATTCGCAAGGCAAATTTGTCCAAGGCAACGTCACAATCGAGGGCGGTATCATTAAGGCAATCGGCAGTCAAGTCGAGGGCGAGGTATTCGACGCGCAGGGCAAAATAGCGACTGCGGGATTTATAGATATTCACACTCACGGCGGTTGGGGCAAAGACTGTATGGAAGCGAGTATTGAGTCTATCGACACAATTTGCAAGTATCATCTTTTCACCGGTACGACGACGTTTGTTCCCACGACTATGACGGCGAGCGTAGAGGATATCAATAAAGCGGTAGACAATATTCGAAAATACAATAGCAATTATTCNANGATTGCGGGCGTACACTTGGAAGGTCCGTATCTTGCAAGAAAGAGCGCAGGGGCGCATCCCCCTCATCTGTTGATTGCGCCGGACGTATGCGATTCGTTNGTNTGGGATAATATAGATATAGTCAAGAGAATNACGCTTGCGCCCAANCTTTCGGGGTCGGCGGAGTTTTGCAAAAAGGCGACGNANAANGGAATNCAAATTTCTTTGGGACACGACGATTCTATAGACGACGAGATTTACGCTTGTTTGGAAAACGGGGCGAACAGCGTCACGCATTTATACAACTGCACTTCAAGGCCGTCGAGAAGAGATACGCCCAAAAANCATTTGGGACTNACCGAAGTCGGCTTGATAGAANAAGNCGTAGTCGCGGAAGTTATCGCCGACGGCAGACACGTANCNGACAAGTTGTTCTCTATGATANNCAAACTCAAAGGAAGCAANGGNATNTGCCTTGTATCCGATTCATTGAGCGTAGCGGGTATGCCGCAAGGAGATTACTACCTCGGTAGCGGAGAGAGTAGACAAAAGATAAGAATTGACGACGGCGTAGCGATATTGCCCGAACTCAATACTTATGCNGGTTCAATTACGCCCGTTGGCAAAATGGTCGAAAGACTTGTCGAGCAAGGTTACGCGCTTGAAGACTGCGTGGATATGTGNACGAAGACCCCTGCAAGACTTTTGGGACGNGAGGANATNGGCGACGTCAAGGTAGGTATGATAGGNGATATAAACGTACTTGACGNANANGGTCGCATTTNCGCTACTTTACTCGGCGGAAAAGTCGTGGATAGAGAAGCGTTGAAGATATAGAGAGGNAATTATGGCAAAAAAGATTTTCAATATGTCGAAGATTGCGAAATTGGCGTTTGACCTAGACGACAGTTCGAAGAGTTGCGTNACAAATAAATACAAGAGCAGTAACAAGATAATTGAGATAAANGACGTNATTTACTGCGATCAAGAGAGNGAAATTTGCAAACTNGATATTTTCAAGCCCGAACTCATCGTGGACGCNAAATTGCCCGTGCTTGTCAACGTACACGGCGGNGGCTGGATNACNGGCGACAAGAAGTGGCGAGTAGGTCAGGGCAAGTTGTTTGCCGANATGGGTATGTGCGTAATCAACGTGAATTACGGACTTAGTCCAAAATATAAATACGTAGACGCTTTGCGTCACGTCGTCAAGGCAATGAAATGGCTGGAAAACAATGCGGAAGAATANTCTTTTGANCTTGACAACGTATTCGTAACGGGCGATTCGGCAGGCGGACANATAGCGTGTCAATTNTGCGCTACTTTGCACAANNCAACCTTTCTTGAAAGATTGGGCGCAGAGCCTGTNAATTTCAAAATCAAAGGCGCGATGTTGCATTGCGGAGCGTACGATTTCGACGGCTTNAAAAAGACNTATCTTGCTCGCGATATCATATACGATATGACGGGCGTGGAATACGATAAAATTGACGAGTATGAATTCAAAGATTTGATNTACACNTTGCCGTGGGTTGANGAGAATTTNCCTNAAAAGGTCTTTATCGCTTACGGAAAGAACGACGTTTTCGTCGGCAAGCATCATATACCGCTGATTGAGAGATTNAAGGAACTNGGCAANGANGTNGTNGAGTATCGCGGTAAATTCCCNGGCGTGCATTGTTTCCACNTATANTACAAGACGAAAGAGTCGAAGAAGATGTACGCGCTAGANAAAAAATATCTTATGAGTATGGTTAGAGATAAGGAATAAAAAATGAAGTAGTCAAGGCGACTACTTCATTTTTGCTTTTACTTCTATTTCCAGTTGGATTTGATCTAGATANGACGGGTCTTTATANATTTCGTTNCCGTANGCGTAACANCGCTGTCCGATATAGAATACGTCAAGTCCCGCGTCCCTGCATTGNTAGTAACATTCCTCNATATANGACTTGATTTCATTGCTTACNTANTCTATGCAAAGTTCCTCGTTGATTTTCTCGGGAACGTACGTGTTGTCTTTGAGAGTGGCGCTTATTTGCAGTTTTGCGGTATTGCTNTCNTTNTCTATTTTTATATCGCCTTTTGANTTNACAATGTCCANTTCGCCCACCGAATTTTCGTAATGATAGGGAAGAGTTCCGTTGCTTATTTTATTNAGCGTNAGGCTAAGTCCTTTGGTNGCNTTTTCTGANAAAATCACGCCTTTTGTGCCGTCGCTGACGTAGCTTTTCGTAATGTCAAGNAAGGTTGTTTCNCCCTCTTTTTCCAAAGACACNCAGGGCAGATANACGCAAGAGCCGATATGATATTTNTTCTTGAAAAAGTCCTTGACGGTGATAGGAATTATTCCGAAATCGCCGACCATATTGTGNAAGACTTGACCGAGATAGTAACCGCTTCCCACGCCGTTGGATAGAGTGGGCGAGAGNACCTCGCGCGGAGATTGCACGGAAGTCACGACCATTGTGTTGTTGCAAAGCACTTCGCCTTCGAAAAAGTAACTCATCGCTTTGTTGTCGTCTTTATTGAGTACGTCCTGNCCTATTATCANCACNGTCGCGTGNCATAGCGCAACCGTNCTNCCCGTNTCGTAGGACAAATGCTCGATAATATCGCTGAGTTTTTTGCCTTTGGCAAAGTAGGTGAGAAATTCTTGTTTTTCGCTCTTGTCNAGTTTGAGTACTTGAATACCCACTTCNTACTCGTCGTCNACCATATCGAGCGAGAGNGCAAGCACGATAGTGCGAGCCGCAATACTCTTTTGTTCGTCAAGGAAAGAGAACGTAACCAACACTAATGCAATTACGAGAATTACCAACCATTTTTTGTTTATAAACTTAGGCTTTTTCATATACTTCTCCTTGATTGTTTGCGCTTTGCACAGTAGACTGATTTCGTTTTTGAGATACGCGCATTGCGATATACGCGACAAACGTCACGCCGAATTCGGCGGCGAGTACGAAGTATCTAAGCCAGCCCGTTGCTAAGTTGTAGCACGTTTTCAAATTTCCTATGCCGTAGACTATGATTGCGTAGACTATGATTCCGCAAGCAAGAGATACGAGAGCCTTGTTGCCGAAAAAGAACTTTGCGCATTCCGCCATAGCGAAGAGTAGCAATGAGAATTTTATCACGCACATTATCAGCCAACTTATTACCGTAGGCAAGTCTACCGAGCCTATCATAAATGATATTTTGTTGAGCGATGATACGTTGAGGAATGCGTTGCCGACAATCTCGCCGCTTGCGCCGAATATGCAGATGAATTCAATCATAAGTCCCACAGTACAAATCAGCGCGGCAATTACGGCAATCGCAATCCATATAGCGAGCGTGCTTTTCTTGCGGTTTGGCGAGGGTTGCACCGACATAAAGAGCAGTGGCGTAAAGTCGCCGAACCACATCAAATACTTATCGCCTGCGACGGCAAGTTCAGGGGAAATTTTATAGGGCATTAAGTTGATTATGTCGAAGTTGGAATTGGAAAACACCGCGTAGAATACGAGCGCGAAAATCAATATCCAGAAGAATATTTGCACCGTGCGCCCCAGCACTTTTCCGCCTTTGTGCGCTAAGTACAGACATACTATCATAAGCGCAAGCATCACGAAAGACCAACTTACGTTTGCGTACAAAGAAGTAGAGATATACGACACGCCTTCGCTTCCAAGCACCGTGCTTTTGATGAGCGAGGAAGAGAATACCAAAATCGCAAAAATTCCTTTGAGCCATTTGGGTATGTCAAGTTGAAGTATAGAGCCGTTTTTGGTAATGCCGTAGACTACGCAAAGCATCATTATCTCTATCGCTATCATAAAGAACATAGTCATGTAACTTTGACTGCCTGCCGTTTTGACAAGATATTGAGGAAGCATTACCACTTTGAACGTGATTAGAGAGATAAACGCCAAAAGCAGAAACTGCTCGGTATAAATTTTGTTGTTGAGTTTGTTTTGCATTTAATTTTCCTCTCCATTTGATTGATTGTCTTGCTCGATATTGTCGGCAAGATTACTGCGTTGACGGGTACGGTTGGCGGTCGGCACGGAATACGGACGTTCGCCGAATTCTTCGATTTGCGCTTTGAGCGGTCCGTCCTGCCAGTCGTGAAGCAAAGTCGGAGCAAAAGGCGACATATACGACACGCCGTAACTGTTGATAGAACACATATATCCGATTAGAGCCATTGCGCCGAAGAGTATTCCCGCAAGTCCCAGCACGCCGCCTATTGCGACAAAGCCGAGGCGGAGTATATTCGACGAATTTATCTCGTCGGGTACGCAGTAAATACCCACGGTGGATACGGCTACGATTATGATTGACGAAATGGAGAAAAGTCCTGCGGTGACCGCAACTTCGCCGAGAATGATTGCGCCGACTACCGACAGAGCCATACTGACGTAACGCGGCATTCGAATTGACGTTTCGTTGAGGATTTCGAATATACATAGCACCAACAGCATTTCAAGCGTCGGAGATAGCGGAATATTCGATATTGACCCGAGAATGGATACTAGAAATTTAATAGGGAAGAGTTGGTATTGGAACTCCTGCAAAGCGACGTAAATTCCGGGCATTAAAATAGAGAAGATTACCGCAAAAAGTCTGATAATTCTCAGCATTGACGCGCGGTAGCTCTTGATATAATAGTCCTCGCTCATTTGGAAGTTTTCGTATAGTACGAATGGAAGTGTAAGCACTGACGGCGAGCCGTCTACGATTATCGCAATTCTGCCTTCGAGCATTTTGCCCACTATAGCGTCAGGCTTTTCGCTTGCGCCGACTTGCGAGAATAAAGAGAATTTATTTTCTTCAAGATATCTTGCGACGTATGATGATTCCACCACGCCGTCTATGTCTATCTCTTGAATTTTACTTTTGATTCGTCCGACGATTTCGCCGTCGGCAATTCCGTCGATAAAGCACAACGCGACTTTCGTCTGCGTATACTTGCCTACGCTCAGCATATCCACGGTAAGTTTTGGACTTGCCACGCGTCTGCGTATCATAAACATATTGGTTTTGAGGTCTTCGACAAAGCCCTCTCTAGGTCCGCGTAAGACGGTCGATACGGGCGGTTCTGTTACCGCGCGAAGTTGATACTTTTTCTCGCTGTATTTGAAGAAGCATTCGCTTCCGTCGCAGAGCAGCACTATTTCACCGCTTGCTATTTCCGATATGGCTTTCTCAACTTCGGGTATTTCTTCTATTGAAGTGGTAAACATCGTGTTGGCGTTGAGTACGTCAACGTTTACTTGCTCTACGTTCTGCACGCTTTTTAGAGGTTTGAGCAAGTTGTTTTCAAACAACAGCGTGTCAATATATCCGTCGATAAAGAAGAAGCAAGCGTTTTTACCCGAGATTTGCAGTTCGATTGCTCGCAAATCGCAGGTATTGCAAAATTCATTTTTGATTCTATCGTATACTTCCTGATAATTTAACATATTTGAGTTATTGCTATTTATTATTGGAAATATACCTATTGGATTTTATTTATCGAACGTTCTCGCTATATAGTTGGCAATATTGATAGGTTTGAGGAAAATCGACAGTTTCGTCAGTCTGTCGTGCGCCGAACTGTATTTTCTCGCTACGTCTACGAGAGAACGAATGCTCAAAAGATTTTTGACGCTCTCAATGTCTTCGCCGTGCGGTATTTCAAAAGTAACGGTCTTCACTTGATTTGGCATCATATCGAAATAGTTGTTCGAGAGCATAGTCGGGTAGCCTTTTAATCTCAATTCGACAAAGCGCGCGTAACAGTCCGCCGTAATAGTAAGTTTTGCCGTATTGTCAACTTGCTCGATTGATAGGTCTAGTTTTGCCTTTGGCAAGTTGGCTTTGTTTTCGTCGGTGAGGGGAAGGGTTTCTTCGCAAACTACGTTGCCTTGCGTATCGTATGCGGTAGCGTACATATAGCAGTTTTTCGCCCTATGTTTTTTGAGTAGTTTTTTCAAGTCTAAGGTCGCGATTTTTTGAGCCGCGTCGCCGTCCAATAAAAGAGTAGTATTCGTAGAATAGACGGTTTCGCCGTCATACGATTTTATGCCGTAGACTATTTCCGCGTTGAAAGCGTCTATATTGTCGTTGATGAAGAATATATCTGCTTTTTTGCCTTCGAGTTGCAGTGAAAGAATGGCGTTTTGGTTAAATCGTCTTGCGATATACTGCAAAGCCTTCAAATTGCCGTAGTAGTCCATTCCCGACCAAGAGTTTACGCCCCAACAGTCGTTGTACTGCCAATAGAGCGCGCCGTTGCACCTGCCTTTCTTTACTCGCCAACCTTCGGTTGCGTTTTTCATACAAATCGCTTGCGTAAGTTGGGAAAGATAGACGGTATCTTCAAAGTTCTTCGGCGTCCAGAATTTGGAGAGCATATAGTATTTTATTTTCGTATTTCCGCCAATGCATTTTTGATGCGCTTTGGCAAGGGGAGCGTTCACGCTATCGTATACGTGTCCGTCGGCAAACTTCTCAATCGCGTTGAGCGTGGGCAAGGATTCTATGCCGAATTCACTGCAAAAACGCGTGTTCATCTTGCGGTAATGTTCCAGTTTTCTAAGTCCGTGCCATACGTGCCACAAATGCGTGTCGCCGAAATCGGGCGAGTTGATTTTTTTCATATACGTACCGCTTGACGGAGTACAAGCCCAATAAGCCGTGTTCTCGTCGAGCGAGGTTACGTGATTTCTCAAAGTTTCATAGAAGAATTTACCGCTAAAATTGATTACGTCTCGGCGAATAAGCCACGCCATAGACATAGATTCAATCTCGTTGTTACCAGCCCAAAGACATAGGCAAGCGTGGTTTTTGAGTCTAAGCACGTTGTCTGTGACTTCGGCTAGACATTCCTCGACGAATTCCTCGTCGTTGAACGGGTAGGGGGAACAAGCGAAATTGCAGTCCTGCCACACCAAAATTCCCAGTCTGTCGCAGATATCGTAAAATCTGTCGCTTTCGTAGTAGCCTCCGCCCCATACTCTTATCATATTCATATTGCACGCTTTGGCTTTGTAGAGCAAGTCGTAAAGTCTTTCGTCGGATACCGCGTTGATAAAACTATCCGCGGGAATCCAGTTCGCTCCGCGCGCAAAAATGCGCTTGCCGTTTATATAGAAGCAGAAGTTTTTGCCTATCTCGTCGTCTTTATTGTCGAGTATTATTTCTCTTAGTCCTATCTTTTGCGCTTTTTCGCAGATAAGTTTTTTATCGGAATAGACCTCTATTTTCAAGTCGTATAAAGGCTGTTCGCCCATATTGTTGCAATACCAAAGTTTAGGATTGTCGACTCTCAAAGTAGCGGTTGCGCTTCCTTGAGATTTGCATACTTCTTCGCCGTCGAGCGATAGGGTATAAACCGTATTCAAATTGTCGTTAGCGTTAGAAAAATGAGTGTTTATATCAAGCGTAACTTTGTCCTCGCTATGCGTCTGGCGAATATCCACTCGGGTGATTTTGCATACGTCGTAAGCCTTGATAGAGCAATTTCCAGAGATACCGCAAGTGAGCATATGCGGACCCCAGTCCCAGCCGAAGTGGTAAGGACTTTTTCTTATATGGCAAGACCCCGCTTCTCCCATAGTGCTGTTGGGAAGTGAATTTTTCTTTTGCTTTTCGGCTATGTACGGTAGAGGAGAATGGAAATAAATGCGTATGGCGTTTTCGCCCTCTTTGAGAAGTGATTTGACGTCGAAAGCGTAGTGACGGTTTATATTCTTCACGCTTGCCACTTTGGTTTCGTTGACGTAGACATCGGCGAGAGTGTCGAGCATTTCGCAATCAAGTTCCACGTAATCGTATTCAAGTATAGATTTATCAACGTTGAACGTCTTGAAATACTCCCAGTCTGCTTGACCTACCCATTGAACAAGTTTCTCGTTTAGACCTATCAACGGATTTGGGATTGCGCCGTTTGCAAGCAAGTCGGTCATTACGTCGCCGGGGACTTTGCCCTCGTAGACATTGTCCGCGCCTATCATTTTGAAATTCCATTTGCCGTTGAGTAAGATTTCCATAACGCACCTCGCAAGCAATATTTTACCATAACTTTTGTCGATTAGTCAATATCGGGTTGCCTTTTTAATATGTATATGATATACTTACACTAGGTTACTATTATTGTTAATCTACAAAAGGGGATTTATGAAAAAAGAAAGAGCGAACGACACTTTAAGACTTGACTTCAAGCGGACGATTCTCGTAGGCTTTGCATTTTTCGGAATTATGTGTTTTTGGGAAGTGTACGACTACGTTATGCCGCTTATTCTCAACCGACGTTTCGGCTTGAACGAGTGGCAGTACGGACTTATTATGGGTCTTGACAACTTACTTGCGATATTCTTGTTGCCATTCTTCGGCGGTCTGTCTGATAAAGCGGTCAACGCAAAAATGGGTAGAAGAACGACGTTCTTATTTTGGGGTACGATAGCCGCGGCGATTTCGTTGATAATAATGGCTCTCTTTGAGTTTTTACAATTCCAAAAGATAATGGAAGCGGGTTACAACAATATCGAAGTGCTTATCGGTTACAATCCCGATTTGCAGACGATTATAAATACTTTGGATATTGCGGATAAGGGGTACGACAGCCTTATGGCGAACGGCGGTTCGGAAGTCGTGCAAGCGATAAAAGCCGCGCAGATTGCATTAGCTGGCGAGTTGGCGAAAGACCACGTGTGGATACTCGTTATGTTTATCGTCGCATTGTTACTGTTGTTGATTTCAATGGCTTCTTACCGTTCGCCGGCTATTTCGCTTATGCCTGACGTGACGCCAAAGCCTTTGCGTTCGCAAGCCAACGCGCTTATTACGTTTATGGGCGGAGCAGGCGGACTTGTGGCGATTATACTCTATAAGATTTTTGCTAAGAATGCCACGCAGAACTATTTCTGGCTCTTCTTTACGACGGCAATCGTGCTTTTAATTATACTTGTAGCGTATATGTTTACCGTCAAGGAAAAGAAGTTCGTCGAGATGAGAATGGCTGAGGAAGAAAAATATCAAGTAATCGACGAGGAAGAACTCGAAGGTAATGAAAAGTTGCCTAAGGCGAAAGTAATATCTCTCTTCCTTATACTCATGACCGTATTTCTTTGGTTTATGGGTTACAACGCAGTCAAATCGCACCTTTCCACTTACGCGACCGACACGCTTGCGTTCGACCAAGGTTTCGTAGGTACTATATCCATACTCAACGGAGCGGGCGGCGCGATTGCGCTTTTGCCTGTATCGCTTTTGGCGAGTAAGTTGGGTAGAAAAAAGACCGTCATAATCGGAATAATAGTTGCCACTTTGGCATTTATACCGTGCTTCTTTATGACGGCAAAGACGCCTCACGTCAATATACTCTTTCCGCTTTGCTTCCTTTTGGCAGGTTTCGGTATGGTCTGCGTAAACGTCAATACGTTGCCTATGGTTACGGAACTTTCTAAAGGCAGTACGGTAGGAAAGTATACGGGGTACTATTATGCGTTCTCAATGTCGGCGCAAGCGGTTACGCCTGCGTTCGCCGGTATATTTATGACGAATATATCCCAAAGCAGCGTATTCATCTACGCTTCGGTATTTATCGCCTTAGCGCTTGTGACGACGGTATTTATCAAGCACGGCGACAACAAACCTGAAAAGAAGAAGAAAATACTTGAATACTTCTCGGACGAAGACTAATAGTTAAAGGAGTGAATATGGCTTCATCATCCGGCAAAAGCAAAAAAGCAAAAGGCAGATCCTATTCAAAGAAAAAGGCGGCAGAAAAATCGGCTAATACAAAAAAACTCATTGCCGTCTTGACCGCTATCTTAGTTATATTGCTTATTATCGCAATTGTTGTGATAAGTGTGAAAGGACTGTGGGGAAATATAGGTGACTATATAAAAGGCTTGATGAATCCCGAAGAAGATGCGCCACCAAGCGGAGATGGTTCATCAAGTGGAGATGGCTCATCAAGCGGAGATGGTTCTGGAACAGGAAATAGCAATGTTATTGTACCTACTGGCGTTGCCAAACTCGAAGGCGCGATTTTGGAAATGCGAGTGCTTGACATAGGTCAGGGGGATTGCATACTCTTGATTTTCCCTGACGGACAGATAATGGTAATGGATATAGGTAGTGAATTTGGTACGCCTTCGCCGTGGAACGTAATAAACGGGGCGTTGACCGATTTGGAAATAACCACGATAGATTATCTATTCCTTTCTCATACCGACTACGACCATATCAGAGAGGCTAAAAAACTCATTGAGAATTACGAAATAAAGAGTTTCTATTTCCCAAAAGGAGTTACGGGTACTACGGCTACTTGGAATAATGCTTACGAAGCGGCTCAAAACGAGACTTACATTGAAGACGGCGTTACCAAAAATGCAGTCTATAATGAAAACGTAGGCACTTATGAAATAAAAGGCGAAAATTGGATAATGAAGTGCTACACTTACGACGATGCGGATTATCCGACCAAGACTACCGCAGAATATAAGAATGCAATATCGCCTATCTGTATTTTGGAGTATGCCGAAAGAACTATCGTACTTACCGGCGATTCCAACTTCACCAATGAAGATTATCTTTTGGCAAAAGGCTATTTTGACAATATGGACGCCGACGTATTGAAAGTCGCGCATCACGGTTCGAAGACTTCAACGCGAGAAGAATTTTTGAATAAAGTCGATTGCGAATACGCTATAATTTCTTGCGGAGCGGGCAATGATTACGGACACCCGACACCTGAATTGTTGGAAAGACTTGACAAGTACGTCGACCTTGTTCCCGACGATGATTACAACGGATTTGCCAAAGTCTACCGCACCGACGAGGACGGAACGATTACCGTACAAATCGACGAAAGAGGCGTGATGAATTTGATTGCCGACGAGAACGCGGAAAAGAATACGACGACTGGTACGCCGTACGTAGAAGGCGAAGAGATAAATCAAACGGAAGTAGTAGCGTTTATCTATTCAAAACAGCAAGAATGGGAAAGCGACGAAATGNTNGCATAATAAATACAAAGAGGACAAAGAAATGAAATTTGACGTCGAATTAGTAGGAAAAGTAGGCTCTATGGCNCTTGTCAATAAAGCGTGGGGGGATATAGATTACAANGCTATATCCAGAATAAGCAGGGAACTGCGCCCAGGCTATATTTGGGTGACGAGCGGAGCGACGGAAATCGGCAGAATNGACTACATCAAGCGAAACGGCAAGGAAATCGAGGGCAATTACAACGAAGTCAAGATGGATTACGCCGCGCAAGGACANACTATACTTATGGAGAANTACCGCGAGTATATAGANCCCAAATACAGCGTAAGACAAATACTCGTCGAGCATAGACATTTNAACGACCNTGCNAAAAAGGAAATTTTGAAAAGCCTTTTGCTTAGATGCCCAAAGCAGAACGCTATNCCTATCGTCAANTACAACGACCCTCTTTCNTCCGAAGAGATAGACAAACTCGAATTGCAAGAGTTGGCGAAAAATCGCGACGACATAGTACACTGTATGGACAATGACGAAACGGCTTCGCAAATTGCTTGTCTTGTCAAATGCAAGACTTTGTTGATATACACGTCTACGCTCGGTATTTATTCAAATCCCAACGACGAAAGCACGTTGATAAGAGAGATTACTGGCAAGGACAGTTACGAACTNNTNGACGCCGTTTCTGAGGCGCAAAATCTTTGCAAAGGCGCGTCGCGCGTGGGCGCAAACGGAGCAAACGCAAAGTTGGAATTTATCAAATCGCCTCTCAAAAACGGAACGGAAGTCTATATCGCAAATCCAAAGTTCACAATCTCCGAAGTGCTTAGCGGACAAGCGCCTTGCACGAAGATTTACGTAGCCAAATAATATGATATATTCATTCGAGCCTATTTTCAACGAAAACAGTCGCGTACTCATACTCGGCAGTATGGCGTCCGTCAAATCGTTGGAAAGAGGCTTTTACTATATGCATCCTCGCAATAGGTTTTGGACGACGATTGGGGAAGTCGCGGGCGAGTCCGTACCCGAAAGTATCGAAGGCAAAAAGCAATGGCTTTTGGCGCACAATATCGCGCTTATGGATATAATCTATTCGTGCAATCGCGACGGGTCGTTGGATAGCGATATAAAAGACGTTGTCCCCAACGATATCGTCAAAGTAATTAAGACGGCGAATATTCAAGCGATATTTTGCAATGGCAAAAAGTCTTATGAGATTGCCAAAAAGACTTATCCCGATTTGCAATTCAACTATCTTCCGTCCACTTCTCCTGCCAACGCAGGAGGTTGGGATAAAGAAGAGTGGATGAAGATAAAAAAGTTTTTATAAAAGTAACCGCCATATTGCTATGGCGGTTTTTTAAGATACAAAGAAATTTTTAAGGTGTATTATGGAGAAATCTAACGGTTTACGTTGCTCATTAGATTTTTGTAGGTAGTGACTACTTGTACGAATTCCACTTTGTATTTGTCGCTAAGTCCCAGGCCTTGCAATCTTTCGATTACGTTGTCGATATTAGCGTTTGCTTTGTATTGAGAATTAAGCGCGATTAGCGNGAATNCCACTACGCTTGACACAAAGCTATCGTCTTGCGACATTTCCAAAGTATAGCAGTCGGAGGTTATGGGCAACTTCAACTCGCTGGAAGGGTCTTCTGCGTTTGCTTTCGCATCTTTGTATCTTATGTTGACTTCTGCAATATTGAGTTCTTGCGACAAATCTACGTCCGCGCCCAGTTCTATTTCGAAGCAGAGCGATAGAGTAAAGTCTGTGCCTATTTCGCCCGCGTCGGTCGTATTATCTTCATAGTCCTCGCTTGAGATGATATTGTTTTCATATCCGAGCAATCTGAAATTCTTTACTACGTCGGCGTTGAAGACTATCTTTGCCTTTACGTCCTTAGCAATCGTGATTATTGTCGAAGCGAGGTCTTCNACGAGCAACTTTTCNGCATCGCCCATATTATGGATATATCCCCAATATCCGTTACCGCTCTTTGAGAGCGCTTCCATAGTCGACGTTGCATAACCGTAGTCGCTGCCAAGTCCTATGCAGGTGAGATATATTCCGTCGTCTTTTTTAGCGGATATAAACTCTTTGAGTTGACCTACGTCGCTAATACCGATATTGAAATCGCCGTCGGTGGCGAGTATGACGCGATTGTTGCCGTCCTCAATGAAGTGACTTTTTGCGACNTCGTACGCCTTTTGTATTCCNCCTTCGCCGTTCGTTCCGCCGTCNGCTCTAAGGTCGCCNATTTNGCGTTTNATNTCNTTTGCGTTTTCGCCCATAGTCAATCCGTCAATGACGACTTTNGTTTTGTTNCTNTANGTCACNATAGAAATNACGTCGTCTTGATTGAGGTTGTCTACCATTTTTATCATCGCNTCTTTCATAAGGTCGATTTTGCTCGCTCCGCTCATAGANCCCGATACGTCCAAAAGCAATACGATATTGTTCTTTACGTCTTCCATATATACTTGTTGAGATTTCAGACCTACGCGAAGCAACTTCTTTTCAGTATTNTACGGACAGTCGAAGAGNGACGCNTTGAGCGCGAGCAATTCGTCNTCTTGCGGAGTNGAATAGTCGTATTTGAAATAGTTGAGCATTTGGTCAATCTTGACNTGACTTGCATAAGAGCCGTANCCCGTTCCGTTCAAAATCATATCTTTGAGTTGAGTATATTCCGCAGTGTGGGCGTCGACGGAGAAGTACAAGTCGTTTTGCTCAGCTGTATCAATTACGGGATTTTCTTTGATACCTGTCTCGCTGGCTGAGGAATTATTTGGATTACCGCCCGCATTTGGATATGTGTAAGGCGGNCCGTCGTTGCCGTCGCGAGGGCCTCCGCTGCAAGCCGAAAATGCGCACAGCGAAATAGCTGTTATGATTATTAGAGTTAGTATGAAAACAACGTGTTTTTTTCTCATATCGTTTTCCTCCGTTTTTGTTTTTCGTCTAATACTACACCGATAAAATGCGTTTGTATCGCTTTTNTCAAAAATTTTTTTGAAAACTCTNCGTTGACAACGAAGGGTAATATATGCTACTCTCAATATATGAAAGCGGTGGACAAAGGTCTTGACGGACAGATTGAGAAATGTATGATAGACGTCAGTCAGGGCAATACGGANAGTATTGCCACGCTTTTTGAACTCACTTACAAAGGACTTTANCGCGTAGCATTCCGCTACTGTCGACANGCTATGACTGCGGAAGATTTGGTCGCGGAGATTTTCGCAAATATCGAGTATATCGCCGGACATTACAAAGCAGGACGTAGCGCCTTTAATTATCTTTGCAAAGCTATCAAAAACAAATATCTTAATATGGTNAGAGGAGAAAAGCGACGACCGNTTGCGCCTCTCAACGAAGATATTCTTGCGACAAAGCAGAATATCGACGACAAGGTCACGTCTATTGCCCTGCGCGAGGGTCTTAAACTTCTCGACGAGGAAGAGTACTGCGTNATATATTACAAGTTCTATTTGGATATGACNTTCAGAGAGATAGCCAAAAAGACCGACAAGTCGCTCGGCAGTGTGGAAAGGACTTACAAACGGGCGATTGCNAAATTAAAAGATTATACCTAGAAAAATATAAANAATAGGCGATACAAAAAGGCAAAAAGAGTGTACTAATATATGATGAAGAAAAAACAAAAAGACAACTTAATCAAGGCTTTTGAAGAGNTNAACGCTCCCGATAAAGACGTCTTGTTGCAAAAGATAGAGAGCAAAAAGGCGTTCGGCGGAGAGTATGTCGAAGAAAGCAAAGCCGTCCAAAAGACTGCGCGTAAAAAGCGCGCNGTATGGACTTCGCTTGCTTGCTCGNTCGTCGTAATCGCTCTNGNCATNATNCTTATATCTTCATCTATATTCGGACCTGCGCNCTCGGACGGAGACGGTACTGATTNANGCGTAAACGTCGTCGANTACCGCGGCGATTGGAATTTCTANTACGACAACAAAATATGNTTTGACACAATCGANAAGACAATGAAAGACGCAGGCGTNGANTTGATNTACGACTACGACAAAGAATGGTCGATANTAGAGACCCAAATCACGCAAGACGAGAGCGGATACAGAGAGTATTACGTCAAAGACGGCAAGTCNGTTGAAGTNACCGTCTTGCTCCAAGAGAACGTCACAAATAACGACGCTAGNTATTTNGCNATTTTNAGNAATATCAACGGCTCGTCAATTCANGNCAATTATAGGGTATANCAAAGCTACTATTTCAGCNACANCGTTCGNAAAGACGNGTATATNGTNTATCTTGAAAAGCAAGTGTATATATTTGTNACGGATNTTGATATTAAGTAGAGTATCGAAAGAATTACAAGTTCACCTCACGTTCGACGAAAAGACTGACAAAAACTTATAGCATAAATCAAAAAGGGAAGCGTTTGCTTCCCTTTTNNTNTTGNATATNATATGNATGCTNANNA
>JAAVHQ010000018.1:0-18891 GCA_014799645.1 Clostridiales bacterium | reverse complement strand
CTTANTCGGACAANTTCTTGTANCCTNCGTATCTNTCNTTTGCTTCCTTCTCGTTGATAGCGAAGAGNTTTTCNGCNACTTGCGGNTTGGATTTAGCNAGTTGNGCGTATCTGTTTTCGCCGAGCAAGAATTCNTTGTANTCNGCGGTNGCTTCTTTGCTGTCGAGNGTAAACGGATTNTTGCCTTGTTCNGCNAGNGCNGGNTTGTATCTATACAACTGCCANTATCCNGCNTCAACGGCTCTCTTTTCTTCNAGTTGNGANNTNGACATATTGATACCGTGGTTGATACAAGGAGCGTAGCAGATGATGAGNGACGGTCCGTCGTAAGCCTCAGCCTCTTTCAAAGCCTTGATGTATTGATTCATATTTGCGCCCATAGCGACTTGAGCGACGTATACGTAGCCGTAGCTCATTGCCATCTTGCCGAGGTCCTTTTTCTTCGTCACTTTACCGCCGGCAGCGAACTTAGCGACTGCGCCGGTAGGCGAGGACTTGGACGCTTGACCGCCCGTGTTGGAGTATACTTCCGTGTCGAGTACGACAACGTTGATATTTTGTCCTTGAGCGAGTACGTGGTCAAGACCGCCGTAGCCGATATCGTATGCCCAGCCGTCGCCGCCGAATGCCCATACGGACTTCTTGACGAGGCAGTCTGCATTCTTTGCGATATTATTGAGCAAAGCCTTCTTCTCGCTGTCTTTTTCAGCCTTAACAGCCGCAGCGATTACGTCTTTGATATCTTGACTTGCTTTCTTGTTGGTGATAGCGTCGTTGTACGTCTTCATCCAAGCGGTGAACTTAGCGGAGAGGTCTTCGCTTACGCCGAGAGCCATAACAGCTTCCATATCTTCCATAAGTTTAACTCTGCGTTGGTTGGTAGCGGTAAGCATACCGAAACCGAATTCAGCGTTGTCTTCGAAGAGGCTGTTTGCCCATGCAGGACCTTCGCCTTTCTTATTTTTGCTATAAGGACAGGTCGGAGCAGAGCCGCCGTAGATTGACGAACAACCCGTAGCGTTGGCAACGATCATTCTGTCGCCGTAAAGTTGGGTGATGACTTTGAGGTACGGAGTTTCGCCGCAACCTGCGCATGCGCCCGAGAACTCGAAGAGCGAGCGGTTGAATTGGCTTCCGATTACGCTGTCTCTTGCGATTGGTACGTCGCTTTCGTCAAGCTTGTCGGCAAATTCCCAGTTCTTGCTTTCGCCGTTTGCAAGCGCGTCTGCAAGCGGAATCATTTTCAAAGCCTTTTCCTTTGCAGGACAGATATTTGCGCAGTTTCCGCAACCCGAGCAATCGAGCGGAGAAACTTGTACTCTGAATTCGTAGTCTTTCGCCTTTGGATTTTTCATAGGTACGGTCTCGAAAGTCTTCGGAGCTTTTTCAAGAGCGTCAGCCTTTTGAGCCACAGGAATGATACAAGCGTGAGGACATACGAAAGAGCATTGATTACATTGCAAGCAGTTTTCTTTTATCCATTGCGGAACATTGACTGCAATACCGCGCTTTTCGAATTTCGTCGTACCAGTCGGAACTGTGCCGTCTGCGTGGTCTACGAATGCGGAAACAGGAAGTTTGTCGCCTTCTTGCGCAAGGATAGGAGCAATGATGTTCGTGAAGTAAGCGTCTTTGGTGACAGGCTTAACTACTGCGCCGTCGCTCGTGCTTGCCCAAGACTCGGGGTAGTTTACTTCTTCGATATTAGCGATAGCGTTGTCGATAGCGGCAAAGTTCATATTTACGACTTTCTCGCCCTTCTTGGAGAAGGATTTGACAACGAATTCTTTCATGTGTTTGTCAGCTTCCGCATAGTCGATTACGTTTGCAAGTTTGAAGAAGCAAGCCTGCATCGTCGTGGAAATACGGTTGCCAAGACCGATTTGGGTAACAACCTTGATTGCGTCGATGTTGTAGAATTTGATGTGCTTTTTAGCAATCATATTTTTCATCTTAGCAGGAAGTTGTTTTTCCATTTCTTTGAGCGACCAAGGCGAGTTGAGCAAGAAAGTGCCGCCGTCTTTAAGGTCGGAAATCATATCGTATTTGAGTACGTACGAAGGATTGTGACAAGCCACGAAGTCCGCTTGGTCGATGAGGTAGGAACTTCTGATAGGCGTGTCGCCAAATCTCAAGTGAGATACGGTGATACCGCCCGACTTTTTGGAGTCGTATGCAAAATATGCTTGAGCGTACTTTTCGGTGTAGTCGCCGATAATCTTGATAGAGTTCTTGTTGCTGCCGACAGTACCGTCAGAGCCAAGTCCGTAGAACTTGCAAGAGATAGCGCCCTTTGCGGATGCGTCAATCTTTTCGGTTACTTCGATTGAAGTGCCTGTCACGTCGTCTACGATACCGACGGTGAAGTGATTTTTAGCGTCTTTGCTTTCCATATTCTTATAGATAGCGTTGACCATTGACGGGGTAAACTCTTTGCTACCCAAGCCGTATCTACCGCCCGTTACGACGATATCTTTTCTGCCCGCTTCGTTGAGAGCGGTTACTACGTCAAGATAGAGAGGTTCNCCNGCGCTNCCGCATTCTTTTACTCTNTCGAGTACGGCNATTCTCTTTACGCTTGCAGGAANAGCGTTTGCAAACATACTAGCAGCAAACGGACGGAAAAGTCTGACTTTGAGTACGCCGTACTTGCCGCCCTTAGCGTTGAGGTAATCGANCGTTTCGCTTACNGCTTCCGCGCCGCTACCCATNATTACGATAATCGACTCGGCGTCTGCCGCGCCGTAGTATTGATAAGGCTTGTATTCGCGACCNGTGATAGCCTTGACGTCTTCCATAGCNTCNTCAACGATTTGNGGAACAGCGTTGTAATAGCTGTTGCAAGCTTCGCGGTTTTGGAAATAGATATCAGGGTTTTGAGCCGTACCTTTTTGTACAGGATGCTCGGGGTTGAGCGAACGCTTCTTGAATTCGTCGATATATTTNGTATATTTCTTGTCGACGATACCTTTCATATCGGCATAGTCGATAACTTCGATTTTGGATACTTCGTGCGAGGTTCTGAAACCGTCGAAGAAGTGCATAAACGGAACTTTAGCTTTCAAAGTAGCCAAGTGCGAAACGAGAGCCAAGTCCATAACTTCCTGAACGGAGTTGGANCANAGCATTGCAAATCCCGTTTGACGGCAAGCCATTACGTCCGAGTGGTCGCCGAAAATGTTGAGCGCATGGTAAGCCAAAGCGCGCGCGCTGACGTGGAATACGCAAGGTGTCAATTCGCCTGCTATCTTGTACATATTCGGAATCATCAAAAGCAATCCTTGGCTTGCCGTAAACGTCGTGGTCAACGCGCCTGCCATCAAAGAGCCGTGTACNGCGCCTGCCGCGCCTGCTTCCGATTGCATCTCGGCAAGTTTAAGTACTTGACCGAAAATATTCTTTCTTCCTGCGGTAGCCCACTCGTCGCAGTTTTCTGCCATAGGAGAGGAAGGTGTGATAGGGTAAATTGCAGCAACTTCACTGAACGCGTACGCGACGTGAGCAGCGGCGGTATTACCGTCAATAGTCATTTTCTTACTCATTATGTATACCTCCAATTAGGAATGTTTTTCTNTTAAATTATTATAATATAATATACTTTATATAGTCAATAATTTTGTTGCAACATTTTGCATAGGTTTGNCTTGCAAAAGGATTGTCTTTTTTCCATTTATNTGATATAATACAAAAAAAATTATTATGGGTGTTTGCTATATATGGCAGTTGAGTTGGATCACGTGACTTATTCATACAACGTAAACGACGCTTATCGCGTAGATGCGATAAAAGACCTTTCTTTGCATATNGAAGANGGTACGTTCGTTGCGCTCGTAGGTCACAACGGAAGCGGNAAAAGCACGCTTGCGAAACTTCTCAACGGANTGCTTTTGCCNACTAGCGGAGAGGTGAAGATTTTCGGCAATTCCACTTTGGACGTCGACAAGATTTACGATATTCGCAAAAGCGTGGGTATGGTCTTCCAAAACCCNGACAACCAAATGATAGCCTCGATTGTNGAGGACGATATNGCTTTCGGACCTGAGAATTTGGGTATNGAGAGAAGNGAAATCGAGCGTAGAGTGGAATGGGCNCTGTCCAAAGTCGGNATGTTGGATTATCGCAAAANCACGCCNTTCAANATGAGCGGNGGNCAGAAACAGCGTCTTGCCATTGCNGGNGTTTTGGCGATACTTCCCAAAATACTCGTNCTTGACGAGTCGACGGCAATGTTAGACCCAAAAGGTCGCAGCGAAGTGCTCAAAGTCGCGCANGAACTCAANAAGCAAGANGGNATCACCGTNATCCACATTACGCACTTTATGGAAGAAGCGCTCAATGCGGACAGNCTTATAGTGCTGGATGGTGGCAAAATCGCGTTCGACGATACGCCCGAGGAAGTNTTCAAACGCTATGATGAACTCAAAGCGATAAAGTTAACCGTGCCGTGGGAAACGCAACTTGCTATCTCTTTGAAGAAAGTGGGTATCGACGTGGGCGAGGGAATAGTAAAAGACGAGGAGTTGACGGATAGAATATGCCAATTATTGTGAAAAATCTCTCTTTTACTTACAGCGCGAATACGCCTTATGAGAGAAAGGCGCTATACAATATAAATCTGCAAATCAACGAAGGGGATTTTCTCGGCATCATCGGTCATACAGGAAGCGGAAAATCTACCTTTATCCAACATCTCAACGGACTTATCAAACCGCAAGAGGGCGAAATTCAACTCTTTGATTTCAAACTTACTTCTCAAAAGCGACCCAAAGTCAACTTGCGCGCTTTGAGAAGTCAAGTGGGTATGGTGTTCCAATATCCAGAATATCANCTNTTCGCCGATACGGTGGAAAAGGACGTCGCTTTCGGACCTAANAACTTAGGANTGAGCGCGGAAGAAGTTTCGTCGCGAGTAAGACAGGCAATCGAGATGGTCGGTCTTGATTACGAGGCGGTAAAGGACAGAGCGCCNTTTGAACTTTCGGGCGGNCAAAAGAGAAGAGTNGCAATCGCGGGTATTATCGCNATGCGCCCCAAAATGCTNATACTTGACGAGCCGACCGCGGGACTTGACCCGTTCGGCAAGGAACAAATACTCAATCTTATCAAGTATTTGAAGACGCACTGNTCGCCGACAATNGTCGTAATATCGCACGATATTGACGAGATTACTNGATTTGCAAATAGAATCGTNGTGTTCAACGACTCGCGTATCGTCTACGACGAGCCNATGCAACAACTTTTCAAGCATTCTATTCAGTTGCANAATATGGGTCTTGACATTCCNAGAGCGGTNAAGATTGCCAACGCGCTTCGNGACAGAGGCGTGGATTTGGGAGATGATATCGTCACTGCCGAAGATCTTATGGCGGCGATAGTGGAAAGATACAATCAAAAACACGGTACGCAAATAGACAAAGATTCGTGCGTATTCGATATGTACGATTTTTCACAAAAATGGCTTACCTCGGAAGAACGCGCGGAGTTGGAAGGAATAGAGCGACCGATTAAGGAAGAGGACAAGCATACTAAAAAGTCTAAAAGCAAGTCGATAGACGAAGATAAAAAACTAAAAAAGAACAAGAGGGGAAAGGAATGAGAGACGTTTCTTTCGGACAGTATTATCCGGTAAATTCCGCGATTCACAATATTGACGCCAGAATAAAAATTCTGGTTACCTTGCTTTTTATGGTAACGGTATTTTTTATCGTTTCCTATACCGCGTTTGCGGTTATGTTCTTTTTGCTTTCGGTTGCGATTTTAATTTCGCAAGTGCCTTATAAAATAGTGCTCAAATCGATAAAAGGCATTTTGTTTTTATTGATTTTTACGGCGCTATTAAATATCTTTTTCACGTCGTCTGGCAATGCGCTTATCACTACCAAATTGTTGGTTATCACCGATCAGGGTATAAACTTTGCAATAAAAATGGCGTTGCGTTTTACGTTGTTGGTATTAGGTTCGTCATTGCTTACTTTGACGACCACGCCGACGGAACTTACCGACGCGCTCGAGTATTTGCTCAAACCTTTGAAACTCATAAAAATCCCTGTCCACGACCTTGCAATCATAATGTCAATCGCATTGCGTTTTATCCCGGGACTTGTTGAGGAAACGGATAAAATTATGATGGCGCAAAAAGCAAGAGGAGCAAACCTCGACAGCGGCAATTTGTTCAAGAAAATCAAAGCGATGTTACCGGTGCTTATACCTCTATTTGTCAGCGCATTCAGAAGAGCGGACGAACTTGCCGACGCGCTCGACGCAAGATGCTACAATGCGTCGCCTACGCGTACCAAATTGAAGGTCTTCAAAGTGAAAGCGGGCGATATATTCGTGTTCGTAGGATTTGCCATAGTAATGACTGCAATTATGCTTGATAAATATTACGTGGGCAGTTTTGTCACCGCGCCCGATTTGAACGGATTTGACGTTTCGGGACTTGATATTTTCATTTACAATATTCTTTACAGCGTAGGTAGATAATGGCAAGATATAAACTTACTCTTTGCTATGACGGTAGCGAATATTACGGCTTTCAAAGACAACCCAATTTGCCCACCGTACAAAGCGCGCTAGAAGAGGCTTTGGCAAAACGCTTTCAAGAAGAGATTACCGTACAAGCGAGCGGTCGTACCGACGCAGGAGTACACGCTATCGCGCAAGTCGCGCATTTCGATACAGATAAGGAATTTGATACGTCTACTTTCGGGTATAGCCTAAACACGCTATTGCCAAAGGATATCGCTATTACGTCGTGCGAAAAAGTCGACGACAATTTCCACGCAAGATTTGATGCAAAAAGCAAGACGTATCTATACAAGATTTGTCTATCCAAGATTCATTCGCCGTTGAAGAGAAGATATAGCCATATTTGCTTTTACGACTTGGACGTAAGCAAAATGCAAGAGGCTTGCAAGTATTTTGTGGGCGAACACGATTTCAGGGCGTTTATGCTTGCCGACGAGGAAAAACAAAATACGGTTAGAGAGATATATTCTTTGCAGGTCGAACAAAATGGCGAGGACCTGAATGTTTGGATAAGTGGAAACGGCTTTTTGCATAATATGGTACGCATTATTGCAGGTACGTTGATTGACGTCGGTCGAGGCAGAATTGCGCTCGAAGATATTCCCGAAATCATAAATTCAAAAAAGCACGTCGGCACGGGCAAGACCTTAGAGCCTTGCGGACTATACTTGTACAAGGTGGAGTATTAAAATGCATAGGATAATGTTCGTATGTCACGGCAATATTTGCCGTTCGCCGATGGCGGAATTTGTACTCAAAGACATAGTAAAAAAACTAGGGAAAGAAAAAGACTTTTTTATAGCGTCCAGCGCAACGAGTTGCGAGGAATTAGGCAATCCCGTGCATAGAGGTACGCGCGCAAAACTCGCCGAATTCGGCATAAGTTGCGCAGGTAAGACCGCCACCCGTCTTCGCAAGGACGATTACGACAAATACGATATGTTTATCGGTATGGATTCATACAATCTCGTTAATATGCTCAAAATCTTCGGCAGCGACAGCGAACGCAAGATTCATTCTATGCTTGAATTCATAGGCTCATCGGACGACGTCGCCGACCCGTGGTATACAGGCGATTTCGACAAGACCTACGAAGATATCAAGGCAGGTTGCGACGCGTTGGTGAAGAGGTTAGGTTACTGATTTTTACGCTTTTCAATAATATTGATTTTTTTGATAAAACTTTGTAATTGCTTTTTATGCTTGCACAACTTTTCTTTACAGTTGGCGCAAGAGAGCGTTTCGTTGGTGTTACGGCAAAAGCGTTCGGGGAACTTGCGGTACAAAATCTCCCATTCGAGCAAAAGTAGCACAGCGAGCGCGAATATAGAAATGCAGAACGCATTGTTTATAAACACGACGGGAGTAAACATCATTGCGAAATCCCAGTTGTATATTCTACACGAAACGCAACAGCGGTTTTTCATAAACCAAGTTTGGAAAGGACAGAAAAACAATATACAAATCATATCGCTCACCGAGTAAAATAGGCTTATAATTATCATTATTCCGTCGTCGATAATATGCGTAAAGTAGAGCGTAACGAATATCGCGTTGAGCGCAAGCCATGCAGCTAATGCCGCAAAGGTTCTCCAACCAGATTGCTTGTTCGGGGTCATCGCAGGCTCTTTGGGTACATAGTTGCGTTTGAATTGCTTTTGACAACCCATACTCTCAATTTTTGATGGGAAAAATCTCAATAGTATTTCAATGACGAAGATTGCCCATATCGCAATCAATATCGCCTTAACGTATGCGTTTGACGTAAATATCTCCAACGAAAAGTCGGATTGAGGGGATTGCACTTTATTGACGATATATACTATCAGCACGGTCAATAATAAGAGTGAGCGCCATGCCAATTTAATATAGTGATACGTTGTTGTCTTTGAAATGTTCGAACGTTTCATAATTTCCCTTCTTGCAATCTCTACGTTCAAGACCGCTTACAAAATATATTATACAGTAATTTGCTCAATTTTGCAAGGAATGGGGGAATTTTTATTATGCTAAGTTGAGCAATCCGTTTAACGGTTTTTCTCAAACTTAAAAGTGAAAACACTCTTTACTATTTTATATTTTATGTGTATAATAATTATAATAATATATTCATAAAAAAATTTATTTTATAGAGGAAGAAATTATGTTTTTTGGTACACAGCTTGACTTGGTAGTAGTATTTTTTATTGTTGTTTTAGGTAGAACTATCGATATGAGCCTCGCTTCTATAAGAACGGTCTTTACTGTAAAGAATAAGCCGCAATATGCTGCTCCTATTGGTTTTTTGGAAGCATTCTTTTGGTTTATGATAGTTAAGGCTGCTCTTGATTTTGCTATTAGCAACCCAGTAGTCGATACTATTGTTCTTGCTCTTGCATACTCGCTTGGTTTTGCGCTAGGAACGCTTTTTGGCGGAATTCTTTCCAAAAAATTTGTAAAATCTAAAATTCACGTGCAAATAGTCTTAAGTAGTAAAAATGACGACCTTGTCAATGAATTAAAAGAAAAGGGTTACGGTCAAACAATCTTGACTGCAAAAGGCGCTAACAAAAATACGGAAACTTATTTGATTTTTATAGAGACAAATAGCGATAAATTAAAAGAACTCAGAGCAATTATTAATACTATGGATGAAAAGGCTTTTGTGTCTGTCAGTGAAAGTAAGTCTGTTTACAACGGCTTCTTTGGATCTTCTAAAAAATAAGATTGCTCGGCTGAGCCTTTCATACGGATAACATCGGGAAGTTGACGAGCAAGTCGTCAAGATTTCGCTTCGCTCAATGCGAAGGAGTGACTCCATCGGGAATACTCGCTGCGCTCGTGGCGTTCGCAATCATAGATTGCTCGGCTGAGCGAACTCGCACCTTCGGTGCAGTTCATATTTCCGAGAAGTCGCGCACAAAAAACAGACGGCAAAATTGCCGTCTGTTTTCGTGGTGACTCCATCGGGAATCGAACCCGAGTTACCGCCGTGAAAGGGCGATGTCTTAACCGCTTGACCATGGAGCCATATTGATAAATAATGCTAGTTAAATATAATATAAATATTGAATGTTGTCAACTAAATTTGTTGAATTTAATAAAAAATGTCAAAATTATTATAAATCAAGACAATTTGTACGATTTACTTGCCGCGATAAGCGCGCTCGGATATAATGGATAATATGAGATACGGAATTATTGATATAGGTTCAAACTCGGTCAGGTTGCTTGTCAGCGACGATATGGCGCGCGTATATAAGAAGATAAACACGACTGGATTAGGTCGCGGACTTGCTTTGACGGGAAGACTTAGCGAAGATAGGATGATTGAGACGGCGAAGGCGGTCGTCGATTTTGTCGAGGAAGCGAAGGAAAACGGTTGCGAAGAGGTTTACGTATTTGCGACAGAAGCCGTCAGAAGCGCGCAAAACCGCTCAGATTTCTTGCAAATGCTTTTGTCTAGTGGAATTTCAGTTGACGTCGTAGCGAGCGAGGACGAGGCAAAATTGGGCTTTGCAGGCGCATATACAAAAGGTAGATGCTGCGTTATGGATATAGGCGGCGCGAGTACGGAACTTGCCGTCGGCGACGAAAACGGACTTATCTACGCCAAGAGTATGCCGGTAGGTCTTGTGAGGATATTCGACAACTGCAAAGAAGACTGCAATGCGATAGATAAATATATCGCCGATATAATCAAAGGTTATGGTCAAATTCCCGAGTTTGACGAGTTGTTGTCAATCGGCGGAACAGCGTCTACTTTTGTGGCAATGAATGAAAATATGAAAGAGTACAATCCAAAAGTCGTGGATAACTATAAATTGACGCTAAACGTCGTCGAAGAATGGACGAAAAAGATTCATGTTATGGATATGGAAGAGCGATTGAAAATCAACGGCTTAGAACCTAAGCGTAGAAACGTCATAGTAGGCGGGGGAATGTTGCTCTCGGCATTGATGCGTATGTTGGGAAGAGATTGCGTCATTGTACGAGAGAGCGACAATCAAGAGGGATATCTTTTAGTTAAACTCAACGAAAGACTAAACAAATCTAAAATGCATCTTTTCCGCCAATCTGACATTTGACTCATGCCGACATACGGCAAGTATGACGCCCCTCGTCAAACGCCATTTTGACAAAAAATCTGATATTTTATTTTTTGTTTATCTTTCGTTTCGTTGAATTATAATAAAATTTTTCAAGTATATCATCATATAATTAATATGAGGTTGACGAAAAAGATTTTATAAAAGTGTCAAAAACTCTTGACAAAAGTTGAAAATTCAATTATTATTGTAAAGCATTCTAAATATCGCGGGTTGGAGCAGTGGTAGCTCGTCGGGCTCATAACCCGAAGGTCGTTGGTTCGAATCCTTCACCCGCAACCATTTCCGCCGGTGTAGCTTAGTTGGTTAGAGCGGTCGGTTCATACCCGACAGGTCATTGGTTCGACTCCGATCACCGGTACCAAAAAGTCCAAGTCTATTTTGACTTGGACTTTTTACTTATTCCTTATTCCTTATTCCTTATTCACTTTCATAATAAAACAGGGACGCTTTTGCGTCCCTGAGTTTTTTTGTCAAACGACTTATTAGTCAGTCATTTTTAGAGTACACCGTACTTTATGCTGCTGAAATTGAAAGTAATTCCAACTCCCAATTCTGCAGGCAATCCAAGAGGTGTGCCATTGATATCAACTTTATCAAGACCGCCGAGGTCTGCACTGATTTCGATACCAGTCGCTGTCAACTTGATGGTTGCGCCAATGCTGATCTTTTTGAGTTCTGTATCAGTACCCTTATCGAATGCATCTTGGTTGACAACAAATGACAAGCCTTCAACTTTGACTACAACTGCGCCGTCTTTTATTGAGATAGAGAGCGCGTTGATGATATCGGTCACTACTTCAGGAAGCAAAGCACCGTCTTCTTTCTTCTGAGCATCAACGTATGCTTGTTGATCTTCATTCAAATCAGCTTCCTTAACAGGTCTGAGAATCATATCGTCCTCAACCGGAGCAAGTACGAAATCTTCTGCAACTACGAAGTTGCCGTTGTCATCAAATGCAACAACTTCTCTTCTCTCGCTTTCTTTTACGTAACCGTTTTCAGTATCAACAACCCACTTGCCTTCGTCGTTCTTCTTGTAGCCCAAATAGTCTTTTGGCGCAGGAATAGCTCTATCCAACTTCTGGTATTCACCTTTTTCATTGAGGACATAGCCTTGGAAGAGCGCGTGGTCATCATCAACAACGTAGTTGCCGTTGCGGTCTACGTCAGGTATGTCGTCTCCGTTCTTATCAACGAAGCCGTATTCGGTAGCAACAACCCACTTGCTATTTTCTTCATCATAAACATAGCCGTTTGAGATAGCTTTGTGTTCTGGGCGACCGTTTGTAAGTATGTAGTCTTTGCTTACAACGAAGTTGCCGTTTTCATCCTTATCAGGCTCGCCGTCTTTATTTTCGTCTACGTAACCTGCATTGGTGTCAACTGCGTATACGAATTTGCCTTTTTCAATGTCGGTAGCGGTTTTGTTTAATACGTAACCTGCATCAACGTCAATATCGTTAACATTGAACGCCATGCCACCAATCATTGGCCAAAGTTCTAAGATAGTCAAATAAGATCCGCTATTCAAAGCGCCAGTAACCATGTTGACAATACCGTAAAGTTCAGAGGAAGGAGGAATGATGGCGTCAAGAGCGAGCGCCGTAACAGCAACGTGACCGTTGACTTTTTCAAGTTTAATTTGCAAGAATGCGCTGCTGTCCTTCTTGGTGATGTTGAGATTGAGCAAATCCAAAGCCCCGTCTAATGCGTTGATTACTTCGTAAACTGCGTGCGGAGTACAGTGAATACCCGTGAAGTCCATATCTACGAGTTTAGCAGGGTCAGCTTTGAGTTCTACAAGCAAATTATAAGTATCTTTAGGGATATTGAGGTTCAAGAATCCCATGATGTTTACGTTTTCGATTGCATTCTTAAGCTCGAAAGTGCCGTTTGCGGAAATATTGATTGCGCCGATAGCATCGGGATAAGCTGTCCAAGTATCGGTTGCGAAAACAACGTCATCGCCGAATTTGAAATCAAGGTCAGCCTTTACTTTGAGGTCGTCTTTGATAACGAGTTCAAGCAAAGGAGATTTGCCTTCGGCTTTCTTGTTGATTTTGACTTCACCCTTAGCGCAAGACAATTCAGCGGAAAGACCGGTGATTACTGCGTCTTCTTTCTTGCTGCTCAATTTAATATCGATATTAAGATTGAGAGCGGGGAGGATGGTAGCCAAATCTTCAGCGGTGAGATCCAAGCCAAGAGCAGGGAGATAAGTCGCGATCATAGTTTTGATGGTCTCGTCGGTAGGATCGTTGATAAGACCGTTGAGAAGGTTGCCGAGATTGATAGAGAGACGATAAGCTTTACCGTTTCTAGCAACTTGGACTTTAGCTCCGTCAAATTGAGAAATCAGTTGCAAGTAGCTGAGAACGTCTGTTACGCCACTTACAACGCTGTCTGCGATTCCTTCAGATGCGGTGTCGCCCAAGTAAGCGTTGTTTTTCTTCAAAATTTCTCTGACAGCAACGCCGTTGAGCTTAAATCTAGTATCGCCCAATTTCAAATAAACGTCTTTACCTGTTTCTTCATAATAGTAAGCCGAAATAATGTTCTTCTCACTATCCTTGGTGGTAACGT
This sequence comes from Clostridiales bacterium, assembly GCA_014799645.1. Classification (GTDB taxonomy): domain Bacteria; phylum Bacillota; class Clostridia; order Christensenellales; family UBA3700; genus RACS-045. Next base: position 5,690 of record JAAVHQ010000018.1, on the reverse strand, counting down.
CTTTGATTTCCAAAGTTGCGGTGTTTCCTGCGGCTGCGCTATTGCTAGCGAGGGCAAGTCCGGCAGCAAACTTTATCGAATATTTCTTCGTGGATTTACCGGAAGTAGCCTCGATATTCAAGTCTGCGCCCATGTTCAAGTTGTTGAGATTTTTGTCTTTAGCGGTATTTTCTACGACTGTCGCAAGGAAATCCAAATGGTCTTCCAATTTGCTTTCTTTAATGTTCTTGTAGCCGCTACAGCCAACAAGAGCAGTAAGAGTGAAGCCGAGAACCATAACTGCTATCAACAAACAGACAACAATTTTTTTGTTCTTCATAATTGATAACCTCCTAAGTTATTCATATTTTAATACCTATATTATAAAGAAAAAAGAAGTGCGTGTCAATATCTTTTTTAAGGAATTTGACTTTTTGTATAGATTGTGTAAAATTTTGAGGAAAATTGAAATTTTTTATAACTATAATTGTTTAGACTACTTTTTAGAGCACACTATAATATCTTCCAGCGTCAATTCGCACAAAGAACAATAGACGTAAAGGTCTTCGATAGAGATGATAGACCTTGCGTCTTCCCAGTTGGCGACTTGCGAGTCCGACCAGCCGGCTACGGCGCTTGCGAGTTCGTTCCTAGAAATATGATTGTCCATATCGAAAGTGCAAGTCTTGCATTTTTCTCCGCCTACGCAGTAATTTTTGTTGTCTTCCTGACTTCTGCAATATGCGCAGACCTTTTTAATCAAATTGATATTGTGACGGCGAAGGTATTCAAGTTTTTTGCCAGTCTTGACCCAATCTATGCTTTTTGCGGTATATTTTTCCATAATTGCCTCCGAGATACGATATCAATTACAATTTATATTCAAGTAGAGTATATCACAAAATATATTTTTTTCAAACTGTTTTATCAATTAAGATTGTCGTTTAGTCGGTTTTCGAGAATTTGCGCGTTGTCGCTCTTTTTCAAGTTGCCTATTGCCAAAGACGCTACGATATACATCACCGCGAATATGATTGCGACAGCCATTCCGCCTCTTAGTCCCAACTTAGACGCGTCGGACACGTAGCCGACGATACTCGGGCCGAGAGTGCAACCAACGTCGCCGCCCAAAGCCATAAGCGCGAACATCGCCGTACCGCCTTTTGAGATATTGCGCGAGGCTAAATCCAAAGCCGACGGCCACATGATACTTACCGCAAGTCCGCTCAGTGCGCAAGCGATAAGAGAGAAGAGAGGCTGATTGCTTACCGCGACGGCGATGAAGCACAAAAGCGTTGAAAAACCGAGTATTGGAAGTATCTTTTTTAGTCGAATATTTTTCCCAAAAAGTCCATATAATAATCGTCCTGCGCCCATAAGCAGAGCGAAGGTAAACGGACCGACTAGGTCGCCGAGCGTCTTGGATAAATTGAGACCCTTTTCGGCAAAGTATGACACCCATTGACCCATCGCTTGCTCGCAAGCGCCCGCGCACAAAATCAAAATAAAGAAGAGATAAAACCGCTTGCTTTTTAGCAAATTGAGCAGCGACATACTCTCTCCGCGCTGTTCGTCAAGAGACGTGCAGGGTACGAATAGGAAGAAGATCCCGTTGATAACGGGAATGACGGAAAAGAATAAAATTAGGTACTGCCACGTGTTTTTATCGAAAATTAGGAAGTAACAGACCGTTACAAGCACTACGCCTAAGTAGCCGAAACAATAACAAGAGTGAAGAATAGACATATTGCCCACGCTCTTGTCTGGAATAGCCTCGACAACGGGCGATATTATGACTTCGGCAATACCTCCGCCCATGGACGCGATAATTGTGCCTATCATAATTCCGGCGTACGGGTCGGGTAGAGCAAAGGGCAAAGTCGCCATAAGAATAAGTCCGACTGTCACCAAAGCGTGCGACAGTATCACGGCTGTCCTATATCCTATTTTGTCCATAATTTTTGCGCTGCCTGCGTCCATAATAAGTTGGACTAAAAAAGTGACGGTAATAAGCGCCGTCAGTTGGGTCAACGATATATTGAAACTCTCTTGGAAACTCACGAAGAGCAGTGGCGCGAGGTTGACGGGGATAGCCTGAATTGCCGCGCCTACGCAACACGAGTTGAAAGTGTGTTTATAACTTGTCAGTCTTTTCATTTATGTATCATTTATCCGTTGTTTTTATTCGATATATTATATGACGGATAAGGGGTGCGAGTTAAATCAAATTATCAATCCGCCGTTGACAGCAAGCACTTGACCGGTGATATAAGAGGCTTTGTCGCTTGCGAGCCATACGATTGCGTCGGCGATGTCTTGAGTAGTTCCGCTCCTTAAAAGGGGAATTTCTTGAATCAAGGATTGTTTATCCGACTGCGAAAGGTTGGCGTTGATGTCGGTGTCGATAAAGCCGGGGGCAATGCAGTTTACTCGGATATTGCTAAGTGAAAACTCCTTTGCGATGGCTTTGGTAAAGGCGATAATTCCGCCTTTGGCAGCCGAATACACGCTTTCGCAACTTCCGCCGACCTGTCCCCACATTGACGAAAGAGTGATAATATTTCCGCTCTTTTGAGAGAGCATTACTTTGCCTACTTCACGGCAAAGAGTAATTACGCCGACGAGATTTATGTCGATGATTTTTTTGACGGCGTAGTCGCTATGGTCGATAAGCAGAGCGTTGTGACCTATTCCCGCGTTGGCGACAAGCAAATCGATAGAGCCGTAATCTTTCTTGACTTGTTCTACCATATCCGCAATTTGCGAAGGATTTCCCATATCCGCCTTGAAGGGGATTGCGCTTCCGCCTGCCGAATTGATTTGTTCGCATACGCTCTCGGCGGCTTCTTTGGAATTGAGATAATTGACGATAACTCGATATCCCTCTTTTGCGAGAGAGATAGCGGTTGTCTTTCCTATTCCGCGCGACGCGCCTGAAATAATTGCCGTTTTCATACAACTATTATATCTAATTGTTTGGAAAAAATCAACTTTTGTTGTATACTTAAAATATGGATAATCAATTTGAAGAGTTTGGCATCGCGCCCAAATTTATAAGAAGTCTTGACGAGCAAAACCTTACCCAACCTACCGATGTGCAAAGGCAGGTTATTCCGCTTGCATTCGGCGAGGGAGATTTGGTCGCGCAAGCGCCGACGGGTACGGGCAAAACGCTTGCTTTTTCTCTTCCGATGCTAGGAAAGATAGACAAAGACGACAATTCCGTGCAAGCGGTGGTAATTTGCCCGACGAGAGAACTCGTCATACAAATTTGCGAAGTCTTGCAGTCTCTTCTCAAATATTGCGAAAAAATCCGCGTCGCGGGACTTTACGGCGGACAAAATATTCAAAGACAACTCTTCTGTCTTAGAAAGAAACCGCAAATTGTCGTAGGCACTCCCGGTCGAATGCTCGACCATATCGAAAGACGTACGCTCAAACTCAGCGGCGTAAAGTATTTCGTACTCGACGAGGGCGACGAAATGCTGGATATGGGATTTAGAGGGGACATTGAGAAGATAAGCGCTTGCGTGGGCAAATGTCAAAGACTGTGTTTCTCGGCGACAATTCCCGACAATATCAAAAAACTTATTGAGCAGTTGTTCGTCGAACCGACTTTCGTCAAGACCGACATTGACAGCGAGGACATTCCGAAAATCGAGCAATATTACAGTATAATAAAAGACGCTCAAAGAGTGGGCGCAATGCTCAAAATAATCGACGATGGCAAATACGACCTAGTAATAGCATTTTGCAATACGAAAGTGAGAGCGGACAAACTCAATCAAGCGCTCGTATCAAAGGGCAGACTGTCGACGGTAATTCACGGCGATTTAAGACAGAGCGAACGCACGCAGATAATAAAGAAATTCAAGGCAAAGCAACTCAATATTTTGGTGGCTACCGATGTTGCGGCAAGAGGTCTTGACGTGGACGGAGTGGACGCTATTATCAACTTCGACCCGCCTACCGACAGCGACTTTTACGTGCATAGAATAGGCAGGACGGCAAGGGCGAAAAAAGACGGCGTTGCCTATACGCTTATCGACAGCGGACAAGTGGGATATATTCCGAGTTTCCAAAAGGTGAGCGACAACGCGCTTAAATACGTCGATTTGGGAAGTATTTCCGACGCGTTTACGTTGCCAAAAGACTCGTCCAATAAAATCAAAGATTTCCACGACAACCAAAGCAGATTTTTCATCAACGTGGGCAAAAAAGATATGTTGGACAAGGAAAGCCTTTCCAAACTTTTGCTTGCGTACACGCCTTTGAAAATCTTCGAGATTGCCGATATAAAAATCAGAGATACGTATAGTTTCGTATCAGTAGTCAAAGGCAGCGAAAGTAAACTTTTCAAACTCAAAGGCATAGTCCTCGGCAAGCGCGCGGTAACTATTCAAGAAGCCAAAGAAGAGGAAAAGCCTATCGCCAAAGAAAGCAATAATTTCAAGTCCAAAAAGCCAGCTGATAAGAAAGGCAAAAAGGACTTTGTAAGCAAGAATACCAAAGGCGGAAAAGGGGCAAAGCCGAAGAATACAGACAGGGCAAAGCAAGGTAAAAAGACTTCGCCGAAAGGGAAGAGCAATAAGCCTATTTCGAGAAAGAGTAAGTTTTATTCGGGCGATGAAAATTAGTGAAAAGTGAAGAGGTATGGATTCTAAGACCTTGCTAGCATTGATAGCAAGGTCTTTATTTTTTTAGTTTGAGGGTTTGGCTTGTAAGTGAATTTGCATTTAGTGTCGGGCATCTTTTTGGGACGTTGCCCAAAAAATGATACACCAAATTGCAAACACACTTACCGCCTTGGACTTTTGTTATTCTATTGGCACTGAAAGTTTTACTCTAAACCTAAAAGGTAATCGGCACTTGTATTTAGAATTGTAGCCAACTTCACAAATGTTTCTAAATCAGGTTCTCGTGTTGAATTCTCCCAATTACTAATCGTACGCCTATCAACAGCAATTAGTTTGGCGAGGGTAGTTTGCGTCATATTTTTCTCTAATCGCAATTCTTTTAATCTTTCACCGAATTTTACCATACTCAAATTTTATTATAAATTTTATCAAAACACTTTACAAGCCCCAAAACGGGGCGTATAATATTTATATTGAGTAGGTGGTAAAAACAAATATGAATCAAAATGACGAAATAAATTGCCATAATTGCGCTTATTTTATGCAGCATTATATAATAGATAAACACTGTTGCCTAACAAAAGTACTAAATTGCGGACACTGCGTCAACAACAATTCATATAGACGTACTAATTTTGACCAAACTTGCAAGCATTGGCAACCGCGAGAAGTATTGGTACAAGAACAAAAGAAATATGTAAAAGGAACTTTGGAGAATATCGAAATTCTTCTAGAAAAAATAGCAATCGCGCTTGAAAACGTCGAAGATTTTTAAGGTAAATGGCTTGTAAGTGAATTTATATTTATATTTTTAGAATGAGAGTATATGCTATCGGTGGGCTTTGCTTTCTTACTCAGAATTATTTTTTAGCGAAACTATGATAGTAATTGCTTATTTTGTAAGCCAAAAACTAATAGTATAATAAAGCAAACCCCCACCTCGCGCCCAAACAATGCTATTCTATTGTCATTTCGAGCGTAGTCGAGAAATCTCTATCCTTTCAATCGGTTGAGACCTCTCCACTGCGGTCGAGGTGACATTAGTTTTGATTTATGAGTAGCCACAATAGAATT
>JAAVHQ010000017.1:17726-31709 GCA_014799645.1 Clostridiales bacterium | reverse complement strand
CTTATATCCGAGACCGTTACGGCAATGCTCCCAGGTATGCAACAAATGTTACCGCAACAAGCATCGACAAACGATGAGATGGTGCAAAAGCTCATTGACCAAAATGAGAAACTTATGAAACAACTCGCAGAGAAACCTTCGGAAACTGCAAACAACGATGTGTTTGTACAGAAACTGATGGAGCAGAACGCACAAAATGAAGAGCGTTTGAGAAAACTTAATGAGCAGACGGAAAAGCGCGTTGAGAAGTTGATGCAACAACTTGTTGAGATGCCATCTGAAAGAGAAGTCGCAAGTGCCAACATAAGCGAAGAAACGTTGGAAAAACTTGTTAATAAGTTGCAACCGATTTCTTCAAGCATAAGCGATGAAACTATACTTAAAGTAGTAACGCAAAGTGGACAAAATGACGAGACAATAAAGCAGATGTTGAAAAACCAAGAATTGCTTATGGCAAAGATATTAGAGCTGTCTGCCAACCAAAACAATCAACCGCAAGTCGTAGAGAAGGTAGTTGAAGTTCCTGTCGAAAAGGTAGTGGAGAAAGTTGTCGAAGTACCGGTCGAGAAGATAGTCGAGAAGGAAGTCGTCAAAGAAGTACCGGTCGAGAAGATTGTCGAGGTGGAAAAGGTGGTCGAAAAGGTCGTTCCTATGCCCGTAGAGAAACCCGCCCCAAAAGCAAAAGCGCCAGCGCAAAGACTTACGCTTGACGAGGCGTACGCGAAACTNTCNAGCNACTCAAAAGAAGATTTTTGATACGCTAAAAGCCTANGCGCTTACNAAAGACAANTGCAAAGAGAAGAAGTCGACGTACTTCACAGTACTTGGNCANTCTACNGTCAATCCGCTNGTCAAGTTGACNATNAAGAAGAATACGACCGTCGCNNTNTTCAAAATGGAAGACGAGTATATGAAAGACATTCGTCGCGGNGCAAGCAGTGACGGAACTAAGGTCAAAGTCAAAGAGACGGAAGTCGTAGTNGGGGATAATCAAGCGTTGGCTACCGCTAAAGATATGATTGATCTTCGCGAGGATCAAATCGANAGATACAATGANTATCTNAAAGANCANAAGNNNATGNGNAANAAATAGTGAAGAGTGAAAAGTGAAGAANTAATAAGTAAANANGAGCAAGCNNNNCGCTTGCTCTTTTTTACGCCCAATCCGCTCAATAAAAAATACTTGCAAATACCGTAGTTACTATGATATACTATATGAGTATAAATATAGTCTACTGATAAAATGTGAGGAATTATGAAATTCAAGAGGATGGAGGCGTTTGGTTTTAAGTCNTTCGCCGATAAAATCGACATACCGCTCAACGAAGGTATTACGGCTATCGTAGGTCCTAACGGATGCGGAAAAAGTAACGTAGCGGACGCTATCAGGTGGGTTTTGGGNGAACAGAGCGCCAANAACTTGCGTGGTAAGAGCATGCAAGACGTTATCTTCAACGGTACGGCGGTCAGAAAGCCGTTGTCTTTTTGCGAAGTCGCTTTGACTTTTGACAACACTTCAAGAATTTTCAATATCGAATTAGACGAAGTCGTTATNGGCAGAAAACTCTATCGNTCGGGCGAAAGCGTNTATCTTATCAACGGCGAGCCGAGCAAACTTAAAGATATTCACGGACTTATCAGAAATACCGGTCTTGGCAAGGACGGTTACAGNATCGTAGGACAAGGTAGAGTTGCGGAAATTATCAACGCTAAGCCGGAGAACAGAAGAAATATTTTCGAAGACGCGGCGGGTATACTCGGATTTAAGAAAGAGAAAATCGAGGCGGAAAGAAGCCTTGCNCGNACCGAAGAGAATTTGGAAAAAATNCGTATCGCAAGAGATAGCTTGGAAGGACAGAGAAATATACTCGAAAAGCAAAGTAAGGACGCTTACAAGTANTTGGATATAAGAGATAGATTNAANGTCTTGGAAGCCAACGAGTATATTTATCAATTCGAAAATCACGAGAGCGTAAAGGTNAAGATAGAAACTCGCTTGCAAGGTTTTTGTCAAGAAGAGGAAGTCAAGACAAAGGAAAGCGAGGCTTGCAACAAAGACTACGAGTCNAAGCAAATCGAATTCCACAATATCGANACGCATATCAGCAAGTTGAGAGATAAGCGTACNGAAATNGCCGTAAGAGCGGAAAATATCAAGGGACAAGGCTTGACCCTTCAAGAGAGAATCCGCAACTTGCAAGAGCAAAAACAAGACTGCGTGGAAAGACTTTCGCAAAGCGAAAAGTTGCTNGANGANAAGAATNCGGAACTCAAAAGCGCAACCGAGCATTATAATATGACGCTCGAAGAGAAGAAGGACGCGGACAAGCGTTACGCNGAGTGCAACAACGATTATCTTGCCCTTGTNAATGANATTATCGANAGAGACCAAAAGATNAAATCNGCGAATCANGAACTTTTGAANGCNGTTCAACAAGAGGGNGANAACAAAGTTGACATAGGAAAATTGACNACGCAAAGAGATTTTATTCTCACGCGTATTGCCGAACTCAATGAGGAAATNTCCGCTTGCGANGANGCNATNAAGTCGCTNGAAGAGGTAAAGAGNGANCACGAAAAGACCCTNGTCAANAAGANAAACGACCTCAACAGACTTGCTATGAGCAGAAACGAAGTGAATAGCGAATTGCGCTCTTTGAGGGAAGAACTCGACAAGGCGAGAAGCAGACAAAGCGATATCAACGTGCAAATGTCNTCNTGCAGACANCGTATAGAAACATTTAAGAATTTCAAGAAAGAATACGGCGCGTTCAACAANGCGGTCAAGTCGCTTTTAAGCGATTGCGANACCAATAAAGTGCTGGGTTCAAAGGTCATGGGCGTGGTCGTAGACCTCGTCAGCGTNCCGAANGAATACGAGACNGCNATTGAAATGGCNCTCGGCGCGAACCTTCAAAATATCGTCGTAGCGGACGAAGAGGACGCAAAGTACGTNATCAATTACCTCAAAGAAAAGCAGTACGGTAGATTGACGTTCCTACCGCTCACGAGTTACAAGACTAGAGAGTTGGAAAGAGAATTGACGGGTATTTTGAGAGAAAAGGGCTGTCTGGGACTTAGCCAANCAACTTATTAAATACGATAGAAANTATTATAATATATTCTCGGGTCTTTTNGGNAAGACTATAATTGCCGACAATCTNGACAANGCGACNGCTATGGCGAGAAANTACAGATACGCCGTCAAAATCGTTACGTTGCAAGGCGACGTNCTCAATACGACNGGTTCGATAAGCGGCGGTTCAAAGAAGGCTNCGGGTACGAAGGCGCTCTCTTACGACAGACTTATTCAAGAGAACGAAGCGCAACTTCAAAGTTTAATAGAAGAAAGACAAAAGATTGAAAGAAAGATTTCTTCCAANGAAGANGATATCGCCGACTTTGACGAGCAACTTGCAGGTTACGACGACGATATTAAGAACTCGCAAATTCTTGTCGCTACCGAGAACGGAAAACTCGACAAGGTAGTCGCGAGCATTGAAGAAAACGTCAAGAGCGTAAGCGAAAAGATTACCAACAAGGGCGAATTCGAATCGCAGTTGGGAGCGATAGAAAACGCGCTGAGCGTGCTCGGCGAAAAGGGTAAGGACGTCAACGCGCTCAAAGAAAGCGTGGATACTTTGGCTGTAAAGACGAGAGAGGAGTTCGACCAAAAGTCGCAATTAAGGGACAAACTCGGCGATAGGCTTTCCAATTTGAGAGTAGAGTGCAGCACTCTTGCCAACTCGCTTGAAAATTATCAAGAGACTATCGACAGACTTAGAGGCGAGATTGACGCGCTCAATCAAGAGAAAACGTCAAGGCGAGATAACCTTGTCAATTTGCAGGATATTATTCAAAAGTTGACGAGCGATAAAAGCGTGGAACTTCCCGATAAATATCAAAAACAACTCGAAGAGATAAGCCGTCAAATCACCGAAGCGGACGAGTACAAGATAAAACTCAACGAGGATATACAAGAACTTATTCGCAGAAAAGACGAGTATTCAAAGACTTTGATGTACCTCAACGAGAACAAAATCAAATGTCAAAACGAGTTGGACAAAATCGAAGAAAATATGGCAACGCTTCAAAACAAAATCAAGGAAGAATACAACCTTGATTACGAAACCGCATTGCCGCTTCGAATGGAAGAGTTTGATTATCAAGAATGCAGAAGCGAGATAAGAAAACTTCAAAAAGAACAAAAAGATATGGGCAACGTCAATATCTACGCTATCGAAAACTTCAAGGAAGTCGACAGCGAATATCAGACGTATTCCGAACAGATTGCGGATATCGAACATACTTTGGAAGGACTTAGAAAATCCATTGCCGATTTGTCAAAGCAGATGTTGGAGCAATTCAACACAGAATTTGCGAAAATCAACAAGAACTTCGAAGTCATATTCAAAGAATTGTTCGGCGGCGGTAAGGGACAACTCGTCATACTTCCGCCCGAAGAAGGTCAGTCGCAACTCGACGCAGGTATTGAAATACTTGCAGAACCCCCAGGCAAGAAATTGCAGTCAATCACGCTTATGAGCGGTGGAGAAATGGCGCTCACGGCAATTGCAATTCTCTTTGCGATTTTGAGATTGAAGGCTATGCCTTTCTGCGTACTCGACGAAATCGAGGCTGCGCTTGACGACGCAAACGTAGGTCTTTTCGCGCAGTACCTCAAAAGATTTAGCGACGATACGCAATTTATCGTCATCACTCACCGTAAGCCGACGATGGAACTCGCCGACAGACTTTACGGCGTTACGATGCAGGAAAAGGGCGTTTCAAAGGTCGTTGCGGTCAACCTTTCCGACGCGGTAAAGAATGTCGATAGCGACAAGGCATAATAAATTATTTAGGAGCGATTATGGGATTTTTTGATAAACTTATTCAAGGCTTGAAACGTACGAAAGAGGCTTTTTCTAAGAAAATTTATCAACTCTTCAAGGGGCGCGAACTCAACGACGAATTCTATGAGGAATTGGAAAACGCTCTCATTACTTCCGACCTGGGCGTTGAAGCTACCGAGCAAATTATCGAAGAATTCAAAGACGAGTGCTTTAAGAAAAAAATCAGAAAACCCGAGGACGCAAGGGAATTGCTCAAAAACATAATGGTCGACGCGATCAATTACGATATTGAGGATTATTCCTATCCGCTCGTAATTTTGGTCGCAGGCGTCAACGGCGTGGGCAAGACTACCGCGCTTGGCAAGCTCGCAAAGTTTTTCCGTAATAAGGGTAAGAGCGTCGTACTCGCGGCGGCGGATACTTTCAGAGCGGCGGCAAGCGAACAACTCGAAGTGTGGGCTGACAGAGCCAAAGTGCGTATTATCAAGCACGAAGAGGGAAGCGACCCCGCGGCTGTAGTATTCGATGCAATCAAGTCGGCAAAAGCCAAAGGTACGGACGTTGTGCTTATAGATACCGCCGGCAGACTTCAAAACAAAAAGAACCTTATGAACGAACTCGGCAAGATAAATAAGGTCGTCGAAAGAGAATATCCCGAAGCCGATTATAGGACGTATATCGTAATAGACGCCACGACGGGTCAAAACGCGCTCTCGCAAGTCGAAGCCTTTGACGAAATAATCGATATGGACGGTATTATTCTCAACAAACTTGACGGCACGGCAAAAGGCGGAGTGGTATTCGCCATATCCGTAGAAAAAGAATTGCCCGTATGCTTTATCGGCGTGGGCGAAGGCATTGACGATTTGTTGGAATTCGACGCTAAATTTTTCATTGATGAGTTATTCTAAATAAAAGCCGTATTCGATTTGAATACGGCTTTTTTATTTTATATTATTGTTTATTGTACGCTTCGACTAAATCGTTGAGCGCTTTTTTGGCAGTAGGAGTAAGTTTTCTGTATTCGGAGATTAGTTTTATTTCGTCAGACGTCAAAGTTTGAATTTCTTCGCCATTGTTAAAAAATTGAGCAAGAGTAATACCCATAGATTGGCACATTGCTTCGAGATTGGCAATAGAGGGGACAGTACCTCTTGAAAACGTATTTGCAAGTGTGCTTTGATTTAATCCCGATAATTCCGCTAGTCTATATACGCTGATATTACGTTCTAATCTTAAATCGTTAAGTCGCTTTACTATGTCCATATTTATTCCTCTATATTTAGTTTACTTCAAATTTTAACTATAATTACACCAAAATTTAATTGACAATATAGTTAAATTAAACTATACTATTGTTAAAAAATACAAAAAGGAGTAAAACAAATGAAAAAAACTGTAGCAATTATTTTGGTAATGCTAACCGTTGTTTTTTGCTTACTAGCGTTTGTTGCTTGTAATAATGATGACGGCAATAATAAGATAAGCGTAGGCGCAGTGTCGAAAATGACATACGTAAGTGTTGAAAGCGCAGTAAAAGGTTTTTTAAAAGAGGAAATTAGTGGTATCGCTTTCACGGCTACTTATGTTGACTATATAAAAATCTTAGATCTATCTCAAGATGAAATTAAAAAATTAACGATTGATGATGAATATAAAAGCGGAATCGTGAGTGTTGAAAAAGGGCAAGTTAGGTATTCTGTGCAATATTCTGAAATGTCAGTGAAAAGGAATTTATATATTATAGTATATAATACCGGAGAATGTCGATATATATGCCCTAATGTAGAGATAGGTGAAACTTTAACGTCAAGTTATTTTAAATCACTATTGAATGCAAATAATTACTTAAATTCCACTTTTGTTATAGATGAGAGTATAACTCCTATCGACGATTCTATTGAAAGTAAGATAGAAAATAAAAGTGTTTATAAATTTACGGATAACGCTTATTATGACTCTTTCAGTTACTCAATTGGAGGTATTGCAGACGGAGGGAGAACAAATTACGGTTATTTTGAGGCAGACAAAATATTTTATTATAAAATATATGATGATGACAGTCAATTTAAATGCACCGAAGATTGCAATAAGTTAGATTTTGTGCTAGAAAAAACAGAACTAATTGACGATAATTTCGATGACTTTGATTTAAATTATTTTGATCATTCGTACTTTGAAAAAACTGCGACGGGCTTTTATTCAAGGGAAGATATTCTTGATTTCAATGATGAAGATGTGTTACCTTCGTATGTCGTTGCTGTTGAAGATAGCGTAATTTCACAAATAATGGCGACTTATGAATATAATTATGGAATATATATTTTAAAATGTAAGATAACTGATATTGGATCAACAAAAATCGATTTGCCAAAAGACTTTTTAGATAAAATTCAATTGGTAAAATAATATTATTTATAAATAATACAAGTAGTCTATTCTTTAAATTTCAAGGATAGGCTATTATTTATTATATTTTAACCTTATTTAATGTAATTATGTTAAAAATCGTTTGACAGCCATAATTCTATATGCTAAGATATAAAGGCAAAATACTTTATAAAGTAAAAATGCTTTACGGATATGGAAAAGAAAGACAGACTATTTATCAGTATATACAACGACTATTACGGAAGTCTGTTGACGCCGTATCAAAGAAAACTTGTGGACGGATATTACAATCTTGATATGTCGCTTAGCGAACTTGCCGAGGAGAACGACATCTCACCGCAAGGCGTAAGGGACGCGCTTAAAAGAGCGGAGAAACAGCTCATATCTTACGAAGAGAAATTGAATCTTGTAAAAAAGTCGGAAAGAATAAAGAGCATTTTAGATGAAGTAATGCAAGATTGCAATGACGTGCAAAAAGAGAAATTGAGCAAAATCGTCGATATACTTGTCGACTAGAAAGGAGGGAATATGGGAGCATTCAGCGGACTTAGCGAAAGACTTTCGCATATATTTTCCAAGATGAAGAATAAGGGAAAATTGACGGAACTCGAAGTCAAGCAAGCGATGAGAGAAGTGCGTATCGCGCTTTTGGAAGCGGACGTCAATCTTTCGGTCGTCAAGCAATTCGTCAACAACGTAAGCGAAAAAGCGGTCGGCGACGAAATCCTCAAAGGTCTCAATCCTTCTCAACAGGTAATTAAAGTCGTCAACGAAGAGTTGATAAACATAATGGGCGGAAGCCACAGCAAAATCAACATTGCGGACAAACCGCCGACAATAATTCTTATGTGCGGTCTGCAAGGTAGCGGTAAGACTACTATGTGCGGTAAACTTGCCGTGATGCTTAGAAAGCAAGGCAAAAATCCAATGCTCGTTGCGTGTGATATTTACCGTCCTGCGGCGATAAAGCAGTTGCAAGTCGTAGGTAAAAACGCCAACGTTCCCGTATTTGAAATGGGGCAGGTAAATCCGCAAAAGATAGTCAAAGGCGCGTTGAAGCAAGCCGAGCACAACAACAACGACGTGCTTATCGTGGACACAGCAGGCAGACTTCACATTGATGAAGAGTTGATGGACGAGATAAGCGGACTTAAAAAATCGTTCAATCCGCACGAAATACTTCTTGTAGTAGATTCAATGACGGGTCAAGACGCGGTCAACGTCGCATCTAAGTTCAACGAAGTAATGGACGTCACGGGCGTTGTACTTACAAAACTTGACGGCGACACGAGAGGCGGCGCGGCATTGTCGATAAGAGCGGTTACGGGCAAGCCGATAAAGTTCTGCGGTATAGGCGAGAAGATGAGCGATATTGAAATCTTCTATCCCGACAGAATGGCTTCGAGAATTCTCGGTATGGGCGACGTGCTTACGCTTATCGAAAAAGCGCAATCGGCTTTCAGTGAAGAAGAAGCGCGCGCAATGCAAGAGAAAATGAAAAACAATTCCTTTACCTTAGAGGATTATCTCTCGCAGATGGAAAAGATGAAGAGTATGGGCGATATGTCTCAAATGATTTCTATGATACCCGGACTTGCAGGAAAACTCGGCGGTAAAAACGTGGAAATAGACGAGACAAAAATCGCAAGGTCAAAGGCTATAATTCAGTCAATGACGATAAAGGAAAGACAAAATCCCGAACTCATAAAGTCGTCGCAAAAGAAGAGAATCGCAATGGGCAGCGGTACGAACGTGCAAGACATAAACGCGCTTCTCAAACAATTCTCGCAGACGCAAGAAATGATGCAAAAGATGACGAAGATGGGCAAGCGCGGAATGAGAGGAATGAAGTTGCCTTTCTAATAAATAGATAAAATTAAACAATATAAAAACAAATTTTCCCGAAAGGGACAACAAAAGGAGATAAATACTATGGCAGTAAAATTGAGACTTACAAGAATGGGCGCAAAAAAGACACCGTTCTATCGTATCGTTGCTATCGACAGCAGAAAGGCAAGAGACGGACAGTATCTTGACAACATCGGTTACTACGACGCTACGAAGAATCCGGCTGAAATCAAAATTGACAGCGAGAAAGCCAACTACTGGCTCGGCGTTGGCGCTCAACCTACGGACACCGTAAGAGGTCTTTTGAAGAAGCAAGAAATCATTAAGTAATTAAGAGGCTTATAATGGAAGAATTGGTAAAATTTATCGTATCCGAATTGGTCGATAAAAAGGACGCTTTTACCGTCGAATCGCAAGTCGAGGACGGCATCACCGTCATCAACATTATCGCCGAGAAAGAAGAAATCGGTAAGATTATCGGTAAGCAAGGAAGAATTGCAAAGGCTATCCGCACGATTGTNAAAGCAGGTTGCGGAAAGGACAGCAAGAAAGTTTCCGTCGAGATAATCGAGAAGTAATGGATAGACTTACGGTCGGCAAAATAGCAAAACCGCAAGGGGTCATGGGGGAGTTGAAAATCGCCCCTTTGACTGANGACGTCAATAGATTTAAGAGCCTAAAAGTCGTCTTTATCGACGGCAAAGAATANAAAGTNACAAAGGCGAGAATATCGCCNAACGGAGTGTTCTTGACTCTTGACGGCGTAAGCGACCGCAATATGGCGGAAGTGCTTCGAAATAAAGATTTAGAGGTCGACAGAAAAGACGCGGTACGCCTAGATAAGGANAGGTACTTTATCGTAGATATAATTTCTTGCGACGTATTCGTCGGAGAAGAAAAAATCGGTACGCTTGTCGACGTGTTGCAATACGGTTCGGCAGACGTATACGTCATCTCCACGAAAAAGGGCAAGGCGATGATACCTGCGATAAAACGCATACTCGTATCCGTCGACGTGGACGGTAAAAAAATAGTCCTCGACAAGCAAGCGTTCGACGACCTTGTCGTATATGAGGAATAAACTTTGAAGGGACTTATCTCGTCCCTTTATTTTTTNGCGGTAGATTATGAAGATAAAAGTTGCTACGATATTTCCCGAAATGTTTGACGTGCTTGACGTGGGTATACTCGGCAAAGCCCAACAAAAAGGTTTGCTCGACGTGGAAGTCGTCAATATCAGGGACTATTCGGCGGACAAGCACAAGAAGACCGACGATGCGCCGTTTGGCGGTGGAGCGGGNATGGTAATGACCCCTCAGCCGTTGCACGACGCTATTTGCGCTATGGACAAAGAGCGCAGGGCAAAGCGTATTTATCTCTCGCCGAGAGGAAAGACGCTTGACCAACAGACGGTGGAAAGACTTGCCAAAGAGCAAGAATTATTGCTTGTATGCGGAAGTTACGAGGGTATAGACGAGAGAATAATCGCGCTTGATATTGACGAAGAAATCTCCGTGGGAGATTACGTCTTGACGGGCGGAGAGTTGCCTGCAATGATACTTATCAATGCGGTAAGCAGATACGTTGACGGAGTGCTNGGAAGCAGCGAGTCGACAAGCGAAGAGAGTTTTTCGAACGGACTTTTGGAATATCCGCAGTACACGCGTCCTCAAGAATTCGAGGGATTGAGCGTGCCTGAGGTTTTGCTCGGCGGCAACCACAAGCAAATCGACGAATGGCGGTTAGCGCAAAGCCTTGAAATCACCCGTCAAAGACGCCCCGATTTGTATGAAAAGTACGTCGAAAATCACCCCAAAACACACGGCAAGGAGAAATAGATATGCAGTATAAGAACGCCATTGAGCAGTTGCTTGACGAAGAAAACGACGAAACAATCTATCTCAAAAACAATACTACGGGCGAAATCAGCGCTTTTGAGCAAATGGCTTTGATACCTTACGACAAGAGCCTTTACGCAATATTGATGCGCAAAGAGGACTTTGACGCAGGTAGATTTGAAAACGGCGGTATCGTCTATAAGATTGACGAGAAAAATCAACGCCTTGACGAAGTGCAAGACGACAACGTGATTTTTGAAGTATTCGATATTTACGACAGAATGTTTGCCGAGGGACAGGAGTAGTATGCATATTCAGTGGTATCCGGGACACATGACGAAAGCGATGCGTATGATGCAAGAGGCTGTTAAGCAAGTCGATTGCGTCATTTACGTGCTTGATTGCAGAGCAATCGCTTCGTGCATTAATCCGAAATTCGACGAGATGATAGCGGGCAAGCCTACGCTGTATATTCTCGGCAAGAGCGATTTGGTCGAGGCAAAGGACGTCAAACTTTGGTCGGCTTATTTTGCGTCACAAGGCAAATCATTCGTCGTCGCGGACAATATATCGGGCAGACAAAGAGGACTTATTATCGACAAACTTAAACAGATAAATAAGTCTATGATAGACAAATACGCNGCAAAAGGCGCGAACAAGAGCATTAGGGCAATGGTCGTCGGCGTGCCTAATACGGGAAAGTCAACTCTTATCAATTCGCTTTGCGCAAGCAAGCGCGCTATTACCGGCAACCGACCGGGGGTAACTCGCGGAAAGCAATGGGTAAGTCTTGCCGAAGGGATAGAGTTGTTGGACACGCCGGGGGCAGTTCCGCCCGCTTTTGAAGACCAACAAAAGGCTTTGCATTTGGCTTTTATCGGGTCTATAAAAGAGGATATTTTGCATTTGGACGACCTNGCGATAGAGATTATCAACTATTGTAGAGAAAAGAATTATAAAGCGTTTTGCGAGAGATACAGACTGGAAAAAATCGACGAGGACAACGTGCAAGTCTTTGACGACGTGGCGAAGAGCAGAGGCTATTTGCTGGGCAAAAAAGGCTACGATTACGACCGCACGGCAAAGGCTATCGTCTATGATTTTAAGAACCAAAAANTAGGCAAAATAATGCTCGATTATCCACCAGATGTCGAGCGCAATTGAACGCATCTAAACGNATACTTCGGCTGTCTTTATAGATGAGAAAGTAACCAACGAAAGAGGAANNNANNATTATGGCAAGGACGAAACACGATACTTTCACAATGCTNGAATTTGANAAGCAATGCNTAGAAAAAGGTCAAAAATACGTCGCAGGTGTCGATGAAGTGGGTAGAGGACCGTTGGCAGGTCCNGTCGTCGTGGCAAGCGTAATAATGCCTCTCGGCGANGAAGANATNATACANGGCGTNAACGATTCCAAAAAAGTCAGCGAGAAAAACAGAGAGATTTTGTACGGCAAAATTCTTGAAAAAGCCATNGCGTATTCTATCGAGTGGGCGGACGAAAAGGTCATTGACGAAATCAATATTTTAGAGGCGACNAAGAGGTGTATGAAGAGGGCAATCGAGAGTCTATCNGTTGCGCCCGACACGGTGNTAATCGACGCNGTNAAGATTGATTGNAAATATCCNATNTTGCCGATAATCAAGGGCGACGCAAAGAGTTATTCCATTGCNTGCGCGTCGATTTTGGCAAAGGTCACTAGGGATAGATATATGNTNGAAATGGATGANAAATATCCNCAGTACGGTTTTGCTTCCAACAAAGGATACGGCTCTCAAAAGCATATNGANGCTTTGAAAACGATTGGCGCNTGCCCNTTGCACAGAAANAGTTTTATAAAGAATTTTTGCAAATGAACACAAGGAAGNTAGGAATTGAAGGAGAAAGCGTAGCGGTNGAATATCTCAAAAAGTNGGGATATAAGATTTTGGAACGCAATTTCTCNAANAGGACGGGGGANATAGATATAATCGCGCAAGATAAGGANTATATCGTATTCGTCGAGGTCAAGTCGAGAGAGAANACCAAATNCGGTATGCCTATCGAGAGTATTACAATNCAAAANGCGCGNAAGATAATTCGCACAGCCGAATGTTATTTGCTCTATAAAAAGAAAGGAAATTCGCTTTGTCGATTTGACGCAATAGAGGTCTTGCGAGGCGAAGTAAATCATATCAAGAACGCGTACGACAAATCAGATTTGTATTAAAAAGCAGTATTTTTGTCTAAAATAGGGGCAAAAATAGTAAAAAAATCAGAAAAATTATGGTAAAACAGTTGCATTAAATAATATGTAATGCTAAAATAGTCTAGTCAATGACTTCGGATATTCCGCTAGCGGATATAAACCCAGACCGCTATGAATGTTTCGTTTATATATGGAGGTAAGTCAAATGAATATCGTAGATATCGTAGAAAAAGAGGGTATGCGTACCGATCTTCCNAAACTCNCAATCGGTGACACTGTAAGAGTCAACGTTAAGATTAAGGAAGGNGACAAGGAAAGAATTCAGGCTTTNGAAGGCGTAATCATNGCTTTCAAGAACGGTAGCATCAGAGAGACCTTTACNGTAAGAAGAGTNTCCTTCGGTATCGGCGTGGAAAGAACGTTCCCGCTTCATTCGCCAAAGATTGACAGCATCAAAATCGTTCGTCACGGTCGTGTCAGAAGAGCTAAACTTTACTATCTCAGAAATAAATTCGGTAAAGCGGCAAGACTTAGAGAAATCGTTAAATAATAAAAACAGCAATTACANNAAGCANGCTTTCGGGCTTGCTTTTTTGTTTGNAAAAAATATTTTGCCTATATTATTATAATATTATATAATAAAATAAAAAATTTTATATTAAGTACTTGTCAAAACGGCAATAATCATTTATTATGAATATAAAAGAATATCTTTCAAGGGGATAACGATGAAGAANAAANTTATTATAGTTATGCTTATCGCGGTAATCGCTTTGGTTGCGCTCGTNGGTTGCAACANAGTTCAGCCCGATACGGAAATACTTGTCAACGGAGATTTTGAAANNTACGACGNNGAGAA
>JAAVHQ010000017.1:0-17720 GCA_014799645.1 Clostridiales bacterium | reverse complement strand
TNCNGAAGGNTGGANNATCAATCCCGGNACNACCGCNANNTGGAGNAGAAATACNAACGACGGTTCNNNCGANTANAATTCCGCTTTGGGNAAANNNTATTTNTCGCTCAAATCNGCGGGNTACTACTATATCTCTCAAAACGTAAAACTNGAAAAGAACGCTACTTATAAATTGAGCGCNTATATCAACGCNGTCAATTTGACGGGTACTGCCGGCGCATACGTCTTGGGNTCTATCGACACGGTNGGCGCNNTNGTTANGGAAAAGACNGAAGGTTGGCAACAAGTNGACCAATACTTTACTTCCNCCGTCAGCGGTGAAGTGACNATCGTCGTGGCNGTNGGTACGGAAGANGCAAACTCTTCGGGTACTACCGACGTGAGATTTGACAANATNTCTCTTCAAAAGGTCGANGGAGTAGACGAAGATANNGAAGTNGCAATNCTTAGAATGAGCGAAGGNTATACTATGTCGGACGGCGGTTCGACGACTTTNGTCNTACTCTTNACTTTGCTCTCGATNGGNATTTGCGTNGGTATGTACTTTATTCTNAGAGGNATTATCCAAAACAGAGTNGGTTTGCANCCGAGCGACGGNACGGGCAANGGGGACAAGTTCCTCAACGCAATGACTTCGCGNACNGCGTCGTTTATATACGTGCTTCTCNCGGCTTTCATCGTTAGATTTATAGTNGTGCTNGCTTCGGCNGAGGGCAACGACTTGATTAAGAGTTGGNCAGACTTGGCTAAGCAAATTGCNGACAACGGNTTCTTGTCGTTCTACNACAACTCGTCNGACCANCCNCAAGGCATAATTTGGGTATTCGGTATTTTGGGATATATNGCNAAAGGNCTCGGNATGGGCGACGTAGGCTATTCGATATTGCTNAGAATGCCGTCCGTTATCGCCGANNTTTTGGTATGCTATATGATTTACGCTTGCGCAAGCAAATATCAAAATGAAAGAACGGCGATNGTATACGGNTTCATNTATGCAATCGTGCCGGTATTCTTTATCTTNGGCGCATTGTACGGAAGNNTGCANNGCATTGCGATAGCGTTTATNNTCGCTATGGCGTTGTCNATGTTGAATAAGAAATATATTTCGACGGGTATTTACTATACGCTCGCGTTGATGTTCAGCAACTACGCGCTTATCCTCTTNCCTGTAATATTGCTCTATCAAATTTACGGACTTNTCACAGACAAGTCGTCGGTAGTCAAGACGAGCGTCACTATGGCAAGNTGCTTNGTCGTATTCTATCTTCTTTCCTTGCCNTTGTGTTGGNATGGGGTATCGAGCGGCAACGTCTTNATGGTATTCAGAAAGATGTATTCNTTCTTTGAAGTGTCAAATCCNTTGCTTTCNGACAACNCNTTCAATTTGTACGCNGTATTTGCGGCAGGCGGAAGATTGAGATCNGACAACGTAATTTTCAGCNTAGGCAACTGGCTGTTTGTCATAGGTATGAGCGCATACGTCGTATATCACTATATCAAGACNGCAAACAGACTTGACCTNATATTGCTTTCGGCGACGATGTTTATAGCATACTCGGCGCTCGGTACGCAAAGCACTTTGGANATAATGCCTATCGGTATCGTCCTNATGCTTATCTATATNGCGATTACTCCCGACGTCAGACTTTATATCGGTACGTCTTTNCTTGCGGCGCTTTCCTTCCTCAATATTGCTCAACTTCTTTCGAGAAGCGGNTTCATCAGAGGGGTAGACAACGCAAGTTGGTTGGACTTTGAAGGNAAAAACGCATTNATGATAATTTTCAGTATACTCACGGTTGCGACGGTATTCTATTTGATTTACGTCGTATGCGATATNACNTTGAACTCTTACGTNAAGTCTATCGCAAAAGAAAATTCCGTCAATGACGCAAATAAGTAAATCGGAGANAAAATGCTCGCAAAGACAAAAAGTTACGCGCTAAGAGGCGTAGAAGGATACGAGGTATCAATAGAAGTCGATTTGAANGCAGGTTTGCCCGCTTACGACACNGTAGGTTTGGCGGACACNGCAATCAAGGAATCTAAGGAAAGGGTAAGGTCGGCAATCAAGAACAGCCTTTTTCAATANCCNATACGAAAGATTACGATAAACCTCGCTCCTGCCGATACGAAAAAAGANGGCTCGCACTTCGATTTGGCAATCGCTCTCGGNATNTTGATTGCAAANGAAGAGATAGTNAGCAAGACNTATAAAGACTANATTATACTNGGTGAACTTTCGCTTGACGGGTCTATAAATCANGTCAGAGGAGTTATGCCNNTGATAATATCGGCGGTGCANAACGGNCACAAGAAATTNATCTTGCCGTCNCAAAANGCNAAAGAAGCGAGTTATATTTCNGGAATAGAGGTTTACNCTTTTGACAANCTTANNGAAGTAGTNNACTTCTTGACGGGCGCAACGCAAGCGCAACCNTTGGAAACGAGCGAATTNGTATCTATNCANAGCGNAAACAAATACAACGTCGATTTCAGCGAAGTCAAAGGTCAGTTTGTGGCAAAGCGCGCGCTTGAAATCGCAGTCGCAGGCGGACACAACGTGCTTATGATNGGACCGCCCGGCGCGGGCAAAACTATGATGGCAAAATGCGTGCCNACGATAATGCCCGATATGACTTTTGAAGAGGCAATNGAGGTCACGAAAATTCACTCGGTGGCAGGCATACTCGACAGCAACGTNGGNATAGTGGTNAATAGACCTTTCCGCACNCCTCACCATACGGCGACNATNCCTGCGCTNATGGGCGGCGGNAGNAATGCAAANCCNGGCGANATTTCTCTCGCTCANCACGGAGTNCTTTTCCTTGACGAAATGCCNGAGTATCAAAGACGNACGTTGGAGACGTTACGTCAACCGCTNGAAGACGGNGTNGCCGTCGTNTCGAGGGCAAAGCATACGCTGGAATATCCCGCAAGATTTATGCTTGTNGCGAGTATGAATCCNTGTCCGTGCGGCAATCTCGGCTCNAAGACGCAAGAGTGNAAATGCACTCCGTCGGAAATACATAGATACATATCCAAACTATCCGGNCCGCTTTTGGATAGAATAGACTTGCAAATCGAAGTGGACAACATATCNTACGAGGATTTCAGAAGTACGGTTGCAAGCGAAAGCAGTAAGGATATNAAAGAGAGAGTGGAAAAGGCTCGCAANATNCAACGCGAGAGATACGCNGGTACTTCGACGAATACCAACGACGAAATGACCAACGCGCAAGTAAAGACTTATTGCAAGTTGGANAGCGATAGCGAAGCTTTGTTGAAGAACGCTTTCACAAAACTCAATTTGAGCGCAAGAGCAAGCAGTAGAGTGCTCAAAGTAGCGCGCACGATTGCGGATTTGGACGNNAGCGANAATATACTCATCACGCATATAGCCGAGGCGATACAATATCGNTCGTTGGACAGGAAGTACTGGGATTGATTTATGGAATACAATAAAGACCAAAAAGCTTTGATTATGCTCTCGCAAGTCGAGTATTACAAAGTAAGACGGAANNAGTTCGAATCCGTAAAAAGACCTTGCGAACTGTANGACGATTACTCGGTGGCAGATAAAATAATCGAGGAAATGAATAGGTTGGGCATAGGCTTAATCACGATACTTGACGACGACTATCCGCCTCAACTCAAAGACCTGTACGACCCGCCTCTTACGTTGTACTACAAAGGCGACAAGAAATGGCTTTATAATAAAAACCTGCTTGCCGTCGTCGGTACGAGAAAAGTGAGTACTTACGGCAAAAACGTAATGCAAAACTTCGTGCCCGCGTTTATCAAATCGGGACTTATAGTAGTGAGCGGTCTCGCAAGAGGAGTGGACAGTATAGGTCATAAAATCAGCGTGGAAAGCGGAGCGCCGACTATTGCGGTAGTCGCTACCGGACTTGATACTTGTTATCCTGCCGAGAATGCAAATTTGATGGATCAAATTGTCAAGAACGGCGTGGTAATAAGCGAATATCCGTTGAAGACAAGACCGTTTAGCTACCGTTTCCCCGAGAGGAATAGAATTATCAGCGGATTGTCAAAGGCTGTGTTTATTCCCGAGGCGGGAGATAAGAGCGGTTCGCTTCTTACGGCGGACGACGCGGTCGAGCAAGGCAGAGAATTGTTTGTCGTGCCGGGCAGTATCTTTTCTACGTTGAGCGTAGGTTGCAACAAAAAGATAAAAGAATTGCAAGCGTCCATCGCGCTTACGCCAGAGGACGTAATCGATGCTTTGGGATACAAGACTAAACGAGAAGAAAAGCAAGCGGTACAACTCAACTTTGACGAACAAGCGATAGTTAATATTATAAAAGACGGAAGAATCCATCTATATGAATTGATGGAAAAGAGCGGAATGAATATAGCCGTTATTTCAAGCATACTGACAAGACTTGAAATTATGGGAGTTATAAGAAAACTGCAAGGCAATTATTACGAAATAATTCCTACGGTTTGAGAGAAAGGAGAGTAAATGAAACTTATTATTGTAGAGTCGCCNCACAAGGCAAAGACGATTGCAAAATATTTGGGAAGCGGTTATAGGGTAGTTGCGTCCAAAGGTCACGTCAGCGACCTTCCGCAAAAGACTATGGGTATTGACGTTAAAAACAACTTCAAGCCCGAATACGTCGTTTCGCCAGATAAAAAGCCTATAATAGATATGATAAAAAAAGATATCGCGCAATGCGACGAAGTATATCTTGCAGGCGACCCGGATAGAGAGGGAGAGGCAATTTCTTGGCATTTGGCAAACGAGTGCGGTATCAAAGAAAAAAAGGTAAGAATTGTTTTCAACGAAATTTCCAAAAAAGCCGTGCAAAAAGCTTTGCAAAATCCCCGTGAAATCAATATGGGACTTGTCGACGCTCAACAAGCGAGAAGAGTGCTTGACAGACTTATGGGTTACGAGCTTTCGCCTATTATCTCTCAACGTATCAAAAGCGGACTTTCCGCAGGAAGAGTACAGTCGGTCGCGCTAAAAATGACGGTGGACAGAGAGAGGGAAATCAGAGAGTTCGTACCGCAAGAATACTGGACNATTACCGCAAATCTTATCAAAGATAAAAAGGGCGCGTCATTCAAATGCGAATTCGTCGATATCGACGGCAAAAAAGTTAAGATAGAGAACAAGCAAGACGCGGACGGCGTAATCGCAGGAAGCAAAATCGGAAAATGGCTTGTCGACAACGTNAAGAGAGCGGAGTCTTTTTCCAAGCCNCAACCGCCGTTCACCACTTCGACGATGCAACAGGACGCTATTTCTAAACTCGGTATGAGCGCGTCAATGGTTACGCAGATTGCGCAAAGACTTTACGAGGGCGTGGAAATTCAAGGCGAAGGACAAGTCGCGCTCGTCACCTATATCCGTTCGGACAGCGTAAGAGTATCCGAGGACGCGCAAAGGGAAGCGCTTGCGTTTATAGGCGCGCATTACGGACAAGAATACTGTCCTAAACGTCCAAACGTCTATGCGACGGGTTCGGGAGCGCAAGACGCTCACGAAGCGATAAGACCGATTACGTTGGAGCGTACCCCCGAATCGCTCAAAGATAAACTTGCGCGCAACGATTTGAGACTTTACAAACTTATCTACGATAGATTCGTCGCCAGCCAAATGGCGAACGCGGTTTACGACACGCTTACCGTGCATATCGTATCGCAAGGCGATAAGAATTACGGATATACGCTCAAAGGCAAGGTATGTACCTTTAAGGGATATACTTCCGCATATCAAAGCGCGGACAAGGAAGAGAGCGCGAAAGAGTTGCCGAATATCAACGAGGGCGAGGAACTTTTCCTCAAAGATATCAAGGGCGAGCAAAAGTTCACAAAGCCACCTCAAAGATACACGGACGGCTCGTTCATCAAGGCTATGGAAGAGAACGGCATAGGCAGACCGTCGACTTTTGAAAAGACGATTACCGTGCTTTACAAACGTACCTACATCGAGAAAGAAGGTAAGTTTATGAAGCCGACTGAACTCGGAGAACTTGTCTGCGACCAACTTGTCAAAGACTTCCCNGAGATTATGGACACGAAGTTTACCGCGACTATGGAAAACAACCTCGACAAGATAGAAGAGGGCAATATCAAGTGGTATGACGTAATTGCCGACTTCTACGGCGACTTCCACAACAAGATTTTGGCGGTAAAATATCAAGGAAGTAAAGTCAAGCCGAAAGAGGAAGTGACGGACGTAATCTGCGAAAAGTGCGGAGCGCACATGGTAATCAGGGATTCTAAGTACGGCAAATTCCTTGCCTGCCCGAATTTCCCTAAATGTAGGAATACCAAACCTCTCGGCGAAGCGGTGGCAAAATGTCCGATGTGTCAAGGCGACGTAGTCAAGAAGATATCCAAGAAGGGAGCGACNTTCTATTCGTGTACCAATTATCCGACTTGTACGTTCATATCGTGGGATATACCTGCGCCATACCTTTGCCCCGAGTGCAAGAGCGTGATGAAGATAGTCAAGTCAAAGGGCGCGGAAAGATACGTCTGCACNAACAAAGATTGCAAGCACAGCGAGGACGCTCCAAAGACGAATACCTCGAAAAGCAAAGGCGACAATAAATGAAAGTAAAGGTTGTCGGCGGAGGACTGGCAGGTTGCGAGTGCGCATACCAACTGCTCAAAAGAGGATTTGAAGTAGACTTGTACGAGATGCGAGGCGTGGCGAATACGCCTTGTCACAAGACGGATAATCTTGCCGAACTCGTCTGTTCCAATTCCTTGAAAGCGCAGAGCGTAGACAATGCGTCGGGACTTTTGAAATACGAACTTGCAAGNCTAGANTCACTGCTTCTCAAATGCGCCTANAAGTCGGACGTACCTGCGGGCGGAGCGCTTGCGGTGGATAGAGAAAAGTTCTCTTATGAAGTAATGAAAGGACTTGAAGAGTTCGACGGATTTCATTTGATAAGAGAAGAGGTAAGCCAAATAGATTGCGATACGCCTACCGTTATAGCGACCGGACCGCTCACTTCTCAAAAGATGAGCGACGAGATAAGCAAGATTGTGGGCGGAGAATATTTGAGTTTCTTCGACGCGGTCGCGCCTATCGTCGACGGCGAAAGCATAGATTACTCAAAGGCGTTTTTTGCAGGAAGATACGGCAAAGGCGGAGAGGACTATCTCAACTGCGCTATGGACAAGCAGGAATACCTTGCTTTCTACGACGAGTTGATACGCGCCGAAAGGGCAAGTCTGAAAGACTTTGAGATAAACGTATTCGAAAGATGTATGCCCATTGAGATTATGGCGTCGAGGGGCGTAGATACCATGAGATACGGACCGTTGCGACCCGTGGGAATACGCAATCCGCACAAGGAAGAAAGACCTTACGCGGTCGTTCAACTTAGGAAAGAAGACGAAAGCGGAAGCGCGTACAACATAGTCGGATTTCAGACCAACCTCAAATTCGGCGAGCAAAAGAGAGTGTTTTCTATGATACCGGGGCTTGAAAACGCGGAGTTTTTGCGATATGGGGTAATGCATAGAAATACATTTATCAACGCGCCGAAAGTGCTCGACAACTGTTGGGCGCTCAAAGAAAAACCGTATATATTCTTCGCAGGTCAAATGACGGGCGTCGAGGGATATATGGAAAGCGTGGCGAGCGGACTTATGGCAGGAATAAACCTTGCTCGCAGGCTGAAAAAACAAGAGGATTTGATACTGCCCGAGACTACGGTTATCGGACGGTTGCAAAGACATATATCAACACAGGTTGAGGACTATCAACCTATGAACGCCAACTTTGGCATACTGCCTGTTTTGACAAACCCGCCGAGGGACAAAAAGGCAAGAAAATTCAAGTATTCCACCCGAGCAATCGGCGATATGGAAAGATGCTTGAAAAAGTATAAGGAGATATGATTATGGAAATGATGGGAACTACTATCTGCGCCGTGAGAAGAGACGGAAAGATTGCTATCGCAGGCGACGGACAAATCACAATGGGTCAAAGCGTTATTCTCAAAGGCACGGCTAAAAAGGTCAAGAGAATTTACGACGACAAGGTCGTAATAGGTTTTGCGGGAAGCGTGTCTGACGCTATTTCGCTTAGCGAAAAATTCGAAAAGATGCTTCAAAAGTATAGCGGTAATCTTATGCGTAGCGCGGTTGAACTTGCCGAGCTTTGGCGCAGCGATAAACTGCCGAGGAAACTCGAAGCAATGATGCTCGTCGCTGACAAAGAAAACTTGCTTATCGTGTCGGGTAGCGGAGAAGTAATCGATCCGGACGGCGACGCGTGCGCTATCGGCTCGGGCGGAAATTACGCTTTGGCTGCCGCAAGAGCAATGGTAAAAGAAACCAAGTTGAGCGCAAAGGAAATCGCGTACAAGGCTCTCGTAATAGCAAGCGAGCTTTGCGTATTTACCAACAATAATATTATCGTTGAGGAGGTGTAATATGAACGACTACTCGCCAAAACAAATAGTATCCGAACTCGATAGATACATCATCGGACAGCAGAGCGCAAAGAAAGCCGTCGCTGTCGCTTTGAGAAACAGATACAGAAGAAGTAGACTTCCCGAATATTTGAGAGAGGAAATTACGCCCAAGAATATCATTATGCAAGGACCTACCGGCGTAGGTAAGACGGAGATTGCAAGACGACTTGCAAAACTCGTCAAAGCGCCTTTTATCAAGGTCGAAGCGACGAAGTTCACCGAAGTGGGTTACGTCGGAAGAGACGTCGAATCAATGATTAGAGACCTTGTAGAAGCGTCCATTAGAATGGTGCAGGAAGAAAAGTCCAAAGAGGTTGAACTCAGAGCAAGAGAGATTGTCGAGGAAAAACTCGTACCNGCTATCACCAAAAAGAGAAAAGAAGCCTATCCCGATATGTCCGACGGACAGATGAGAGGATATATCCTTCAAGAACTTCGCGAGGGTAAACTCGACGATTTGGTCATTGACATAGCATTGCCCGTCAAGCCGAAACAGCAGACTATCGGCAACGGCAATATGGAGATAAATATCAACGAAGTTTTCGGTTCGTTCATGGGCGGAAACAACGGCAAAGTTAAGCAAAAGACTTTGACGGTCAAAGAGGCGATAAGGGTACTTCTCGAAATCGAAGAAGAGAAACTNATTGACCCCGACAACGTAAATTCCGAAGCGATAAAGAGAGCGGAAAACGAAGGTATTATCTTTATCGACGAAATCGATAAGATTGCCAACAAATCCAACGGAAGTCAAGGTCACGACGTGTCGCGCGAGGGCGTGCAAAGGGATATTCTTCCTATCGTCGAGGGTTGCACGGTCAACACAAAATACGGACAGGTAAAGACCGACCACATACTTTTCATTGCGGCAGGCGCTTTCCATATCGCAAGCGTGTCCGATTTGATTCCCGAACTTCAAGGCAGATTCCCAATCAACGTGCGTCTTGATTCGCTTACCGAAAAGGACTTCGAAGAGATATTGACAAAGCCCGATAACGCNAT
The DNA here is from genome assembly GCA_014799645.1 of Clostridiales bacterium. Classification (GTDB taxonomy): domain Bacteria; phylum Bacillota; class Clostridia; order Christensenellales; family UBA3700; genus RACS-045. The sequence goes on along the minus strand of JAAVHQ010000017.1, from coordinate 8,250 downwards.
TTTGATGCAATACACGGCTTTGCTCGGCGTGGATAAAGTCAACTTGAAGTTTACCGCCGAGGCTATCAAGCAAATCGCTCAAATTTGCGCGGTGGAAAACGAGAACAACGAAGATATNGGCGCAAGAAGATTGCACACTATGATGGAAAGTCTTCTCGAAGATATATCCTACGAGGCGGGCAATACCGACGAGCCGCAAGAAGTAATCATAGACAAAGACTTCGTCGCAAAGCACTTCGAGAGCGTAATCAAGAGAATGAATCTCAACAAGTATATACTTTGATTTAGGAGATAAGAGATGATAAACATACCAAAAGGTACGAAAGACGTATTACCCAAAGAAAGTTATAAATGGCACTACGTCGAAGGCGTGGTCAAGGACGTCGCAAAGTCTTTTTGCGTCAACGAAATACGTACGCCGACTTTTGAGCATACGGAACTCTTTTTGAGGGGCGTAGGCGACACGACGGATATAGTCAACAAGGAAATGTACACTTTCGAGGACAAGGGCGGAAGAAGTATGACGCTCAAACCCGAGGGTACGGCAGGCGTTGCTCGCGCGTTTATCGAAAATTCGCTTTACGGCAATACGCAACCCACGAAGATGTTCTATATCACGCCGGTGTTTAGGTATGAAAAACCTCAAGCCGGCAGATTGAGAGAACACCACCAATTCGGCATTGAGTATTACGGCGCGGAGTCGCCCAGCGCGGACGTGGAAGTAATCTTGCTTGCAAAGACCATTTTCGACAGACTTGGCGTGGGCAAACTTTCGCTAAATATAAATTCGATAGGTTGTCCTGAATGCAGGAAGAAATACAACGACGCGTTGAAGAGTTATCTCGGCTCGCATTTGAAAGAGATGTGCGCGACGTGTCAAGAGAGATTTGACAAAAATCCTTTGCGTATTCTCGATTGCAAAGAGGANGGATGCAAGGCTATCACTAAGGACGCGCCGAGCGTAATCGACTATCTTTGCGANGANTGCAAGGCNCATCACGNAAGCGTATGCGCGCAACTCACCGCGTGCGGAGTGGANTACAAAATCAATCCGCGTATAGTCAGAGGTCTTGACTATTACACNCGCACGGTNTTTGAATTCGTNTCNGAAAACATAGGCGCGCAAGGCACNGTCTGCGGCGGCGGAAGATACAACGGNCTNGTCGAGCAAGTNGGNGGAAAGCCNTGTCCTGCGGTAGGCTTNGGCATGGGACTTGAAAGACTTATACTNGTGCTTGAAAGTTTAGGACTTAGCGTAGGCGAGGAGTACGTNCCAACNGTATATATCGCGCCGCTNTGCGACAAGGCGAGGGAAATNACNCCGTCTATCGCNTTGAAATTGAGAGCAAAAGGCTTGTCGGTGGATTACGANGTNATGGANAGAGGTTTCAAACCTCAACTNAAATACGCCAACAAGATAGGCGCGAAGTATCTCGTNATCATCGGCGAGGACGAATTNCAATCGGGCAAAGTGGGCGTCAAGGATATGACGAGCGGAGAGCAACAACAAGTCGAATTCGACGCGCTCGTAGACTACGTGGCGCAAAGAGCGTAGTCATTATTTAATATTGATAAAATATTTTATTAAAATATATAGGAAGAGGTAAGTATGGTAGATTTTCTTAACGGAGCAAAGAGAAGTTGCAAGTGCGGAGAACTTAGAGGAAGCGATATCGGCAAGACCGNTACGGTAATGGGATTTGTCGCNAAATACCGCAACCTCGGCAATTTGCTTTTCATTGATTTGAGAGATATAGGCGGAATAGTGCAAGTCGCTTTCGACGACCAAGTGGACAAGGCTGTNTTTGACAAGGCTACTACTATNCGCAACGAATTCGTAATCGCGGTTACGGGNAAGGTAAGAAGTCGCGGAAGCAATATCAACAAGAATATGCCCACGGGCGAAGTTGAAATTCTTGCNAGCGATTTGAANATACTTTCCGANGCGGAAGTTACGCCTTTCGTAATCACCGAAGATATGAAGGTAGGCGAGCAACTNCGTNTGAAATACAGATATCTNGATTTGAGAAGACATTATCTNCAATCNATTCTCGTGATGAGAGATAAGATTACCAGNGTGGTAAGNAACTATCTTGCCGACAACGGATTTTTGGAAATCGAAACGCCGTTCTTNGGCAAGTCCACTCCNGAAGGCGCAAGAGANTACTTAGTTCCGTCGAGATTGCACAACGGCGAATTTTATGCTCTTCCGCAGTCGCCTCAACTCTACAAGCAGTTGCTTATGATTGCAGGTATGGATAGATACTATCAAGTAGCGAGATGTTTCCGAGACGAAGATTTGAGAGCAAACCGTCAACCTGAATTCTCGCAGATAGATATGGAAATGAGCTACGTCGAGGACAACGAGCAGGTAATGGAAGTCGCCGAAGGACTTATCAAGAAAGTATTCAAAGAATGTTTGGATATGGACATCACCGAGAAGTTCAGAAGAATTCCGTACAGCGAAGCAATGGAGAAATGGGGTAGCGATAAGCCCGATACCCGTTTTGACTTGCAACTCAAAAATCTTTCCGACATAGTCAAGGACTGCGACTTTTCGGTATTCGCTAACGCTGTTGCAAACGGCGGTAGCGTGCGCGCTATCAACGGCAAAGGACTTTGCAACAAGATGACGAGAAAGGAAGTCGACGCGTGCGCGGAATTCGTCAAGAGTTACGGCGCAAAGGGTCTTGCATACGCAATGTTCAGAGAGGACGGAAGCATTACTTCGTCGGTATTCAAGTTTTTGAGCGAAGAGCAGAAAAACGCTATCATCGAGAGGACGAACGCCGAGAGCGGAGATATTCTCTTCTTCGTTGCGGATACCAACAAAGTCGTCTTCGATTCCTTGGGCGCGTTGAGATGTCATTTGGCTGACAAGTACGAACTTTACGACAAGAGCAAGTATGATTTCTTGTGGGTAGTAGACTTCCCGCTTCTCGAATACGACGAAGAAGAAAAGAGATACGTCGCAGTACACCACCCGTTCACAAGCGCGATTGTCGAGGATATTCCTTTGCTTGACAGCGACCCGCTCAAAGTAAGAAGCAACGCCTACGATATGGTCATCAACGGTCAGGAAGCAGGCGGCGGAAGCATAAGAATTCACGACTGGCACATGCAAGAGAAGATTTTCTCTTTGCTCGGTTTTTCACAGCAAGACATCGAAGAGAGATTCGGTTTCTTCGTGGACGCTTTCAAATACGGAGCGCCACCGCACGGCGGACTTGCATTCGGTCTTGACAGACTCGTAATGCTCGTCACGGGTACGGACAATATCAAAGACGTTATCGCTTTCCCGAAAGTGCAAAACGCGTCTTGCCTTATGACGGGCGCGCCTGCGCAAGTTGAGGACAAGCAACTCAAAGATTTGGCGATAAGCATTGATACGAAAAATGAGTAATCAGTTCGAGCGCACTCAAAAGTTGATAGGCGAGGAAGGTTTGCAAAGACTGTTTGCGAGCAAAGTCCTCGTCGTCGGCGTGGGCGGAGTAGGCGGCTATGCCGTTGAAATGCTCGCAAGGTGTGGAGTAGGTACTATCGGCATAATGGATAGCGACGACGTGGACGTCACAAATCTCAACCGTCAAATTATCGCTCTCAATTCCACCGTTGGTATGAGCAAGGTCGAAGCCTTTGAGAAGCGAATTGCCGATATAAATCCTAATTGTCACGTCATTGCTCTCAAAGAAAGATTTTCGGCAAGCAATAGCAATATTCTCAACGGCGATTGGGACTACGTCATAGACGCGATAGATTCTTTTGAAGACAAGGTGAATTTGATTTGCCTAGCCAAAGAAAAAGGTTTGAATATAGTCAGCGCAATGGGCGCGGGAAATAGAATTGTCAGTTGCGACTTTGAGATTTGCGATATATACAAGACGAGTTACGACGCGTTGGCAAAGAAACTTCGCAAATCGTTGCGCGAGCGAGGTATCAAGAGCCTTGACGTGTGCTATACCAAAGAGCCTACGATTTCGACTACCGGCGGAGTGGGCAGTATGAGTTACGTTCCGCCTATGTGCGGCATTAAAATTGCAGGATATGTGATTAATCAAATCTTACAGACCGAGCGCGTATAGTACATTATATAAAATAATAATGTTGATTTTGTTGATTAAATCGGATAGTATATGCTAGAATAATATAAACAAAAAATATCAATTTGGAGAAACTTATGATAGATTTTAAGGTTATTAAAGAAACAGATCCACAGGTTTGCGAAGCTCTTGAATTGGAACTTGCTCGTCAGCAAGGAAATATCGAACTTATCGCAAGCGAAAATATAGTTACGCCGGCGGTTATGGCTGCTATGGGAACGCACTTGACCAACAAGTATGCGGAAGGCTATTCGGGAAAGAGATATTACGGCGGTTGCGAATACGTAGATATCGTCGAGAATTTGGCTATTGAAAGAGCGTGCGCATTGTTCGGCGCGAAGTACGCCAACGTACAACCGCACAGCGGAGCGAACGCAAATCTCACGACCTTCGTTGCTCTCTTGCAACCGGGCGATACCGTACTTAGTATGAGCCTCGCTCACGGCGGACACCTTTCTCACGGAAGCCCTGTAAACATTTCGGGTAAATACTTCAATATCGTCCCATACGAAGTAGAGAAAGAGACGAGTATGATTGACTACGACAAGGTCGCTCAACTTGCAAAAGAATGCAAGCCGAAATTGATACTTGCAGGCGCAAGCGCATATCCAAGAGCGCTTGACTTCAAGAAGTTCAGAGAAATCGCCGACAGCGTAGGCGCTTACCTTATGGTAGATATGGCGCATATCGCAGGACTTGTTGCGGCAGGTTGCCACGCAAATCCCGTACCGTACGCTGACGTAGTTACGACCACGACCCACAAGACTTTGAGAGGACCGCGCGGAGGACTTATCCTTACCAACAACGAGGAAATTGCTCTCAAAATCAACAAGGCGAATTTCCCTGGTACGCAAGGCGGACCTTTGATGCACATCATTGCAGCTAAGGCCGTTGCGCTCAAAGAAGCTATGAGCGACGAGTTTAAGAAATATCAACAACAAATAGTAAAGAACGCGCAAGTGCTTGCAAAAGCTTTGCTCGACAAGGGTATTGACCTCGTTTCGGGCGGTACGGATAATCACCTTATGCTTATCGACCTTACCGCAAAAGGTATGACGGGTAAGGAACTTGAAGCGTTGCTTGACAAAGCGCACATCACCGCAAATAAGAACGCAATTCCGTTCGATACGCAAAAGCCGTTCGTTACTTCCGGCGTAAGAATCGGTACGCCTGCCGTAACTTCGAGAGGAATGAAGGAAGAAGATATGCTCGTAATCGCCGATTGTATCGCAGATCTCGTAGATAATAAGGAAGCGGCAGTTGAGCGTTGTTCGGCAAAAGTTGCGGCGCTTTGTGCTAAATATCCTATCTACGCAAACGACATAATTAGATAATTGAAAAGTAGGCTAATAAAAAAGACAAGCAAATCGCTTGTCTTTTTTGTTGCAAATTCTCCTTACCGCCGAATGGAGTGTGGTTCAATTCTAACAACACTCCGGAGAAACGATAAATTCATACATTTGTATAAAAATCCGTTGACAAGCAAATAACAAGAGTGTAAAATTAAACCTAGTAAAATAGTAGGGTTTGGATAATGAAACTTTCTTCAAAAGCGAGATACGGACTGAAAGCGATGTGCTATATGGCGGAGAACTACGGGAGCGGAGTTGTCGCTCTTCCTGTTATGTCTGAAAGCACGGGAGTAAGCGAAAAGTATCTTGAACAGTTGCTTTCCTCTCTGCGCAAAGCAGGACTCGTCGATGCGAATAGAGGAGCGAACGGAGGTTATTTTCTTGCCAAAGACCCAAAGCAAGTCAGCGTAGGCGAGATTATGCGAGTGCTTGAAGACGGGCTTGTGATTATCGATTGCCTATCGGGCGAGTGCGGCGGTCAATGCAAGTGTCAGACAAACAGCGGCGACGATTGCAACTGCGAAGATAAGTGTAATTGTCAGACCTACGACGTATGGAACAATCTATACAAGGCTATCAACGAATGTCTTGATTCGATGAGCCTTGCAAGTCTTATCGGAAAATAAGAGGTATATATGGATAGAAAAATTTATTTGGACAATTCAGCGACGACCTATACCGACCCTGAAGTATTGGCGGAAATGTTGCCATACTTCGGCGATGTCTACGGCAACGCTTCGTCACAGCACTTTTACGGCAGAGACGCATTGAAAGCGGTCGATACGGCAAGAGAGAAAGTTGCGAAAGCAATCGGTTGCAAGCCAAGCGAAGTCTACTTCACGTCGGGCGGAACTGAAAGCGACAACTGGGCAATCAAGGGTATTGCGCACGCGCACGCTGACAAGGGTAAGCATATTATCACAACGGTTATAGAACACCCTGCGGTAAGGAATACTTGCAAAGCACTGGAAAAAGAAGGCTTTGAAGTGACGTATTTGCCTGTCGATAACGAGGGATTTATCTCTTTGCAAGATTTGGAAAAGGCAATCAGACAAGATACTATACTTATCACTATTATGTACGCCAACAACGAAATGGGCGCGGTTCAGCCGATAAGAGAGATTGGCGAAATCGCCAAAAAGCACTCGGTAGTTTTCCATACCGACGCGGTGCAAGCGGTGGGCAATCTTCCTATCGACGTAGTCAAAGACAAGATTGATTTGCTCTCAATGAGCGGACATAAATTCTACGGACCTAAGGGCGTGGGCGTACTTTATAAACGCAACGGCTTGAAAATCGGCAGATTTATGGACGGCGGAGAGCAAGAAAGAAATCTTCGCGCCTCGACGATAAACACTCCTGCAATCGTGGGTATAGGCAAGGCGATAGAATTGGCAGTCGCGAATATGGAAAAGAACAACGCGCATATCGCCAAGTTGAGAGATTATTTCGTGTCGCAAGTCTTGTCTAAAATCGACGATATATATTACAACGGACCTAAAGACACGTCCAAGAGATTGCCGTCCAACGCGAATTTCAGTTTTGAATTTATCGAGGGCGAATCTATTTTGATGAGATTGGACATGGCGGGAATTGCGGTATCGAGCGGTTCGGCTTGTTCGTCGGGTTCGTTAGAGCCGTCGTACGTATTGCTATCGATAGGCGTACCGATTGAGGTCGCTCACGGCTCGATTAGATTTTCTTTCGGCAAAAACAATACAATGGAAGAGGTAGATTATACGGTAGAAGAGTTGGTCAAGACCGTCAAGGTATTGAGAGAACTTTCACCGCTTGTCAAAGTAATAAAAGGAGAGGATAAATATGTATAACGACAAAGTAAAAGAGGCTTTTGCAAATCCAAAGAACGTAGGTTTTATCGAAGACGCCGACGGAGTGGGCAAGGTCGGCAACGCCGCTTGCGGAGATATAATGGAAATTTCTCTTAAAATCAAAGACGACGTAATCGTAGACGCGAAGTTCAGGACTTTCGGTTGCGCCGCTGCGATTGCGACAAGTTCCACCGCTACGGAAATGGTCAAGGGTATGACACTCGATCAAGCGCTCAATCTTTCCAACGCGCAAGTGGTGGAGGAACTCGAAGGACTTCCGCCTCAAAAGATACATTGCAGCGTGCTTGCCGAAGAGGCAATCAAAGCCGCTATCGAGGACTATAAGAGCAAGAAGTAAGCCAAAAATTACCACGCCTAAATATCGCCTTCGCGCACACAATAGAGTGGGGAGGTGATATATGATGTTCAAACTCGGTTTTATGCTCGGTATCGGCGCAGGCGCAATGGTTGCGGCTGTAATGAGCGCAAAGAAGAAGACCACCGATATGATGGAACAAGGCAAAAAGGCTTTGAAAGAAAAGATTATTAAAGTATTGGAGTAGTAAGAAATGAGCAAGCAAAACGCTTGCTCATTTTTCTGTCACCTCGACCGACTGCGTATAGCGGCGCGCCTTCCGCTTAATCTTCGGGTCTCGGGGTGTCGACGTGTACGGCAAGTACACTTGACGCCACCGCTCGCCCTAGATAAAGCGAAAATCACACCACTCTCCGCAGTCGCTATTTATGATCTTGATCTTAACCCAAGGAAATAAAATGTCGAAAAATCTAGAAAATATTCAAAAAAAGTCAAAATCTTCCAAATAAAGTATACTTTTCCTGACTAGACCAAAAACAGGGTAGAAACGAGGTAAAAATGAATATAAAAACGAGGAAATTAAAGGGGTATATTGCGCTGTCAATATTGATTATTGTGTGTATGCTTTTGGTAAGCGCAATGGCTTTCTTTAT
>JAAVHQ010000016.1:4234-42753 GCA_014799645.1 Clostridiales bacterium | reverse complement strand
GGCGCATAAAAGGTCATTGCGCTCACTATAAACATACACACAACTACCAATATCGACAGCGCAATATACCCCTTTAATTTCCTCGTTTTTATATTCATTTTTTACCTCGTTTTTACCCTGTTTTTGGTCTAGTCAGGAAAAGTATACTTTTCCTGACTGAAATGACTTGAATAAAAAATTATGATATGTTATGATATTTATGTCTAACTATCGCGAATTTTGACTTTCAGGTGTCGAAATTCTTCGGTCAGGAAAAGTATACTTTTATTGGAAGATTTTGACTTTTTTTGAATATTTTTTACTTTTTTCGACAAATTATTCTCTTTGGTTAAGCCAGTTAGCAACCGAGCACACCACTCTCCGCACTCGCCACGTGCACGGATTGATATTTCTCCACTGCGGTCGAAATGACAGTATATTATAATTAATATATCCTATTATTATTGTACTTATATATAACATAGTGTTCAGCGGGAAGGTAGATAGGCGGAAAGTAAAAAGATAGATTTTTTGTCAAGGCGGTATAAGAAAAAGTCCCTCGTACTGGATGTACGTTGGGACCTTTTTGTTATATTGATTTGGCGGAAAAGATACTTTTTAATTCTGCCTAGACTGCCTTATTCGCTGAACAAAAATTTCAACGAATTTATCTTCACGCTATGAGTATGTAAAAAATAATTGTAATAGTCTTTGAAGGTAATCGCCTTGACGTCGTAGCCAAGCGCGGTTGTAAGTTGTCTAAGATAATCGAACAAGCAAACTTTGGGATATTCGGCTTTATAGCAAATATCGTTGAGCGCGCTGAGCATTGTCACGAAAAGTCTATGATTGTAGTCCTCTTCCATACTCATCTTGTCTACGATTTCCAAAATCACGCAAGCGCAATAGTACTTGATTGGGTCTAGCGTTATAGAAAAAAAACTGTCAATGCAATCGCAACCGGTAAGTACGAAGTTCTTTTTTCTCGCCAACGAGTATTTGCCAAAGCAAAGAGGGCTGACGGCGTACTTCAACTTGGATTTCGAACTTTTACAGCCCTTGGCGGTTACGCCGACTTTTCCGTACTCGGCAAGATAGAGCGTGATAATCTTGTCGTTTTCGCCATAGTCTACCGCTCTTAAACAAATTCCTTCCTGTGTCAATACTTCCATTTGTACCTATCTTCTGCTTTGCTTGTCCTCATCATCAAGCGCGCGCCACATCACGTAGTAGCGAATATTCCCCGTTTTGTTAAAAAGTTCCCACAACGTTTCTTTACAGTCCATAATATCCTCCATACAATAGTTATGTACTGCAAAGTCGCTTTGTATTCAAATCAACCTTTCAAATCTTTGATATTATATCCCAACTGATTGAGCAAGAAGTCGCTATCGCGCCAATCTTCCTTTACTCTCACGTACAAATTCAAAAAGACTTTATCCCCGATAAGTTCCTCAATATCCTGTCTTGACTGGGTGGATATTTTCTTTATCATTGCTCCGCCCTTGCCTATTACCATAGCCTTATGCGACTGCTTTTCGCATACGATGTCCGCGTCCACGTCGACTATGCCGTTTTGTCTATACTCAAACTTATTGACGACCACTCCTATTCCGTAAGGAATCTCCTCGTCAAGATTTCTCAAAGCCTTTTCTCTCACGATTTCGCTGACCATAAATCTGACTGACTTGTCCGTGTACATATCCTCGTCGAAAAATCTTTCGCCCTCGGGCATAAGTTCGACAAGTCTATTGACTAGCATATCGACGTTCTTACCCGTCAACGCGCTGATAGGAATAATGCTGTCCACGCCTTGTATATCTTTGAGTTCCTCAATTCTTTTAGGTATCGCGTCTTGATTGACGTCGTCGCACTTGTTGAGCGCGATTATGAACGGCGTTTTCGTACCTGCATACTTTTGGATATATTCCCTATCGTGTTCGTCAAAACGCTTGTCCACCGCCATTACGTATACGATTACTTCTACGCCTTCCTGTCCCTTTTCCACGCTCTTCATCATGTATTTTGACAGTCCGTTTTTTGCGTTGTGAACTCCGGGGGTATCGACGATAATAAGTTGATACTCGTCCGTATTGGCAATGCCCAAAATCTTGTTGCGAGTGGTCTGCGGTTTCCAACTCACGATAGACACTTTCTCGCCCACGATTGTNTTNGTAAGCGTAGACTTNCCCGCATTTGGCTTTCCTATTAAAGATACAAATCCTACTTTCATTGATATTTCCTACTTAATCTCTCGATATGCCGAGCGANGTCAANATTTTTTCTTCTTCCGCTCTCATTTTAACTTTGTCGCTTTCCTCTATATGGTCGTAGCCTAGCAAATGCAAAAGTCCGTGCAACACCAAATACGAACACTCCCTTTCCTTGGAATGATTGTATTCTATACTTTGCTCGACGGCTCTTTTATAGCACAGCATAATTTCGCCGAGCATCAACTCGCCCGTCGACAAGTCTANGTCGTAGGGATAGTCCTTGCTATCAAAAGGCAATTTTACTTCCAAAGCGGGAAAACTCAACACGTCGGTCACGCTGTCGACGTCTCTGAAATCTTTGTTAACCCCCCTAATATCTTCTTCGTCGACGACGGAAAGTTCTACCCTCACGTTGTCGGGCAAGGAAAATTCTTGCCTNACCTTGTCAAAGACCTTTTGGATAAGCGAGCAGTCAAGTCCGCTGTCAATCTCGTCGAAAATTTCCAGCATTATCTTCTTTCCTTAGCCTTGTCGTAGTCGACGCGCTTGTGAAGTACCGAAGGAATAACGTCGCAAATCGTGTCNGTGATGATAGCGAAGTCTTTGACAGTCATATTGGAGTCGTTGAACTGACCTTCGTTGAGTTTAGAAGAAATGACGTTGGAAACAACCGCTCTCATTTGCTCGTAATCGTCGGTCGGCTTTGCTCTCAAAATAGCCTCGCACATATCGCAAATCATTACGAGCGCGCTGTATTTCGTGGTCGGTTTTTGCGCGTTGTATCTATATTGATAACTGTCGAGGTCGTCCTCGGTAATGCTTTGCGCTTTCATATAGAAGTAAGGCACTGTCGCGTCGCCGTGGTGCTCGTAAGCCGCTTTGATTACGGTCTCGGGCATGTGATGTTCTTTAAGGATAGTCACGCCGTCTTTGACGTGGTTGGTAATCATATTTACGCTGACTTCGGGTATCAAATCGTCGTGCGGGTTCTTGCCGTCCTTTTGGTTTTCGGTAAAATACTCGGGATGCTTCATCTTGCCCACGTCGTGGAAGTACGCGCACGCTCTCGCCATATACGGGTTGAGATCTATCGCGTCCGCGCAACTCATAACAAGGTGCGCAACGCTTACGCAGTGATTGTAAGTACCCGGCGCTTTTTCTCTCAATTCTTTAAGAAGAGGTTGNGAGGGCGAACATACTTCTGCAAGTTTGAAGTTCGTCCACACGGCAAAGACCGCTTCGTAGAGCGGCAAGAATACTATGAATATCGAGACTGAAAGCATACTGCCGACAAGTCTGCCGAAAATTGCGTTGCCTATCGTGACCGCGCTGACGCCGTGTCCGAATATTGAATAAAGTCCCGCAATCGGCGTGGTCAACAAACCGATCAAAAGCGTTCCCCACGTAAGTCTGAGACGAGTGTATTCTCTGCCGACAAAGAAGATAATGCACATACACATTATCATTGCGTTGAGCATACCGCCTATGATGTCAAGGTTGAAGTGTTCAATGTCCAAGACGTAAGAGCAAGTGACGAATATTGCCAACGTCAGACCAATCGTTACGAAGGTCGAATAGACTCCAAGTCTTTTGCCAAGCAACATCGTCACCATCATAGTAACGGACGATATTACTAACGCGCTGGGCGAAAAGTATGAATAAAGCACTGCCGACACGATTATCGCAATAAATATTATCGAATAGCATATCAGACATTTTTTCAAAAGAGATACGGACTCTTCGGGATGCTTGTCAAACTTTAAGATGTAATAGTACAAAGTCGTCAAAATACAGAATACTATTACGGTCAACGGAAGATACAATTCATAATACGAGAAAATGTAATAGTCTTTTGCGATACACGCGACGGAAAACGTCGTCATTAAAAATGACAAGACGAGAATGACCGACAAGTACGCGACGTCTCTCCATATTATTTTCGCTGAAGTCTTCATTTTAATTCCTTTTCCTGATTGTTTTTACTTTCTTCGTACGCTTTGACTATTGCTTGCACAAGGTCATTACGCACTATGTCTCTATTTTTCAGATGTACAATCTGAATATTATCTATTCCTTGAAGTATCTTTGACGCGTGCAGCAGTCCCGACGATTTCTCATTCGGCAAATCAATCTGCGTAGCGTCGCCCGTCACGACTATTCTACTTCCCTCGCCCATACGCGTCAAGAACATTTTCATTTGCTCTCTCGTGGTATTTTGCGCTTCGTCCAAGATGATGAAAGCGTTGGAAAGCGTCCTGCCTCTCATATACGCCAACGGCGCGATTTCGATTACGCCCTTTTCGATTAGCCTCGAATATACCTCTAAGCCGAACATCTCTTGAAGAGCGTCATAGAGCGGTTTGAGATACGGGTCGACCTTCGCGCCCAAATCCCCAGGTAAGAAGCCGAGTTTCTCGCCCGCTTCGACCGCAGGTCTTGTGAGAATAATCTTTTCGACTATCTTGTTCCTATACATCGCGACGGCGATAGCGACCGCAAGATAGGTCTTGCCCGTGCCCGCCGGTCCGATTCCGAATACGATGCTGTTGTCTCTTATCGCTTGCACGTATTTTGCTTGTCCGTAGGTCTTGCTTTTGATTTGCTTGCCCCTTGCGGTAAGAGCGATTACCTTGCACAGTTCGTCAAACTTATCTTCGTCGTCGTTGTCTACTACCTCGATACAAAAATTGATAAACGACCTGTTGAGAGTATTCGTCCTCGACTTTTCGAGAAGTAAGGCAATCAACCTTGCGCAACGCTCGACTTTTTCGTCCTCGCCCTCGACAACTACGGAGTTGTCAAAAAGATTGATATTGACTTCCATCCTTCGTCTGAGGTAGTTTACGTTTTCGTCATGATTGCCGAAGAGCGCGATTGCTTCGTTTACGTTCTCGACTTCNATATTAGTCTTGATAGCCTATTCTCCTTTGCTTACCNTTTCTTCTATAATATAGTATATATCTATTATATGTAAATTGTCTACCTTTTTTTTATAAGTATAATTATTAAGCAATTTTGAACCCTCGGGAATTTCCTGCCACATTTGAATGCAAGCGAGTGAAATTTGCTCNTCGATTTGACCTTCGCTCAACTCCACCTCGACGCTTTGNGTGTTGTAATAAGTCCTNGTCACCGCCTTGATTGGGATTANGCTTCCGAAGATCGTTTNCTCTTCGACGACTTGGTATTGCTCNTACTCGGGCNTTTTTTGNTTGCCGANAAGTTTNCCGAATACGTAAATATCCGTAAACTTTTGNCTCTCNCCCGTNCGTCTGTTTTCNATNNCCTTGTCGCTGAGCGTAATGCTTTTGACNTACGCCGTCTCAGCGTAGACAAGNCCGTCGGCGACTACCGTCAATCTCTCGTTCTCCTCGCTCTCNGGGTTGGTGTCGATATATCCCTCGATAAGCGTATCNCCCGCCTTGACCACGTCGCCCGCCTTNACCACCGCCGTACCCGAATACACAAGCACNCGAGTGATAATGCAATCTCTATCGGCGACAATCTTGCTATATACGCCCTCTTCTTCNATGATATGTACTTGCTTTATCTCGACTTTGAGTCTTCCGCCGTCGAAGTAGCAATTTGCAAANCCGACTTCCTCAATGTCTTTGCTCAACTGCTCGGACAACGCTTTGGTGTCGATATTCTTTTTGAGCGAGTAAGGNCGGATAGANTTGTCTTGCAANATATCNGCTATCTTNGAAGTAATNACGCTGTCGTCGCATATNACGTCNACGCCGAANCACACGCCTCTCATCATTATTAAAAAGGCGATTACTACTATCGCGCTCACGGCAAGCGANAGATATCTCAAAGTCATTTGCAAAGCAAAGTGNCTTCCCCCTCGGCTTTCGACTTTNTACTCAACNCCCGTNCTCGATATNATTTCCACGCTNTTGGCAAGGTATTTGTCCTCTACGCAAAAGNNNAGTTTGTCGCCGTTGNTTTTGATTTTTTTGAGAGGAATTTGACTNTCCANAAACTTGTTGAGNAGTCTTTGACTGTTCCTCGCCTCGCAAGTAATTACGCTGTATACTTTCATTATTCCACTCCGTCAAAAGATAAGTTGATAATCTTGCCTTCTATCACAAGTTCTTCCTTTTGGGAACTCGCTATGCTCATTCCCTCGCCGACAAAATCCAACTTGCCTTTTTTNAATCTNACGGATATTTTATCGCTCTCGAAACTCAATACGCCNTTATGNCCCTCNACCACCGCNTAGCCCTTGCCGAGCGTAACGGTGTAATAATTCATCTTGCCNTCAAAGCCCGTNTTGATTTTGCCNTGCACTTCTTTTTTATAACTCATACCGCCTACTCCTTTACGATAATATATGCNAAGAAGTNTTCGGTTTATAATAAAAAACGGAGAGTTGCCTCTCCGTAAAATTCTTTTATTCTTGCTATTATTCTATAATCTCGGTGACGTCGGTGAAATCCATATTGTCCAACGGGTCTTCNTTGGTCGGGACTAAGCCTTCCATGCTTTGGAAGTCGNTNTCGCCCGTCTGCTCCTGCTTATTCGNNGNNCTGTGTACTCCGAATCTCGTCGGGATTGTCGGCTTGAATCTCATTTTGCTCTTATCCCATTCGTAGTAAATATCGCATACCGANCCGTTTCTGTGCTTTGCTATCATAAGACAAATNGGCGCGTTGCCNNNAGCTTGCCTCNAAATCGCCCTCGGTAAGGAATGCGACTATATCCGCGTCCTGCTCGATTGCTCCCGACTCTCTAAGGTCGGAAAGTTTNGGCGTCTTGTCGTCTCTTTGCTCNATACTTCTCGACATCTGCGAAAGTATGATTACAGGCACTTTGAGTTCNTTCGCCAACAACTTGATAAAACGCGAAATATCGCTGACCTGCTCCAACTTGCTCTTTCTTGCTGTCGCTCGGCGAGATAAGTTGCAAGTAGTCGATTACGACCAAATCAAGTCTGCCCTTTTGCGCTTTCAATCTTCTGCACTTGGACATNATTTGCTCGGTGGTAATCATTGCCGAGTCGTCTATGTANACGTTGCTGTTTTTGAGCACTTCTTGCGCTACCCANATCTTGTCAAGNCCGTCTTTGTTTTCAAGACCTTTTTGCAANTCTCTGGAATCNATACCNGCGATATTAGACATCATTCTGAGNACGAGTTCAATCGCCGACATTTCCAAGTTGAANACNGCNACGACTTCTTGNCTGTCCTTTTTGGACGCGATATTGGCGACCATATTCATTACGAACGAAGTTTTACCGCAACCAGGTCTTGCCGCAAGNACTATCATTTGCCCGGGCATAAATCCGTTGGTAGCGTCGTCAAGATTTCTAAATCCTACCTTCAAACCGCCTTGNCTTCCGTTGTCGCTATACGCNTTTTCTATACGNTCCATTACCTCGACGGTNGTGTTGGAAATATGCATAAGCGAGGANGAATCTTTTTGCTCGGATATGTTGTAAATCAAAGACTCNGCGACNGCAAGCACCTTTTCCGCGTCCTCTTCTTTGTATGACGTGTTGATNATATCTCCGCACTCTTTGATAATNTTTCTGCGGAGCGAATTCATTTTGAGAATATTGACGTAATANTCTACGTTTGCGGTAGACGGTATACTGTCAATCAATTCGTCGAGNGTGGTTACGCCGCCGATTTCTTGCAACTTGCCTTCTCTATCCAGACTGCTTGCGAGCATAACGATATCAATAGGTTTGTTCTGATTGGTAAGCAATTTGATTTGACGGAAAATCGTCCTATANATACTTGCGTAAAAATCGCTCTCGTCAATGTCGCAAACTATTCTTACCGCAACTTCGTTATCGCTTATGATTGCGCCGAGTACCGCNTGCTCCGCTTCGAGCGAGCAAGGNACGTTTCTCATAGGCGCTTTGTCTTTTTTATCCTGAGGCATAGTNATCTCCAAATNCGTTTATATCAAAACTCGGTATATATAATTCTAATATAAAACAATCTTTTTAGTCAAGGCTTTTGCGTATATCCGCTCTCAATCAATCTTTGANGTTTATCAACTCNTCCAAAGTATCGTCGAATATCTTCATNGCCTGTNGATAAGGCTTTTCGTCAGTCAAATCCACNCCTGCNAGTTTGAGTATTTCCACAGGCGGCATACTTCCGCCNGCTTTGAGGAATNTCTTGTAATCGCTTACCGCGCTTTCTCCCTTGCTCAAAATATTGTCGGCAATGCAAAGCGCGCTGATNAGACCCGTCGCGTANTTGTATACGTAGAANGCGTTGTAGAAATGCGGTATTCTCGCCCACTCGTATTTGATGAGTTCNTCNTTNACCACGCCTNCCGTCTTNTAGTATTTTTCGTTGAGTTTNTAATACATATCCGACAAAGTCTGCGCGTTNAGCGGTTTTCCCTCTTCNGCGCATTTGTGAGCCTGATACTCGAATTCNGCNAANTGCGTCTGTCTGAAAACGGTCGTTCTGAACATATCCAAGAGNTAGGACAAAAGATACTTTTTATCATCTCCCTTCGCGTCTTTNAGCATATATCTCAACAAAAGCACTTCGTTGACCGTCGAAGCGACTTCCGCCACGAAAATCTTGTATTCGGCTTTNGCGTANGGCTGATTCTCGTTGGAATAATAACTGTGCATTGCNTGTCCCAACTCGTGCGCAATCGTGAATATGTCGTGCATNGTCTTTTGGTAATTGAGAAGNACGTAAGGGTGCGTNCCGTAACANCCCCAACTGTACGCTCCGCTTCTCTTGCCCTTGTTTTCCTGCGCGTCAATCCANCCTTCGTTAAACGCNTTGTCGAGCAATTTGCCGTACTCCTCNCCCATAGGAGCAAGCGCCTTTTTGACTGTCTTGCACGCCTCTTCATACTCCACGCCCTTGTCCACGCTTTGGACAATAGGCACGTGCAAATCGTACATGTGCAAAGAGGAATAGCCGAGTTGTTTTTTCCTATATCTCAAATATTTATGCAGACTGCCGAGCGAGCCGTCTATGCATTTGACAAGTCTTTCGTACACGCTCTTCGGCACGTCCTCTCCGCTCGTCGCTCTATCTAGACAACTCTCGTATTTTCTCGCTTGCGTGTAGAATAGATTTTTCTTTACGTTGCCCGTATAAATAGATGCGATAGTATTTATCATATCCTTGTACGCGCCGAACATGCTCTCGAACGCTTTCTTTCTGTCGCTTCTCGATTGCGATTGCAACATAAGCGAATACACGCCGTGAGATAGTTCAACCTTAGATCCTTCGCTGTCTTTGAAAGGCTTGAAAGATACGTCCAAATTGTCGAACATTCCAAACGCTTCTTGGAATATTCCGCTGAACAATCCCACCTTTGCCATCAAGACTTCTTCTTGCGTGGAAAGCGTATGCTCTTTGTTTTTCGCCATCAAAGTCAAAGAATACGAATAGTCCTCGAACTCCTTTTTGCTTGCGAGGTCTTGCAAAAATTCCTTGCTGTTCGCGGCAAGTTGAGGTTGAATATACGCCGACTTTTGTGAAAGGTCGACAAGCAAATTGTTTATGCGCTCCACCATAGCGAGATACTTTTCTCTCGAACAGTCCTCGTCCTTGCGCATCTTCGCATAGACGTAAAGTCTTTCGAGTTTCTCATTGAGCGCGTCGTCGAATTTAAGACATTCGAGTATACTCTCCGCCTTATTCAATTTCCCGTCAAACTTACCGAGTCCCTCGCCGAGTTGCTTGCTCTCTTCAAAGAGATTTTCCCACGCTTCATCGGACTCGATTATATCCTCCAATCTCCATTTGTATTTGTCTTCTATTTCACTGCGGTTTCTAATCTTCATATTGACCTCCGAATATTCTTACGCAATAATTATACACTATAAAAATAAAAAAGACACCCCATTGCGAGTGTCTTTTTTATTTTTTGTATAGTTATTTATTCGGGAAGTTTCATATCGCCTTGCTTTATCCAATTTATTTTTCTGAAAAGCAAACAGAATAACCAACTTAACAGCGCTGGCAAAACTACCATAAGCAATATTATTCCAAGTATTGCAAGCCACATCTTACCGTCATTCGCCTTAGTCGTCGTGATTATATCTATTATGCCGACGAAACCGCAAGTGCCCATACCGCCGCCCGACGCGCCGCACATAAGTTTGAAAAGACAGGTCGAAAGAGGTCCGCAAATCACGCTTGCAAGCACGGGGGGCAAAAGTATTCGAGGATTTTTCATCACGTTGGGAATTTGCAACATTGAAGTGCCTATACCCTGCGAGATAAGTCCGCCCCAGCCGTTTTCCTTAAAACTCATTACCGCAAATCCCACCATTTGACAAGCGCAACCGACAGTCGCCGCTCCGCCTGCGATGAGCATTGCGCTGACTTGTTCAGGCGTTCCGCCGGTGATTATCGGCGAGGCTATCGCCACCCATATTGCCGCGCTCGACGTGGGCATTGTCAAGAGCACGCCCATGATTACAGCTATGAAAATACCCATAAAGAAAGGCGTAAAATCAGTCGCTATCGCTATTCCCTTGCCGAGCATATTTATTATCCAAATAAACGGGAACGAGAGATATGCTCCTATAATTGACATCAATATCGACACAACAGGAATTATAATAATATCCAACTTCGTCTTGCCCGCGACAAGATTGCTGATTTCGCACGCAAGCAACGCCGTAACGTATGCGCCGATAGGATTACCTGGCATTGTACTAGCAACAGGTTCGCCGTTGACAGTAGTCCATTTGACAAGACCATCAACCAAAGTTGCAACTACGTTCGCGTTTTCGCCCGCCTTGATAAATACGTCTGCCCATGCGCCAATAAAACCTGCAACAATCGTAGAAAATACGACGAGCGGCGGCATCTTCAATCGATGCGCTATACCCGCGCCGATACCTGCGCCCATAAGGAGTGACGCAAGCCTTCCGGCTATTACAAACAATCTGCCTATCGCATTATTTTCAGTGAAAATATATTGCCCCAAAGTCGTAAAAATCGTGCCGGCAATAAGCGTAACGAACAGTCCTTGCGCCATACCCGTAAAGGCGTCGATGAACCATCTTTTAGAAAGTTTTTTTGTGAGTGTCCAAAACTTAGTTTTTTTGTTTTGGGGTTGTGGGTTTTTGTCTACTTCTTCCACTTGGGTAGTCTTCTGCTCCTCTTCGGCAGTAGATACGACTTGCTCGTCCATATCTCAACCTCCCAAACGTGTGTTGGTAACATTATATTTATAAATATTCCGTCTGTCAAACGTTTTGAATCGTTTTTTGTTCTGCGACTTGCTTTTCTCTCGAATTCTCTCCGTCTTGAAGAATTTCTTTATTTATATCCGACTTGCCTACTTTGATAATATTGGGCGTGACGTAAACTTCCTTGCTCTCCAAACTCTTCTTTCTCTTGTGCGCCTTAAATCTCTTTGACTTGCTGAAAAGCGAAAGTATGACGATAAGCGCCACCACCAAAATTCCCGCGATAAGATAGAACTTTATATCCCCGATATTTACCTGCTGAGTTCCGTCAGTAACACACATCAACGTCAAATTTTTCATTTCTTTGCCTCCGTCTTTTTGAGATATTCAATCAACTTTTCAGTCGTTTCGTCGCTTATATCGTGCTCGATTTTGCAAGCGTCCTTTTCGGCGACCTCTCGGCTTACGCCCAACACTTCGGTGAGAAGTTGAGTAAGCGCGACGTGCTTCTTCGCCACGACTTCCGCTCTCTTTCTACCCTCGTCGGTGATAGTAACCTCGCCGTAAATCGGCTTGCTGACGTAACCCATTTCTTGCAAATTCGTCAACGCTCTGTTTACGCTTGGACGGGATACGCCGAGATAATTTGCCACGTCAATCGACTTAACTCGACCTTTCTTGCGCTCTATGAAAAGCACTGCTTCCAAATAGTCCTCTCCGCTCTTGTACAACTTGTTCATAATTTCCCATCCTCGTATTTTGATTTGTCAATCTTTTTCTTGGCTCTTCTTTTCGGGCGATTTTGCCGTCCGTCTTTTGCTTACGCTACTTTTCTTTGATTGAGGTTTTTCTTTGACTTTAACCTCTTTGACCTTTACTTGCTTAACCTTGACCTCTTTGACCTTGACTTCTTTTGTCTTCGGTTCTTTTACTTTCTCGGTTTTGGTTTTCAGTCTTGAAATATGCTTGCGCTTTTCAACCGACTTGCTTTGCTCTTTCTCAGTCTGCTCAACGTCAGTCACCGGGTCTAGATAATCGTTTTCAAATCTATCGGTATTGTTTATATTCTCCGAAAGGTCGATGCCCGAATACTTTCTATCACTCTCTTTTGCCTCTTCCACGTTTGTCAACGCTTCGACCGTATGCAAAAATCTGCTTCTGAGTGAATCTTCAGAGCGTACTCTCGAATTTGCCACGTAACTGCTCATCACGTTTCCCATCTTGCCCATATACGCTTTCAAAGTCGTATTGTTTTTCTTGAACTTAATTCCGATAATCCATGTCGTAATCGATACGCAAAGTTGAATAAACGTAAACAACAAAGTAAGCAATGCGAAGATGAAGAGCAATTTATCTACGAAGGTAAGCAACTGCGCCGAGTTGATCAAGACGGCAATAGACAATCCGACGCTGACCATTTTTATAAGTCGTCTTGCCATCAAGAAGCCTTTTTTGAAGTGCTTAAAGGTCTTTTTGTTTTTGGGCGAAAATCTTATGAAAGTAAATAAGAAGACCACCGCGTAGACCAATAGGAACGTCACGAGCGTGATCGTATACCAGTCGAAGACCATCTCCATTATCTCTCTCCAATTGGAGAAATGGGAAACGTAAGCCCACCAAGCCGAAAAACCGCTTATGCCCTTCGTATTGAAAAACGATACCGAACGGGTGATAATTCTCACCATCAAGTTGAGATAGTAAATGAGAAACGTAAGCAATGAAAATTGCTTATAAAGTCTTGCGGAAAACTTTTTACTATAACTTTTCCGTTTGTCCTTAATATCTTTTACGCCACCTTGTGAATTATCATTTACTTGCGCGTCCATATTTTTATTATAGCATAAAATAAATATTTGTCCACAATTTTTTTTAATCGCTCAAATCATTTCTCAAATACTTTACTTTCGCTTTACCTTTTGTATAAATGTCCGAATTTGGAAAATAATCTAATACTACTCAATGACAAGGGGGTGCAAACTATGGCAAAAGTATCAAAAATCAGCACAGGCGAAAAGCCGGGCAAGGGTTGTTACAGCTGTACCAACTGCGGTTTTGACCTCAGACTCGACGGCAACGACAAGATGCCACCGTGTCCGAATTGCAACAACACTACTTTCACGAAATGCAAGTAATTCGGGAATAAGTTTGCCTTCGGGCGAACTTATACATAAGCCGATTTGTCCATAAAATTATTTAATAAAATCCACGACGATAGAATTCATTACCTCGACGTACTCATCTTTGATTCTCAATCTTTTTCCGTCAAAGTCAACGTAATTTTTGTTTTTATCTAGAGCGTATGCGTACTCATCTACAAAACTTCCCCCGAACGTGTTTTCATATTTCTCTATATTCAATCCCTCGTCAAGCCTAAGCGCGAGCATAATCATTTCGGATTTTTTCTCATCGACGCTCAATTCTTCCCTGTCAAGTCTTAAATCTAAGCCTTTGTCTATTCCCGAATAGTATTCGTCGAAATTATCCGTAATTCTCCACCGCTCCCCGTCAATGAGCGAATGCGCCGACAGTCCTAATCCCAAGTAATCTTCGCCCTGCCAATACCTCAAATTGTGGAAGGAGTATTTGCCTCTCTTGCAGAAGTTGGACACCTCATAGCGAGTATATCCCCTCTCTTTCAAAAGTTTGTAAGTATATTCGTAGAATATAGCCACCTCGTCATCGGACTTTTCTTGAAGTATTTTTTGTTCGATAAGCCTTTCAAGAGGCGTACCTTCTTCCACGCTCAACGTGTACGCGGAAATATGTTCCACTCCCAAATTATACGCTATATCTACAAAATCTTTGATGTCTTCAAGCGTCTGATTGGGAAGTCCAAGCATACAGTCTACGCTGACGTCAAAGCCCATTTCAAGCGTAAGTTTTATAGCTCGTTTTGCCATTTGGGCGTCGTGTCGCCTGCCCAGCATTTTGAGTAATTTATAGTTGAAAGACTGTACGCCCACGCTGATTCTTGTCACTCCGACGTCCTTCAACGCTTGCAATTTTTCTCTATCGACGGTGCAAGGATTTGCCTCGACGGAAAACTCTTTTATATTCAATTCAAATGTATCTTTTATCGTATTTGCAAGTCTTTGTAAATTCTCACCCGAAAGCAACGTCGGCGTTCCACCGCCGAAATAAATAGTATCGACGACGTACTTTCCCGAATATTTTTCCCCGTCCGCTTTAATTTGTCTACACAAATAATCAACGTATTTGTCCATACTTTTGCAATCGCCCAAAGACGACACAAAGTCGCAGTAAATACACCGCGACTTGCAAAATGGTATATGCAGATAAAGTCCTAAATTTCTTTTTCCCATTATTGTTTATTTATTCCAATTTAAAAAAGTTGGCTGCATCGGCAGTATCAGCAGAATAAGCATCCCACCCGTTCGATGGAAAGGAAGATGGACAGCGAGAAAAAAGTTAGATTTTGCGTTGAATGGCGGTTCGGCGAGCCGAGTCGTACTTTTTGTACGATGAGCGTGAGTCGAATTGACAGTCGGCGAAAAAGATACTTTTTAATCCTGTTCAGAGTTCATTTACATCGAACTAAATTTTCAAAATCGTCATGAACGCTTCGCTCGGCACTTCGACTGAACCGACCTGTCTCATTCTCTTCTTGCCTTCTTTTTGCTTTTCGAGCAACTTTTTCTTTCTCGTGATATCGCCGCCGTAGCACTTTGCGAGCACGTCCTTGCGCATTGCTTTGACGGTCTCTCTGGCAATGACCTTTCCGCCGATAGCCGCTTGGATAGGAACTTCGAAGAGTTGACGAGGTATGACCTCTTTCAATTTTTCAGCAATTCCTCTGCCTCTTGCGTACGCCTTGTCTTTGTGGACGATAAGGCTCAAAGCGTCGCAAATTTCGCCGTTGAGAAGCATATCGAGTTTTACAAGGTCGCTTCTCTTATAGTCGGCAATCTCGTAGTCAAGACTTGCGTAACCGCGCGTACGCGATTTGAGCGAATCGAAAAAGTCGTAAATAATCTCATTCAGTGGCATGACGTAGTCAATTCTCACTCTCGTTGCGTCAAGGTAAGTAAGGTTGATGAATTCACCTCTCTTATCCTGACAAAGTTCCATAATCGCGCCGACGTAATCAGGCGGCGTGTAAATAAAAGCGTTGACGACGGGCTCTTCCATGTGGTCGATATCGCCCGCAGGCGGTAAGTTGGACGGATTAGATACAATCAATTCCTCGCCGTTGGTCTTGATTACTTTATACGAAACGCTCGGCGCGGTCGTAACGAGGTCGAGGTCGAATTCTCTTTCCAACCTCTCTTGTATGATTTCCATATGAAGCAAGCCCAAAAATCCGCATCTAAAACCAAATCCGAGCGCAGTTGACACTTCGGGTTCGTACATAAGCGACGCGTCGTTGAGTTTGAGTTTTTCCAAAGCGTCTTTCAAATCGTTGTACTTCGAGCCGTCCGCAGGATAAATACCCGAGAAGACCATAGGCGACGCTTCCTTGTAGCCGTCAAGCGGCGTGCTCGTCCTATCGTCGGCAAAGAGTATCGTATCACCCACTTTTGTATCGCTGACGTTTTTGATACTAGCGCACAAGTAGCCTACGTCGCCCGCAGAAAGCGAATCTTTCGCTTGCATTTTAGGCACGAATACGCCCACTTCCGTCACGTCGAATTCCTTGCCCGTGACGCACATTCTTATTCTGTCGCCCGGCTTTACTTCGCCGTCGAAAACTCTGATAAAGGATATTGCGCCTTTATACGAATCGTAATACGAGTCGAATATCAACGCCTTGAACGGCTTGTCGTAATCTCCGCTCGGCGGGGGCAAAAGTTCTATTACTTGCTTTAAGACCTCTTCTATGCCTATGCATTCCTTTGCGGATATCAACGGCGCGTTTTGCGCGTCAAGACCGATTACGTCCTCGATTTCTGCCTTGACCTCGTCGGGACGGGCGGACGGCAAGTCGATTTTGTTGATGACGGGCAAAATTTCAAGGTCGTTGTCAAGCGCGAGATAGACGTTGGTGAGCGTCTGCGCCTCTATGCCTTGCGACGCGTCGACAATCAAGATTGCGCCCTCGCACGCTTTGAGCGAACGCGAAACTTCATAAGTGAAGTCGACGTGTCCCGGAGTGTCGATAAGATTGAAGATATATTCTTTGCCCTGATATTCGTATTTCATCGTTACGGGCGTAAGTTTTATGGTAATGCCTCTCTCCCTCTCGATATCCATACTGTCGAGAAGTTGTTCCTTAGCGTCGCGCTTCGCCACCGTCTGCGTCACGTCCATAATGCAATCCGCCAACGTACTCTTGCCGTGGTCGATGTGCGCAACTATACAAAAATTTCTGATGTTGTCTTGATTTTTAGGCATAACATCCTCTACATTGCTGTTTTTATAAGAGACTCTGAACGTGAGAACTTATGAAGAGGCTCTATTTTAATAATTATATAAAAAAATCTAGATTTTAGCAAATATATTTAGTATAATATTTGTATACGGTAGGCAAAAGGGCTTTTGCCGAGCAAATTGGGGGGTAAATTATGCAAATAGAAAAAGTACTTGACAATCTCACCAGAAAGGGCTTCAAACCTTTCTTTTTCAAAGACAAAGAAAGCGCGCTCGAATTTATACTCAAACTTATTCCGCAAGAATCCAGCGTAGGCTTTGGCGGAAGTATGACGGTAAAAAATCTTGGGCTCGACGTTACGCTCCACAATAGAGGCAACTCCGTGTATTCGCATTCAATAACCGACCCAATGCAAAAAAGAGAAAGCATATATAGACTTGCAGGTTCGGCAGATTGGTACGTATCCTCTACCAACGCGTTGAGCGAAGAAGGCGACTTTGTGAATATTGACGGAACAGCCAACAGAATCGCTGCCTTGGCTTTTGGAGTAAAAAATATACTTTACGTCTTAGGTACGAATAAAATCACGCCCGATCTTGCAAGCGCAATAGATAGGGCTCGCAACGTTGCCGCTCCGCCTAATGCAGTAAGATGCAACAAAAACACGCCTTGCGCGACAAGCGGACAGTGTTGCTACTGCGACAGCGAAGACTGTATCTGCAATGCGACGCTCATTTCTCACCACCCCACGAAATATCAGGAAAACGTATACGTCGTAATCATAGACGAAACTTTGGGATACTAAAAGGAGACTTTTATGGAAAATAATAAAACAAGTTGGCTTACAAAGACGGTAGTCGCGCACCGCGGACTTCACGACAACAAGACGTTGCCCGAGAACTCGCTCGGCGCGTTTGAAAATGCGATAAAACACGGCTATGGCATAGAATTCGACGTATGGCGCACCAACGACGGCGAACTTATCGTGCATCACGACGCTAAGCTCAACCGCACTTGTCTTAGAGATGGCAAAGTCAAAGAAATCGATACTAAACGACTTGACGAATACAAACTTATGAATACCGACTATTCTATCCCGACGTTTGCGCAAGTGCTGGACACCGTCGCAGGTCGCGTGAACTTGGTCATTGAAATCAAACCGCAAAGGGCGGTAGAAGCGACTTGCTCGCAAGTGTGGGAAGAATTAAGGAACTACAAAGGTAACTACTGTATCGAATCTTTTGACCCCAGAATAGTCCGTTGGTGGGCGAAAAACCACCCCGAAGTAATGTTGGGTCAACTGTGCGATTATTACGCTTTGCATAAACTTATGGTACGCGTGTGCAAACAGCATAAGTACGTCGACTTTTTGGCGGTAAGTATCAAGAACTTGCCGAGCAAATATTATCAAAAACTCAAAAAACTCAATCCCGAATTGATTGTCGTGACTTGGACTGTACGCACTCCCGAGCAACTCAAACTTGCCCTTGACAACGCCGACAATATGATTTTCGAAACGAACATAAAGTCGGACGACTACATCAACGCGCCCGATACCGAGTACAATCGAGTAAAGTACAAAAAGTAACTTCCACTATTTCTTTCTCATAGATTTTTGCTCTTTGAGATAGTCGTTGTAACGTTCTATTTGGTCTTCGCGAAGGTCAATCATTTCCTTTGCGGTGGACAACGCTTGATTGTCGCCGACAATGAGTTCCGTCTCTTTGACTTTCATCTTCGTGCCGTCGCTGCCTGCGTTCTTGCGAATGTCTTTGAAGTATTCGTCTTCCATCTTGAACATTGCGACGGTCGTATTTTTCTTGATTGTCAATTTGACAAGCGGATTGACGGTTGACTGTCCAAGTACTGTGAAGTAAGTCGACTTTTTCTCTTTGCACTTGTCTTTGCTTAAAGCGTAGTTTTTCAATGTGTCGAAAATCTTCTTTTGCGTAGCGGACAACTTAGCGTACGCTTCGTCAAGCGTAAGTCTTGGCGCGACTTCCTTTTTGGGTTTCTCAATCGGCATAGGAACTACTTTCTCTACCTCGACGATTTTCTCGACTTCAACGGGTACGGGCACTTCCTTGACCACTTCTTTCTCGACAATCTTTTCGACGGGGACTTCGACCTTGACTTCCTTCTCCACTATCTTCTCGACAGGCTTTTCGATTATTCTCTCTGTCGGTTGTTGCATGATAGGTACGAATTGCTGTCTGCTGTTGAGAGCAGTGTTCATTGCCAAGTCGTTTATTCTATGCATCAACATTTCTTGATTAAGTCTAAGTCTTTCCATTTCTATAGAAGACTTTTCGCTTGAAGACGCGTTTGTCGTAACCGCCATTTTCTCTGCCAACGCTTTTTCTTGATTAGAAAGTTTCTCCATCAAGATTTCTTGATTGTGCATTAGATTTTCGTTTGCCTTCAAAAGCATCTCGATTTTTTCGTCTTTCTCGTCCTTTTCGGCTTTCTCCGCTTTGGCGGTCATTTGAGTCTGAATTTCTTCTCTAATCGTCTCTTTCAACTCTTCGAGAGTCTTTTCATTGACGACTGCCGACGCGACTTCCTTTTCAGCCTCTTTCTCTACCACGACTTGTTGCTTGGCGAGTTTCTCGACCAACTTCTCGATTACGTCTTCGTCAACGCTTTCTTTTTGTTGCTCGGCGAACTTCTGCATAAGCATTTCGTGCTCTTGCGCCATATTGCGGATAATCTCCTCGTTGCGCTCGTTTTGGTCAATGAGCTGTTGAACGAGTTCGTCATTCACCGACGCTTGTTGCGGCAGGTATTGCGTCACGGTTGGCAACATATTTGACATTGCCTCGTTTATCATTCCGCGCATATCTTCAATAGCAAACTGCGGTTGTTGGTATACTACTCCCGCTTGTCCTGCCATACCCATTCCGCCGTTCATACCCATACCGCCATTCATATTACCTTGCATGAACATATTCCTATTGTAATCTTCTTTCGCGTCTTCCATTTCTTCCAACGCTTTACTGTACGCTCTCTTTTGCAATAGCATGAAGATAAACGCAAGTACCGCCACNCCCGCAAGTATGCAAGCGATNACCGTCCANGTNGTATTCGGCAAGCCNAACAAGCCTACTCCGCTTATTNCNTAGTATGCGGNATANCTCTTCTCTANANTNTNCTNNGCTTNCTTTCTCTTGCCCGCATAGCCTATGCCCTTGCTCATAAATATGATGCTAAACAATATACTTACAATGCTAAGAATAGGTTGCCAGTTGTTTTTTATCGCGTCAAGTATCTTGNTGAAATCAAAACTTGTCACAGGCGGTTCGGGATCTTCNGGATTTGTCGGGTCGACAGGAACTATAGGCTCGTCGGGATTCTCAGGCTCTTCCGCCTTTATCTCAAANGACTTTTCCGTCGAAGTCGCGTTCGCCAAAACTTGTCCGTCTACGTCTTCGAATACGTAGTTGCCCGCGTACTCGCTCTTTATCCTTGCCGTCACCGTATACGTACCCGCTTCAAGCGACGTCACGTNTTCAACGACGCTTCCCTCGCTATCNGTNTANACGTATTCTATCAACTGACTTTGCTCTTCGCTCAGTCNGCTCAAAGTCGGTATTTCGCCCTCGGTATTCCAAACTGCCGTTATTCTAGCAGGTTTAATCTCCCAATTTATTGTTACTTCAATCTCACCGTCATCATTGAGAGCATACGTAACGCCGCTTTGAGGAGTTGTCGTCAACGTANTTGACCAACCAATACTGTCTGCAAAATCAGGATTAAGTTTGAAGGTCAAACTATATTTTCCCGCATTAGTTTCAAGCGAACTTCCGGAAACTTCAACCACCCATCTTTCCCAGTTGCCTGACGGCGATATATGGTCGTAAATATTCACTTCNTCGCCGTTGTATTTGATTTCATCGTCTATTTGCGGCAAATCAAGCGCTCTTGGAATAATTCTATATTCNAAGACAAGGTCGTCGTTGGTATCGTCTTCAAGCCATTGGAAATTGACGCTGTCTATAAATTTCAACGTGATATGATACGTATCGCAATTTTGTTGCGTAAGAAGCGAAATTCCNTCGGTTTCCTCTATATACAGCCACTGACTGTAATTATCCCAGTCGGCAATTTCAAAAGTGATATCATCGCCCGTCCACATATAAACGTCTTTTACAAAATTCGGTTTCGCGATTTTTTGCGGTGGGTTTTCAGGGTCTATCTCTGTCCTAAAACTTAATACCCTCTCCGCGTCATCAGCGAAATGTACGTTTCCGATTTCACTTTCCGCAATCTCTATACTGATAGTATAAGCCGTGTTGTATGCAAGATTATTTATATCAACAGGCGCTCCGCTTGCGTCAAAAACTTTATATACAAATAGAGTATTTACGTCAACTGCCAAATCTGTTGCGCTTGCAATAACGTTGACTGTCGGCGCAGTTCTTCCGCTTGCGCTATTCCATCCATCCGTTGAAAGTTCAAGCGCGCTTATATTAAGAGTAAGCGTTCTAATCGTCGGAATACAAGTTTCGTCTTCAAAAGAAATCGTAACAAGATATTGTCCAACGTCCTTTGGCGCACCCGATAAAACTCCGTCGCTCTCGGAAAGACCGTTGTAATAAGTAATTATCGGAGTTTCGCCTTGCGCAACAATGTCAACAGGGCGCGCGCTTCCGTTGTAAACAAATTCACTTTGATTTACCGTAATATCTATATAGATATAATTTCCGCCGACTCGAATTGAAATCCAAGCGTAATCGTAGTCTTGATTCTCATTATAAATTCTATAATGATTTTGATATCCCTCTCTCAAAGACACTTTAATATAGTACGTCTCTGCGTCGCTGGTGTTTACCGTAAAGCCGTTGATTAAATCGACCTCGTTTTCTTCAACGAAATTTGGCGAGTTGTAATATTTAAGTTCAAGTTGGTCTTCAAAACTTGAATATACGTTGGGCACTTTCAGATAGTAAACGATGCCGTTGCCGTCCGTATGAGAGCGGCTTGACCATCTTCCGTCGAAATTAGATACTTCAATGACGATTTTTTCTATTTTCCAACTATGCGTAATCTCGGCAGTTCTATCGGTAGAGCCTTCAAGAATTCTTGCGCTATCTCCCGACGGCATAGTTGAAATGACGAATATATGATTATTATCGGCAACGATTTTATAAGTGAACTCATAATCCCCGGGTTCTATCTTACGTTTACTTGACGCCGAAGGCGGCTCTACGCTTGTAAGCCAATCGGGCAAATTCGTTGGGTCTACCGTTTGAAGAGAGCCATTGTACGTTGGGTTGGACTGCCATCTTATCGTCGCAAGGTCAAACTCAATAGGTTTAATAGTCCAATTTATTGTGAATGGACGATTGTACTCATCGGCAAGCGAATACCCCTCTTGCGCTGTAAAAGTAACTGTTGTGGAATAACTTCCNGCATTCGTTGCCGTTCGAGTTGAAGAATATGCCACGTTGAGTCCTCTTGGCAAGTCCGTTTCTTTTAGCGAGAAGGTATAAGGATACCCGTTGTAATTCACCTCGATTCCTGCAGTAGCGTTACCCGCTCCTAAAAGGGAGTTTTCGTATTGCCACTGAATAGGTATATTACTAATAGTAGACGCCAAAATAACAAAAGTAAAAGACGTCGTCGGGTCGTTGTCAAGCGTATAGTTGTCATTTACCGACCTATTGGAAAGCGCAACGTTTAAGGTATATTGCGTACCGATTGAGAAAGTCTCCGGATTCACTTTTATTCGGATAGTGTCGCCATTTCGAGATTCAACTTCCCAATTTGCATTACTTGAACTTCCTCCGCCTTCCGTGTAAGTTATATTCAAATCAGGCGTTTCGCCCGTCAACGCGCCACTGACGTTGATATAAATATACTCTCTATCTCCTTTTTCCCAACTNGTCACAGTATCGTTTTCAAATTCGACCGTAAGCGGAGCTTTCGTAATTTTGAGCGTAATCGTTCTTGTGTCCGACGGATTATTGCTTGCGTCCGCCCACACCGTGTTTGCAGGGTCTGCGAGGCTCAACGTAACGGTATAGTCGCCTACGTTCTGAGCGGAAAATTGAGAACCCGAAATACTGAAACCGCCCGTCGTAGTATAATCCGAGCTGATATCCGAAAGCGCGGTATTGTCAACGTTGTTGACAAGTA
The DNA here is from genome assembly GCA_014799645.1 of Clostridiales bacterium. Taxonomy (GTDB): domain Bacteria; phylum Bacillota; class Clostridia; order Christensenellales; family UBA3700; genus RACS-045. The sequence goes on along the minus strand of JAAVHQ010000016.1, from coordinate 19,958 downwards.
TAAACGTTTGCCTTTCACCGTTATACGGCACGGTTGTTACNGTTCCCGAAATACAGTTNGGGTCAATTCCCGCATAAGTAAAATGCGGAACTGTAACCGGTCTTGGCTCAATTTCAATACTCCTTTGACCTCGACCGTCATCTGATAACTCATAGTTGCAATTATCGGCGTTTATTATGTACGCTCGCACTTCATAATGTCCTGCGTTTTGCGGCATGCTCGTTGACCAAACTCCGTTTACGAGATATTGCAAACCAAACTGCGGAGTCTTATTGTTGTCTATATCCCATTGATAAAACGGCGTTGTTGATGTTAATGTTCCGACAAGATTTCCGTAGTCGTCTAGTCTATAACTATCGTCAATTGCAATTTTCTTTTTGTTTATTGTAAAACGCACTGTTTCCGTTTTGTTTGACGAATTATTAAAGACAAGGTTGTTATCATTCAACGTGACTCTTAGAGTATGCTCGCCCGCATCTGTCAAGTTGTCAGTTGTCGCAACAGTAACGCGACTGTTTCCGTTTGCGTCTAAAAAGAAATTTTTGAAATCTACCGCTTGTCCGTCATAAGTTTTTGAATATTGAGTATTGGCGATATCTTTACGAATATCGTAATTAGCAAGTGGATTATCATTTATGCCATATCCGACTGTATTGTTTTCAACGTTCTCGTCGCTCCACTTCCAAACATTAGTATTTGTCAAAATTGATTGAGCTTTTTCAATAAGTTCAGTATTAGTACTAAACATATTTGCGGAAGTCGTACTAAGTGAACTTGATTTCGATATAGTTGGAACAAATGATAAAGTATCGTTCCTCGCCTGATAAACCGTAGATAATTTTGATGCACTAAAATTGTTGCCTGCTGTTGTATATGCTTTGTANTCAGTGCTCTTTAAATTGACGCTTAGGTCAACAAAGCAATTTTTTGCCGTTATATTAGAGCTGCTATCACCTGTCACTAAAGCTGGGAAATTATTGGTTGTAGACGAGGTGCTTGAAATATATTCTCCTTTTCCTATAAAGTTTTCTATTACACCTCTTGATGAACAATATGAACCAACAGTACCACCGTAACAATTTGTGTTTGAAGTTACATTTGCAGTGAATTTTACAATGCAATCATAAACGTTGTTTATTGTAGATGATGACTGTCCAGTATTGAACAATCCACCAATCTGATAACCAACCGTACCCGTATTCTCTGCTGTTAGCGTATAATCAACAACGCAGCGATAAAAATTTGTTGTTGTTGACGTATACAACATTGAAACAAGACCAGCGAATCTTGATGCAAGGTTGTAAGTGCCGGCATAATTTCCTTTTACTTGGCAATTTAAGAGATTTAGAGTTCCACTTCTATTTACTCCGACAATGCTGGCGACGTTAGGTCCGATATTTGCGGAAGGAAAACCTGAAACATCTGGAACGGTATATGAAAAATTGTCTAACATCAAATCGGTTATTGTCGTTGCTCCATTAGTTTTGCAAAACAAAGCAAAACCTGCGTCTGTTGTTGCGCTTGTAGTAATTGGAGTAAACGCGCTTCCATTCCAATAAACCCAGTCTGTTGAACCTATAGTTACGTTTTTAAGAGTATGACCGTTGCCATAGAAAGTACCGTTGAAGACCGCAATAGGATAAAGCCTTGCACCTGAAAAATCAATATCGTTTGCAAGAACGTAATATTTATCTGCTCCGCCGCCGCTTGTCCCGCAAAACTTAGCGAATTTTTCCCAATCGGCAATAGATGAAATGACGTAAGGATTTGCTTGCGTTCCGTGGTCTGCGCCGGAATTTACCGTTATTGTCGTTACGTCTGTCTCTTGTGTCTGCGGCGTTGCCCTATAACCTGCAAATTTATCTTGATCTGTAAATTGATAAACGTATCCGCCAACAAATTTTCCAAGAGACGCACTGCTATCGTAAGTCACCGAAGTATTTGTTTGCGTTGCCGCATAGACAGATTTCTGATTTCTATCAACATGAAGCGCGAAAAATCTGATACTTAGCATCATTACCAAGCATACAATAATCAACGCTGGCAGCGCAATAAACCCCTTTAATTTCTTCTTTTTTATATCCATTTTAACCTCGTTTTTACCCGTTTTTTTGTCTAGTCAGGAAAAGTATACATTTCCTGACTAAAAGCACTTGAATAAAAAATTATTGTGTGTTATGATATTTATGTCTAACTATCGCGAATTTTGACTTTCCAGTGTCGAAATTCTTCGGTCAGGAAATGTATACTTTATTTGGAAGATTTTGACTTTTTTTGAATATTTTTTATATTTTTCGACATTTTTTGCAAAAAAAATAACGGATAAGCATTTGGCCTATCCGACACTTCTTCACTATTCACTATTACTTTTTACTTAATGCTTGCGCTATTATACGCACTCGGTCACTTCTAATGCAATCTTTGCGCACGCCTGCTGCGCTGTCTTTTTGTTTTCTCCGCTTGCCTTAGCGACGAGCGTTCCGTCGATATACAATTCCACTTCAAAAATCGGGTTGTGCTCTTCGCCTGTCTTTGCGACTTCTCTAAATTCTATTTCGCTTTTGGTATACTTTTCGTAAATCGCCGTCTTGTAATCTTTCTTGCAATTTTTGTCCGCTACTTTGATAAGTTCTTCAAGATTGGAAATGACAAATTCTCTTGCCTTGTCGATGCCGCTATCCAAATAGATTGCCGCGCAAAGCGATTCAAAGACGTCCGAACGCACTTTTTCGCTGACGTTGACCGCGCCGATATTCAAATATTTGTCGTACCCTTTTTCTTGCACTATCTTTGATAGCGGCGACGCGGACACGACTGCTCCGCGCATTTTTGTCAACTCGCCTTCGTGATATTTTTCTTTGTCAAATCTCTTGCAAAGTTCTTCGGCTACCAAAAAGTCTAAGATACTGTCGCCCAAAAATTCAAGTCGTTGGTAGTTATCTCCGCCGTGGATATGCGAATAAGAGGGATGCGTCATTGCAGTCCTCAATAATTCTTTATCCTTGAACTCATATCCGAGCAGTCTTTCAAGCGCCTGTATATCAAACATTTTCTTGTATATTATTCGCCAAAGCCTTTTGAATTTTTTCCGTCAAGCCCACTTGCGCCATTTCGCTTGCTCTGAAAATTGCGTTCTTGAACGCTAATGCATTGCTCGCGCCGTGCGCTTTTACGACAATCTTCTTCGCGCCCAAGAATACGCCGCCGCCTACGGAATCGCTCGACATAATGCCTTTGAGTTTTTTAAGAGACGGTTTGAGAAGTAAATAACCTATCTTTGCTCTAATACCGCCTTCCATAATGTATTTTTTGAGCAATGCGAAAATTGCTTTGCCCATACCTTCCGCCGCTTTCATTCCTACGTTGCCCGCAAAGCCGTCGGCAACTATTACGTCGACGTCGCCCGTGAACATATCTCTCGCCTCGATATTGCCGACAAAATTTATACTCGTCTCTTTGAGTAGCGCGTGAGCGGTCTTTGTCAATTCGTTGCCCTTTTCCTCTTCCGCGCCGTTGTTGAGCAAGCCGACTTTGGGATTTTCTATCCCGTGTACGCTCTGCATAAACGCGCTGCCCATAATAGCGAATTCTTTGAGCATAGTCGGAGTGCAATCTACGTTTGCTCCGCCGTCGACGAGGATCGTATCTTTGCCGTCGATAATTGTCGGAAGCAACGGCGAAAGCGAACATCTTTGAACGCCCTCGATACGCTTGACGATAACGGACGCTCCGACAAGCAATGCTCCTGTGTTGCCCGAGGACACGAAGCCGTCGTACTCTCCCTCAGCCAAAGTCTTTAATCCCACGACCATAGAAGCGTCTTTTTTCCTGCGTATCGCAAGAGTGGGTACGTCGTCGTTGGTAATCACGTCGGGCGCGTGCAAAATATTCAACCTACTCTTATCATAGGTCTTATTTGCAAGATAGTCGCCGATAATCTTTTCATCGCCGCAAAGCATAACGTCAAGCGACTTGTCCTCTTCAAGCGCAAGCAACGCTCCGTCAATAGCGCTGTCGGGACAATTATCCCCGCCGAAACAATCCAAAATTATTTTCATACCGTACCTCTTTTTGCGTAATTGGGTCTATATTATTGTATATATTTATTATATATATTATAAATTACAATATTAAAAAAAGCAAGTGGAAAAATTCCGCTTGCTTTTAATATTCACTATTAANTGACAAATTACTTCTTCTCTATTACGAGTTTGCCGTCGTAGTATCCACAGTTCGGGCAAGCCTTGTGGTTCATCTTCAACTCATGGCATTGCGGACATTCCGAAAGATTTGGGGTCTCCAACTTCCAGTTTGCCGAACGNGTATGTTTTCTTTGTTTTGATGTTTTCGCTTTTGGTACTGCCATTGCCTAACACCTCCAATATGTACTGATAAATTTAATTGCTATTGCATTATAGATTATTTTTTTACCTTTGTCAAACAAAATTCAAAAGGTTTTGCATTTTTATATCATATTATGCAATTAGAGCGCGCTGACCACTTCTTTGGTATCTCTTGCGATGACGAGTTCCTCATTCGTCGGAATGACGAGNACTCTCACNTTAGAGTCTTTCGCGCTGACGTCGACGATTGTTCCTCTCGGNGCGTTGTTGTTGATATTCTCGTCAACCTTTACNCCCAAGAATTCGAGATCCTTTGTCACCGTACCTCTGATGAGCGAGCCGTTTTCGCCGATACCGCCCGTGAATACGATACAATCNANACCGCCCATTGCNACGGTATAACTTCCTATGAACTTGCGAATTTGATAGTTGAACATATCGTAAGCGAGTTTCGCTCTCTCGTTGCCGCTCTTGATTGCTTCGCAAAGTCTTCTGAAATCCGAACTTACTCCGCTGACGCCCAAAAATCCGCTCTTCTTGTTGAGATAGATAGTGATTTCTTCCAAGGTCATACCCTTGAATTTAGCGAGCATTTCCACTGCCGCAGGNTCGATATTTCCGCTTCTCGTACCCATGATAAGACCTTCGAGCGGGGTCATACCCATTGACGTGTCCACNCACTTTCCGCCCTTTACNGCGGATATGGACGAGCCGTTGCCGAGGTGGCAAGTGATAATCTTGTCGCTTGCAAAGCCTTTCGCCGAAAGATACTTAATCGCCTCTTGCGATACGAACTTGTGCGACGTGCCGTGGAAGCCGTATTTTCTGATTTTGGAAGCCTTATAGTCTTCNTATGGTATGCCGTACAACTTAGCCATATCGGGCATNGTGCTGTGGAANCCTGTGTCGAATACCGCTACGTTGGGACAGTCGACGAGCGACATACANGATTTAAGACACGCAATGCTTGGCGGATTGTGCAAAGGCGCAAGGTGCGCTATGCTCTCCAACTTCTTCAAAGCCTTGTCGTCTATATACGTCGAGCGGTCGAATTCCTCGCCCGAGTGAACTACTCTGTGTCCTATCGCGCTGATTTCCTTTGGCGAAGAAATGCTGCCGTACTCTTTGTTGGTAAGACATTGCATTACGAGATTAAACGCGTCGGTATGGTTGGCAAGAGGCTGTTTGATTTCATACTCTTTGCCGTTTACCTTGTGCGTAATCATCGAGCCGTCGATACCGATACACTCGACCGTACCTTTGCATATTACTTCTTCATTGTCCATCTCGATAAGTTGATATTTGAGCGATGAACTTCCTGCGTTGACAACCAAAATTTTCATAACTGACTCCTTATTGCTTATACTCTTTATTAGTTTTGACTAGCCTGAACTGCGGTGATTGCCACTACCGCCACGATATCGTCGCTCGTGCAACCTCTGGATAGGTCGTTGATAGGCTTTGCAAAGCCTTGACAAATCGGTCCGATAGCGATTGCTCCGCTGAATCTTTGAGTGAGTTTGTANCCTATATTGCCCGATTGCAAGTCAGGGAAAATAAGCACGTTGGCTTTGCCCGCAACTTCGCTGCCCGGAGCTTTCAATCTGCCGACGGAAGGCACGATTGCAGCGTCTACTTGCAATTCGCCGTCCACGTCGATTTCAGGCGCTTTTTCTCTCACAAGTCTTGTAGCCTCAACCACTTTGTCGACAAACTCGTGCTTTGCGCTGCCCTTTGTCGAGAAGGAAAGCATTGCGACTTTCGGCTCGGCAATACCTGCCAAATTGATAGCGGTAGCCGTCGAAGAAATCGCGATGTCGGCAAGTTGCTCAGCCGTGGGGTTGATATTTACCGCGCAGTCGCCGAATACCATTATGTCTTGCGCGTCGTAAGCGGTGTTGTCGCACGCCATAAGGAAACAACTCGATACAGTCTTGATACCCGGCTTGGTCTTAACAATCGTAAGTCCTGCTCTGAGCACGTTGCCCGTCGAATTGATTGCGCCTGCGACCATACCGTCGGCGTCGCCTTTCTTTATCATCATTGCGCCGTAGTTGAGATACTTTCTAATCTCCTTGCGCGCGTCTTCTTCAGTCATACCCTTTGCCTTTCTCAATTCGTAAAGAGTGTTTGCGTAGTCCTCTATATCCGCAGTCAANGGATTGACAATCTTTATGCCCTCGAAATCCGCGTATGGATACATAGTCTTCAACTTCTCTTCGTCGCCGAGTAATATTACTTTGGCGATTTTATTTCTTACGATAGTTTGAGCGGCTTCGACCGTACGCGGTTCTTCTCCCTCTGCCAAAACTATCGTCTTTTGCAATCTCTTTGCCTTATCAATGATACTGTCAATGATTTTGCTCATTTCACTTCCTCCAAAATACTTTATTTTTTGATTTGTATCTTATATAATAATTACAGTTAAAGTATACTCTTATTAAAAATTATTGTAAAGAGTTTGAGGTCAAATAATGAAAATCGCTCTCGTAATTTGCGAATACAATCCTTTCCAAAACGGACACGCCTACCACATTGAGCAGACGCGTCAACTCACGCGTTGCGATAAGGTAATTTGCATTATGAGCGGAAACGTAACTCAGCGGGGCGAACTTGCAATCGCCGACAAATACGCTCGCGCCGAATGGGCAATCAAGTGTGGCGCGGATATGGTCGTCGAACTTCCTCCCGAGTACGTCCTCACGACGGCGAAATATTTCTCGATTGGCGGAGTCAAAATCGCGAACTCAATCAAGGGAGAAAAATACCTCTCTTTCGGCAGCGAGTGCAAGGACTTAAAACTTCTTGACGAAGTTTCTCGCTTTGAGGAAAACGCCGAATTCAAGACTATTCTCGACGATTATCTCAAACAAGGCAACGGCTACGCAAAGAGTTTTTCGCTTGCGCTTGAAAAATTTTCGCCTAAGTACGCAGACATNCTTTCCCACCCCAACAACACTTTGGCGATAGAATACTTGCGCGCAATTCGCGAGTTNGCTTGCGATATTACGCCTATCAATATCGAGCGCAAGGGCGGCGATTATCACGACAGCGAGTATAGCGAAGTCTTCTCCTCGGCAAGCGCGGTACGCAATATGCTCGCAAACGGCGATATGGAAAATATCAAAAAGAGCGTTCCCTCGTCCGTCTTTGACACGCTCAAAGACTTTGACAAGGACGCAATNCTTCTGCGCGACGACAGGCTCTTTTCGGTGATTAAGTACTCTATCGACAAATGCGATATGGCGAGTATTCACGGCGTCAAAGAAGGCGTGGAAAATAGAATTGCAAACGCGGTGAAATCTTCAAACAACCTCAAAGACTTCTTTGAGAATCTGGCTACCAAAAGGTATACGAATTCCTATCTCGCCCGTACCGTACTCAACGCGCTTATCGGCAATAAGTTTACGTCTGGCGAACTGACTTCAAACAATATTGATTACGTGAACGTTCTTGCCGTCGAAGAAAATTCAAAGGACTTGCTTTCGCAATTCGGCTGCGCCGTCAATACCAAAAATTCCACTCTGCCGAATGACTCTTTGATACTCTCGGCGGATAGACTTTATTCGAGCGTTTATCGCAATATCCCAAATTCAATGATTATCGTCAAGAGGTAAATTCCCTCACGCATAATTACTCACAATGCGACATATATTTTGGTATGCCGACATTGACTAAAAGCGCGCGAAAAGCGTTGCCCATATCACTGATAATTTGCTTTTTTATAATGTGTCTTATACTCAATCCGCAAAGGTACATCGAGAGTATTTTCAGCGGTATGTTGCTCTTTGCGAAAAACGTCGCGCCTGCGCTTTTCCCATTCTTTTTCTTTACNAAACTACTCACCGGTCTTGGTATGGCAAACTCGCTCGGACGAGCGCTCAAACGTCCTATTTCGAAACTATACAACGCCCCCGGCGAGAGCGGATACATACTCGTAATGAGCCTCATTTCGGGCTATCCTATCGGTGCGAAACTGATAAGCGATTTTTATGAAAACGGCAATTTTTCCATAGAAAACTGCAAGAAAGTGTCGTCNTTCACGTCCACGTCAGGGCCTCTCTTTGTCGTGGGTACGGTGGGAACTTTGATGTTCACTTCGCCCAAAGCGGGATACGTGCTTTTCACCTGCCACGCGCTCGGCGCGCTTATCAACGGACTTCTCTATCGCGGCAAAAGAAGTACGAGCGGAATATCTGCAATGCCTACCGCAAACACTGACGACAAACTACTCAATAATTCTATCACATCGTCAATTCTGTCCGTGCTTATCGTAGGCGGATATATCGCAATATTCAGTATGATTATCGACGTTGCCGTGGATATAAAACTCATCGACGCGCTTGCTTTCGCGCTTGAAAAACCTCTCTCTTGGTTCAATATTCCCTCGGAAGTAGCGTCGGCTACGGTAATATCTTTGATTGAAATTACAAGAGGCTGTCAAGCCTTTGCGCAAAGCGGTATCGACATAAAAATAATCCTACCTTTTGTGGCAGGACTATTGTCTTTCGGCGGTCTGTCGATTACCTTCCAATCGCTGACTTTCCTCAAAAATTGCAAGGTAAAGACGTCGTTTTATTTTCTCACGAAACTTACTCAAGCGATAATCACTTTTTTGATTAGCCTCGTCTTGGTTCGTTTGTTCTATTGAAATTCTGCTGATCGTTTTGNGGNGGAACGTCGNCTNGGNNCGNTNTCCTCGGGNACGAACAAACTCTCTCTGTTTGCCATNACCGTATCGAGCATTTGTCGCATNACGTTTTCAACCTCGATATACATATTGTTGACTTGAATATAACTTTGCTCGACNAGNTTGTCGGCGAATTGACCNGCGTTGTTGACGTACTCGGCNGCTTTTCTTTCGCCCTCTTTGGTAATCTCGCTTTCNGANACGAGTTCCTGCGCTTTTGCGTGCGCTTCGTTGATAATCTCNTTCGCCTCATGCTCTGCGCTTTCTTTCAACTTGTCGCAATCGCGCAAGATTACTATCGCCTCNGAAAGTTCCGTGGGNAGTTGATTCCTTATTTGTTGGACTATCGCAAGACAACTGTTNGCGTCCACAAGTCGCATATTGGAAAACATCTGTTTCTTTCCGCTGTTGAGCAATTCTTCAAGTTTGTCAAGCAGTCTTTCCGTCGTCATCATATTGTTCATAATTTCTCCTTAAAGGCTTTTATTACAGCCTTTGCGCAGTTGTTCGGTAAGTATTTTTTTATATCCTTTCCCGCTCTCAATCCGGCTCTTATAAAAGTGGATGAGATTGGATTTACGCCTTCTAATATTACGGTCTTGACNCCGTGTTCTTCATTGAACTTNGCCATATCTTTTTCATACTCNAAGTCAACGTCCGTCCNATATCCNCTATATACGGTATCTATNCCGTTGTCCTTGCAGTATTCGTATACGAAACCGTNGCACACGTCCACNTTGACGTTGAGGTAATCCTCTACCGCCAANCGAGCNAANTCTTTTCTCTCCTCTAAGGTAAACAAATAATACTTGTCGGGATTTTTGGCTANTAGTATTACGGCTTCGTCATACTCTTCAAGCGCNTTGTCGAGNATACTCAAATGNCCCTTTGTGATAGGATCGAAACTGCCTGTAATCGCTACCTTTCCCCTAGACGTTCCTATATAGTCGACCGTCACAATACCGAATTGCTTNCGCTTGCAAATNCACATACCCTCGGGCAAATCGTATTGCTTTTGGCTGTGTTCGTAGATTACGTAACCGCCTTCGGCAAGCAAATCTCTCTCTTTGACNATATCGCATATCTCNCGTATATAATCCGTCTTATACGGCGGATCGACGAANATAAAATCCCACTTNCCGTCTACCGAATAGAGCGTATCTCTATAATCGCGGTTGACGATTTTNTAATCGTCGCTAATGCCTTTGAGATTGGATTTCAAAAGGTCAATCGACGCTTTGCTGTTGTCCGNGAAAAGCGTATGCTTTGCGCCTCTGCTCAAAGCCTCTATACCTATNCCNCCGCTNCCTGCGAACAAGTCCAAAAATCTNCTTCCCGCGACGTCGAATTGAATGACGTTGAAGATGCTTTCTTTGACNTTNTCGCCCGTCGGNCGNACTTCGTCGCCTATCGGCGAATTGAGTCGTTTGCCTTTATATTTTCCGCTNATTACTCTCATTAAGTTTCCTATTATCTATTTCTTGTCAATACTTCGCTTGCGCTTATNAGCATATCAAGCGGCTTGTCNGTATCTTCGCAAGGCACGTCTTCGACGATTTGCTCTTCAAACGCNAGTCCTATTTTCAACGTGTCCACTCTTTCAAAATACCTGTCGTAAAANCCCTTGCCTTTGCCNAGTCGATTGAGGTCTTTATCNNCTCCCAAAAGAGGCGNAANTGTGATACTCGGCTTGACNTCTTCGGGCGAAAGTCTTTGCCCCGACGGTTCGAGTATTCCCCATTTGGCGGTAGCGTATTCGCTGTCCNTGTCCACTTTGACAAGAAGTATGTCNTCGCCGTCGACCACCGGCAAATAGACNTCTCTTTNGCCCAGAAAATACTCTATGATNTCNCTCGTNTCNACTTCGCTTGCGAGNGAATTGTATATNCAAATCCCGCCGCTCGGCAAGTCAAGTCGCTTTATCTTCTCGACTATCTTTGCGCTTTGNCGGGNCTTTTCNTNCTCGCTCATCTGCGCAAGCCTTGATTTCAAAAGCTTTCTCAACTCGGATTTATNTTGGCTTNTNTCCATACCTTATTGCGCCTTNTAGTAGTTGATAAGACAGCCCTTGGATATGATTTCTCTNTCGTCGNCNGTCAATGCGTCAACTCTCAANGTCGTGTCAAGTACTTTGTCGCCTCTGACAATCTTCGCTTTGAATTCGCANCCGCCNTTNTCNATTACGCTCTTGACGTCGTAGACGATTACTATATCGTCNTTCTCNTANTTCTCGTCGGAGAGGAACGGCAACATACCCCAGTTGATGAGGTTGGAACGATATCTCTTCGTAGCGTACTCTTTGGCGATATTGCANACGCCGCCGAGCACTCTTTGACAGCTTGCCGCTTGCTCTCTTGCGCTTCCGTCGCCNGGTTTTACNGCATANACGCCGCTGCCGATTGATACGCTGCCTTTCAACGNTACGCCCGCNTTCTTAACNGCGNTCGCNTATTCGTCGCTGAGTTTGTNTGCTCTTCTGTCNAGTTCTTGCGCGTAAATCTTCTTTGCTCTGCCGACGTACTCGGGTACTTTTCTCGACAATGCGAATTCCGCAAGTTTGAGCGGATTGGAGCGNTANCTCGAAGTTTCGCCCGACGGAATNAGTTCGTCNGTCGTGGTNACGGGGTCGTTGATTACCGCAGCCAACTTGACGATAATATTGTCGGTGAGCGGAATTACTTCCGGCCAGTCGCANATATTCGGTCCGTATTCAAGNTGNGCNTTTTTATCAGGCTTGCCNGCGCCGTTGTAAACTCTCTTTTCNTATATCGACTTGTCGTAAGCGAACTGCGGAATNGTATTGTCGTANTCCATACCGAGCGCGCTTGTCAAGACGCCGCCGTTTGCCGCCGTCGCCGCGATNGAACGAGCGTCCATAAGCGCAACCGACGCNATTTGATTGTTNGCNGGTTTGCTTCCCTCTCTCGACTCAAAGTTACGGGTCGTATGNCTGATAGAAAGAGCGTTGTTGGCAGGTACGTCGCCCGCGCCGAAACACGGTCCGCAGAACGCGCTCTTGACGTTTGCTCCGCTCTTGACNAGATTTGCNATTGCGCCTTTCTTCAAAAGGTCGTAATATACCGGAGTGGACGAAGGATATACGCTGAGCGTAAACTTGCCGTCGCCNACNGCCTTNTCTTCCAAAATCTTGCTTGCCTCGTAGATATTNTCGTAAGTTCCGCCTGCGCAACCTGCNATAATACCTTGCTCTACTCTTATCTTGCCGTTAACGATTTTGTCCGTCAACTTGAAGTTGATTTTATTGTTGTTGAGAAGTCTGTTGCACTCTTTCTCAACCGCAGACAAAATGTCTTCGGGATTGTCGATTACNTCTTGCAAATTGTATACGTTGGACGGGTGGAACGGAAGNGCGATTTGCGGAGTAATCTCGCTGAGATTTACTTCGACTACGCCGTCGTAGTANGCCAACTTGTCGGGCGTGATAGCCTTGTAGTCGTCCATTCTTCCTCTGATAGCGTAATAGTTCTTGACTTCCTCGTCGTCNGTCGTCCANATAGACGAAAGACAAGTCGTCTCGGTGGTCATTACGTCGATACCGATTCTATACTCGATAGGAAGNTTCTTCACTCCCTCGCCTACGAATTCCATAACTTTNTTCTTGACGAAACCGCNCTTGAATACCGCGCCGATTATTGCGAGCGCAACGTCTTGCGGGCCNACGCCCTTTTGCGGTTTGCCAACGAGATTGATTGCGATTACTTCGGGATATTTGATGTCGTAAGTACGGCAAAGAAGTTGTTTNACNAGTTCNGGNCCGCCCTCGCCGACAGCCATNGTGCCGAGCGCGCCGTATCTCGTGTGAGAGTCAGAGCCGAGTATCATTTTTCCGCAACCCGACATNCACTCACGCATATANGTATGTATTACCGCTTGATGAGGNGGTACGAANATACCGCCGTANTTCTTAGCCGCCGAATANCCGAAAACGTGGTCGTCTTCGTTNATCGTACCGCCTACCGCGCAAAGCGAGTTGTGGCAGTTGGTAAGTACGTAAGGTATCGGGAATTTTTCAAGACCGCTCGCCTTTGCNGTCTGAATAATTCCGACGTACGTAATATCGTGCGACGCCATAGCGTCGAATTTGATTTTAAGAGGTTGTCCCTTTTCGGTGACGGGCAAAGTGTTGTGCGCGCTCAAAATGGAATACGCCATCGTGCCTTTGTATGCGGCATCTATCGCCTTNGCGTCAATTCCCTGAGCCTTCAATTCGTCNAGCGAAAGGAACTTTCCGCCAAGCAAATACTTTCCCTGTTTCAATTCAATCATATCTTTCTCCNTAATAAAAATTTTATTTTTAATATTATCTTAATTATATAATAACCTTATCTATATTGCAAGTGTTAAATTCAAGATTGATTTATACTNNNGAGATTTTACCGCGTATTTTTTGCAAAAGCCTATCGGGTGGTAAGANCGCTTTGACTTTCGCAAGCCTTCCAAGCCCATGTCTTCCTGACGGTTGATANATCTGACGTTTTCAAAATGTCNTTTGGCAAAGCCGTTGCAAAGATANGGATANATTCCGTCGTAGTTGACGTCGCCNTTTTCGATATGGGTAATGCCCACGTTCGACGGCGTAATCTCACCNAGCGAAAAGCCGATTATCTTTCCNTCGTATTCNACGACGTCGGCAAAATAATTCTCNTTCTCTTCGACGAGTTTGAGCGCNAGNNCAATGACGTTGAGTTCGTCATTCGCCATATCGTCGTAGGATTCTTTNTCGAATTCCTTATGCTCTTCCCAGCCGTTGATAAGCGCAAAGACCTTTTCTCTATCGCTNGGCAAATAACTTCTCAAAAGCGAACTATCCTCTTCGCTCGGCGCGTAACGCTTTACAAAGTTCTTGATATGGTTTCTCTTNGAGTGGTATTTCTTGCCCGCNAGCGTAATCAAGTCCTCNGGCANATAGAGATATTCGTCGTAATCTTCGTTGTGGATATATTCGTATTCGTCTTTGAGAATTTCNACGTANTTTTCGGGNGTGGACATCACGTACATATCTTCGCCGTCAANGACNGTCTGCTCTTTGATTTGTCTNTACGCATTCTCCACGTTTTCCAANGCNGTCAACGGCGGTAGATANATGTACTTGCCGTTGTGAACGTCTTCGGNAAATCTGTCGTGCGGAACGAATCGCAAAAATATGCTCTCGCCCATATCGCAAATCTGCATNCTTTGGTAATTGAAGAAATCCCATCCTTTGAGATAAAGCATAGAATATTCGCTTCCGTCGTACTCTGTCTTTGACTGAACTTCGGCGATACGGGTATAATCTTCGTCACTAATTTGTCTGAATTGCATAAATTCCTTATTTTAGTTGTCTGTAATAATTGTTTTGTGTATAATATTAAGTATGAGAAAGTTCTATAATTTCAAACAAAGAAGTTGGATTTATATCGTTACCATACTAGCAATAATTATATTGTTTATTTGTATGCTTGTCAATATTTTGAAAGTATGTGAAGTAGGAAATTTGGTATCTTACCANCACTCGCANGACATACTNGCCACGGTAATTATGGGNGTCGTAATCGTCGTGCTTTCGCTTGCCGTCTTTTTGTGCGGTATTTCCTTTAAGGACAAGCACATCGTCTATATACTNGGCTTCGTCGCGTCCAAAATACGCTATGAAGACGTCGTGACGATAAGGCAAGACGCGGCAGGCAAATTCTTGCTGATATACTACAAGACGGGCGGAAAAGGTATGGTCAAGGACAACAAGACGGGTATTTTTGCCGACGTGATAAACGTNACNTGCGNNNANAANTANTTCGACGAGATNATCAACAAAATAAGAGAGAAAAATGCCGACGTNTTGATAGAACTNGTCACCGTTAAACCAAAAGATAAAAAGGAAGAAAAGTAATATGAAAGCCGTACTAGCAAGCAACAACAAACATAAACTTGTGGAAATCAAAACTATGTTGGANGGAAAATTCGAGGATATACTCACCCTCAAAGACCTCAATATTGATATAGAGATTGAAGAAAACGGCTCTACCTTTGAAGAAAATTCATANATCAANGCNAGCACGATTGCCAAGATGACGGGTATGCCCGCAATCGCCGACGATAGCGGTCTTTGNGTGGCNGTCTTGAACGGCGAACCCAATATNTACTCCGCGCGCTATGCAGGCGAGCCTTGCGACGACGCAAAGAACAACAAAAAACTTCTCGANAAAATTCACGCCTTAGAGAAAGANGGACAAGTCGACAGAACGGCGTACTTCCAAAGCGTGGTCGTATTGTGCTACCCCGACGGAAGNTATATCAGCGGAAGCGGTCGCACCTACGGCAANATTATNGACGANTATCGCGGCAACAACGGCTTTGGNTACGANCCCCTATTTCTCAGCGACGAACTCGGCAAGACTTTCGGNGAAGCGNTAATGNAAGAAAAGAANACNATTTCGCATAGAAGTCGCGCGCTTAAAGATCTNTTAAGTAAGTTCGACAAATAGCGAATCTCANACCGATTGNAAAAGCAAGCGGTACGCTTGCTTTTTTTTATTTCTTCTTCATAGAACGTTGCTCTTTCAAGTAATCGTTGTAACGCTCTATTTGATCCTCTCTTAGGTCTATCATNTCTTTNGCAGTNNNCAANGCTTGATTNTCNCCNACNANGANTTCAGTCTCTTTGACNTTNANCTTNGTGCCGTCNCTNCNNGCG
>JAAVHQ010000016.1:0-4229 GCA_014799645.1 Clostridiales bacterium | reverse complement strand
GCGAATNTCTTTGAANTATTCGTCTTCCATNTTGAACATTGCNACNGTNGTNTTNTTCTTTATCGTCAACTTNACAAGCGGATTGACNGTAGANTGTCCNAGCACNGTGAANTANGTCGACTTCTTNTCNTTGCACTTGTCTTTGCTCATTGCGTAGTTCTTCAAAGTGTCGAAAATCTTCTTTTGGTTGGCAGACAACTTCGCGTAAGCCTCGTCTAGCGTAAGTCTAGGCGCGGGGGTCTTAGCCTTTGGCGTAGGTTTCTCTATGGGCATAGGAACGACCTTTTCAACCGGAACTTCAACTCGCACTTCCTTCTCAACAATCTTTTCAACAGGCTTTTCGATTATGATTTTTTCGGCAGGTTGTTGATATATAGGTTGCGGCATTATCGGTTGTTGCATATACGGCATCATAATTTGCTTGTCATTGGTTCTATTTGTAGACAACTCAATTATTTGCTTCATCAACATCTCCTGATTTTTAAGAAGTTGTTTGATAGTCTCGTCGTTGTGTTCCGTCTTTTCGATAACTTGCAAAATTCTTTCGTCATTTGCATTAGTAGACGCGACTTCCTTTTCCGCTTGTTTCTCGACGTCTTGTTGCTTGGACAGTTTCTCAACCAGTTTTTCAATCGCTTTTTCATTGCTCTCGGTAAGTTGCTTGATTCTATCCTCATTTTCCTCGTTGAGTTTTTGAATACGTTCTTCGTTCTGCGCGTTCTGCTCGATGAGTTGCTGAATAAGTTCGTCACTACGCGAAGCCTCTTGCGGTAGGTACTGCGTCACGTTGGGCAACATATTGCTCATAGTTTCAGCCACTATTCCGCGTATGTCGTCCAAGGCTAATTGCGGTTGCTGATACGCAAAGCCTTGTCCGCCGTTGCCGTTGTTTCCGCCCATCATTCCCATAAGCATCATCTGCATTTGTTCGTCACGGCGTTTGTTGTCAAATTCTTTTTGGTTTTTCTCAAACTCGTCTTTCGCCTCGTCGAGTTCGTCCTCCGCTTTGCTCAACATTCTCTTCTCTAATAGCATAAAGATAAACGCAAGTACCGCCACTCCTGCCATTATTCCGGCTATCATTGTCCAAGTAGCGTCCGGCAAACCAAACAACCCTACTGCGTAATATGATGCGTTGCTATACTTCTTGCTTATCGTCTTTTTTATCTTCTTGCGCTTACCTGCATAATCAAGACCTTTTGCCATAAACGCAACTGTCAATACAATGCTAATCGCGCTGACTATTACTTGCCACAACTTTTTGAGCGTCTCGCCCAAGTCTGTAAAGTCGTCGTTTACAGGCGGTTGTTGCTCGCCGGGGTCTTGTCCTTCTCCGCCTTGATTGCCTCCGTCTATTCCCACGTTGCCGCCTTGTCCGTTGTTGTTATCTTTTATGGTAAAGGCTTGCTCTTCCGTCATTTCGGGATTCGACAATTCCGTCTCTCCATCTTCGGCGACAAACTTGTAGTTGATTCCGTTGCTTCCCGTCAGTATTGCCTTGATTTTGTAGTTCTTTCCTACTTCCAACGTTGCTCCGTCTTCAAGAGGCGTGCCGTCCTCGTTGCAATACACGTATCCCACTACCTCTTTTTGTGCATCGTTGAGTCCTGACAAGGAAGGTATTCCGTTGTCGTCGCTCACCCACTTGACAGTTATCTTCGCCTTGTTTATCTTTATAGAAAATTCTATTCCCGACTTTATCTCGTAATTACCGATATCCGCGCTAGGCAAGGACAATGCGACCAAATAATCTCCTGCGTCGCAAGGCAACTCGCCCGCTGACAATGGGAAGTCTTTGGTATTTCCTTTGTAATACGTCTTGACTATCTTGCTTATATCGTAGTTGCCACTAGCGATTACGAACTCGCCGCTATGTCCCGCGCCGTTGTAATCGTACTCGCCGTTGCTCAATAAAATTTCTATTTGCGCCTTGGTAATAGCGTAAGATACCTTTGCTTTGCTGAGTTGATAGGACGTCATATATTCTCTGTCTATGCTCAATCTGACGATATAATTTCCCACGTCAGTTGGCTGAGTATCTCCAAGCGACGTTTCGCTTCCGTCCTCTTCAACCTTGAAGTATTCTGCGCTGACGTATTGAATTCCTGCTATACTGCTGTTGTACCACTCCTTGCCGTGAGCGTTGCCGTCATACGTATACTCGCTTGCCATATTTATATTGATTACAGTCGCCATTGACCCAACGACAAATGGCATTGACCACACGCCCACTATCTCGTAGTTGGTATTATCTTTCACGACTGCCACGATATAATACTCTATTTCCGCTTCTTCATCGGGTACGATTATGCTTGCCTTGTCTATAGGCGCGCCTGTCAACGCGCCGTCTGCGTACGCTTCGAGAGTATAGTATCTATACTCTATCTTATCCTTATACGTTGTAGATTCCCATGACGAATAGCTCTTGTCGTTGACGTCTTTCTCTTCCTTCGGCGTCCACTCCAATTCCAACTCTGCCCTTTTGATTTCCCAATCCAAAGTCCACGCTACGTCGCCTTCGTACGTATTCGCCTTGCTCACTTCCGGCTGAACGTAATTGCCCTTCATATCGCTGCTTAGCGTGACTGTCAAGACTTCCGCCTTGTACGTACCGACGGCTCTCTTCTTGTTGCTGCCTGTCTTGTAATTGAACGTCAATCCGTCAGGTATTCCCGTCATTACCACTTCTTGCTCTTTGTCGTTGAACTGCAACGGCTTTGTGTAATTCCACTTGACTTCGGATAGGTCAAACAACGCTTTGTCTATTACCCACGTCAAAGTAAATGTATTCTTGCCGTTGAAGCCGACTTTGCTAGACGACAACGTAACAGTAGTGGTATAAGTTCCCGCATTTTTTACGGAACTCACCGCGCTACCGTCCGACGCCTTCGTCACACAGTTTGCCGTCACTTCGTCGCTTGCGTCTAGACCTACCAACTCAACGAAGAATGTATACGCTTTGTCGCTATCGTATCTTGCCAAGGCGTATACGCCATCGCTCAACTCCCCGACTTCGTAAGAGCCCGAATTGTTGATTCTATACTTCCACTTGATATTGCTCTCGCTGACCGTTATCTTCTTGTCGCTGACAGTAAAGTCCTGCGTCGCATAACCGCCATCCTTTATGAAATAATTCTTGCTATCGTCGTCTTGCGACTCTTTTATCGCCACTCTCAAAGCGTATGAATTTGCGCCCAATCCCGGTACTACTACCGTCGTCGTCTTCGTCTTATGATCGGTGGTCACTTTGCTAATAGGCGTATCTCCGTAATAGACGCTGTAAGATATCTCATCATCGCCGCATCTCTTGTCTTCAAAGGTTACGGTATGCTCGGTATTGCTGTTCCAATACCAAACGTCTCCGACAAAACTTATACCTATTTCCTTCTTCTCAATTGTCAAGACAATATCTTCTCTGGGCGCAGTAGTCTTTGTGTCTGCCCACTGCTTGGCTATTCCGTCATTGACAAGCGACATCTTTATCTTGTACGTTCCGGCATCCTTGACGTAAAGTTTGCCGTCTTTATACGTCACGCCGTCCGGGGGCGTGATTTCCACGTCCGACGTAGCGTGAACGGTAAACGCGTACTCCTCGCCTTTGTACGTCTGCGTAGTCAATTCTTCTATCGTAGGCTTGGCTACGTCTTTTGCTGTGATGACAAGGTCGGGCGTTGCTTTGCAAGTGCCTTTCAATTCATAGTTATTGTTTGGGTTCATTGTTGCCGTGACGGTATACGTTCCTACCGCAGTAGGATATTCGGTAGATGAAACTTCCGTTTTTGTGTTTGTGTAAGTAATTGTAAACGTCGGCGCTCTATCCCCTGTATCCGTGTCGTATATCTTATTGGCGTCTCCCGATTTCGGCGTGACTACATACCCTCCGCCACCCGAGTCAGGTTTTATCTCACATTCTATTTGCTTTTTAGTGATAGTGAAATTAAAAGTCAATTCAGTCTCGCCGCTTACAAACGTAAGACCGTCTTCTTTTATTTTCGCCGTCACCGTATAAGTGCCGGCGTCTTTCATAATGATTTTGCCGTCTGCTGTCGTACCCGACGGAGGGAATAACTCTACTTTTGATGAGTCGAACCACTTCTTCTGTTCAGCGCCTACGTTGGCAATAGACTGAATATCTCCGTTATATACCGACGTCACGTCTTGCGGAGTGTCCAAGCCCAGAGAGCCGGCGCGAGCCGCCGCTTTACTTAGATTAAGATGAAACGCGGGCC
>JAAVHQ010000015.1 GCA_014799645.1 Clostridiales bacterium | reverse complement strand
ACACAATAATCAATATAGACAGCGCAATATACCCCTTTAATTTCCTTTTTCGTATATCCATTTTTACCTCTTTTTTACTCGATTTTTCGTCTAGTCAGGAAAAGTATACATTTCCTGACTAAAACCACTTGAATAAAAAATTATGATATGTTATGATATATATGTCTAATTATCACGAATTTTGACTTTCAGGTGTCGAAATTCTTCGGTCAGGAAATGTATACTTTTCTTGGAATTTTTTGACATATTTTATACTCTTTCTACATTTTTCTCCAAAATTCACACAAAAAAATGTAAATTAAACCACGTAATAAATATAATATGATAAATATATAAATGAGTTTTTATAGATATATTTCTAAAAGTCCAATAAAAAGGAAAAATTGCAATAAGTAAAATAGTGAATTTTTTGTCAAGGCAGTATAAGAAAAAGTCCCCCGTACTCTATGTACGTTGGGACCTTTTAATTGTGCTGATTTGGCGGAAAAGGCGCATTTTAATTTTGCGACTTTTTCTTTTTATTGGACAAAGACGCTTTCACAAATTCACGGAATATTGCGTGCGCTCTATTCGGTCTTGACTTGAATTCGGGGTGATACTGCACTGCGATAAAGAAGTCGTTGGCGGGTACTTCGACAGCCTCGACAAGTCTATCGTCGGGCGACGTACCCGTAATACGCAAGCCTGCTTTGGTGAGTTCTTCACGGTATTCGTTGTTGAATTCATATCTATGACGGTGTCTTTCGTGGATAAGGTCTTCGCCGTACGCTTTACGCATTAGCGAATCCTTGGCTATCTTACAAGGATATGCGCCGAGTCTCATAGTGCCGCCCTTTGGTATATTGCCGTGTTGGTCAGGCATAAGGTCGATTACGCAATGCTTGCTTTCGGGATTGAATTCGCTGCTCGTAGCGTCCTTGTATCCCAATACGTTGCGCGCATATTCGATGACTGCGATTTGCATACCTAGACAAATTCCGAAATACGGAACGTTGTTCTCTCTAGCGTATTTACAAGCAAGAATTTTGCCTTCGATACCTCTATCACCGAAACCGCCCGGGACGAGTATACCGTCCACGCCGCCAAGCAACTTTTTGCAAGCAGCGTCGTCGGTGATATCTTCCGCTTCTATCCATTTGATATTTACTATACAGGAATTTTCATATCCGCCGTGTCTAAGCGCTTCGGCTACTGACAAATACGCGTCGTGTAATTTGACGTACTTGCCGACGATTGCGATAGAGACTTCTTCCTTTCTAGACTTGATACGGTCTATCATATCCGTCCATTCTTTCATATCGGGCGCAGGCGTGTTGAGATTGAGTTCTCGACATACGACTTCGCTGAGTTTGCTCTTTTCCAACATCATTGGCGCTTCGTAAAGAATATCGACGGTAAGGTTCTCGACTACGCAGTCTGGAGCGACGTTACAGAAAAGCGCAATCTTGTCCAAAACGCCCTTTTCCATAGGCATATCGCAACGGCATACGATAATATCGGGATTGATACCAAGTCCCATAAGTTCCTTGCACGAGTGTTGGGTCGGCTTGGACTTTTGCTCTCCGCTCGACTTGATATACGGCACGAGCGTAACGTGTACGAACAAGCAATTGCCTCTGCCCACTTCGTGGGAAATTTGTCTAATCGCTTCCAAGAAAGGTTGGCTCTCGATATCGCCTATCGTACCGCCTATCTCGGTAAGCACTACGTCCGCGTTGGACTTCTTGCCTACGCTGTATACGAATTCTTTGATTTCATTGGTAATATGAGGTATGACCTGCACGGTCTTGCCCAAATATTCGCCCTGTCTTTCTTTATTGAGTACGTTCCAATACACCTTGCCTGTGGTAAGGTTGGAATACTTATTGAGTTCAATATCAATAAATCTCTCGTAGTGTCCAAGGTCGAGGTCGGTTTCCGCTCCGTCTTCGGTGACGTAAACTTCGCCGTGCTCATAAGGGTTCATCGTACCGGGGTCGACGTTGATATACGGGTCGAGTTTTTGCGCCATTACTTTGAGACCTCTCGATTTGAGCAATCTGCCAAGGCACGCCATAGTAATGCCCTTACCAAGTCCCGATACTACACCGCCGGTCACGAATATATACTTTGTCATACTTCTACCTCTCCGTCAAATACTTTTACTGCGTCGCCCGTCATATAAACCGCTTCATCGGTATACTTGATTTTCAAGTCTCCGCCGAGAAGTTTTACGGTAACTTCCGCGTCTTTATCGCAATATCCGTTGAGCGCAGCCGCTACCGCTACCGCGCACGCGCCTGTACCGCAAGCCCAAGTCTCGCCCGAACCTCTTTCCCAAACTCTCATCTTTAGCGTATGCTTGTCAATAACTTTGACAAACTCTACGTTTACGCCCTCCGGGAAGAGCGGACTTTCTTCAAACTTCGGTCCAATCTTTTCGATATTGATATTTTCTACGTGCGGTACGAATACTACGCAGTGCGGATTGCCCATAGATACGCAAGTGATTTCGTACTCTTTGTCGCCCACCTTTACCTTTTGAGCGACGACGCTCTTTCCGTCGAGTTTGACGGGGACTTTGCGCGGATTGAGTTCCGCCTTGCCCATATCGACGCTGATTGACTTAGCCACTCCGTTTTGGGTCTTGATATGCACGCTCTTTATACCGCTGAGCGTCTCAATCATCATTTCTTTCTTATTTACGATAGCGTTGTCATAGCAGTATTTTGCCACGCAACGAATACCGTTGCCGCACATCTTACCTTCGCTGCCGTCTGCGTTGAACATTCTCATCTTGGCGTCGGCTACGTCGCTATTGCATATAAGGATAATTCCGTCCGCGCCCACTCCGAAGTGTCTGTCGGAAAGTCTTACCGCCAAGCCCTCCGGGTTGACGATAGGATTGTCTATGCAGTTGAAGTAAATATAGTCGTTGCCCGTGCCTTGCATCTTCGTAAACTTGCGAATACTTCTTCCCTCGCGAAGTCTGTTGATGTCGATAAGTTCGGTATTATACTCGGAATATCTGCTGAGCAAGGAATTTGCGACTGCGTTCGCCGTGTCGATAGAGGTAAGACAAGGTATTGCTCTCTCTACCGCCTTTCTTCTTATCTTAACGCTGTCTCTCGTCGGCAACTTGCCTTTTGACGAAGTGGAAATGATGTAATCAATCTTACCCGATTCGATAAGAGTAAGCGTATTGTCTTTTGAATTTTGGTGTATCTTGTTGACCTCGACTACGTCAAGTCCTACGCCTCTAAGCACTTCCGCAGTACCTGCCGTCGCGTAGAGCGTATATCCGAGATCTTCGAACTTCTGCGCTATCTCGCCGATTTCGTCCTTGTCTTGGTTTCTAACCGAAATGAAGATACCGCCTTTCTTTTTCATCTTGTAGTTTGCCGCTACAAGTCCTTTATACAACGCCTCTTCAAGCGTAGTCGCTACGCCCAAAACTTCGCCCGTAGATTTCATTTCAGGTCCGAGTTGCGTATCCACGTTGGTAAGTTTCTCGAATGAGAATACAGGTACTTTGACCGCTACGTACGGCGAGCTTGGATATATACCCGTGCCGTAACCCATATCGGCAAGTTTCTCGCCGAGGATTGCTCTCGTCGCAAGGTCGACCATAGGCACGCCCGTAACCTTACTGATATAAGGAATGGTACGCGAGCTTCTCGGGTTGACTTCGATTACGTAAAGTTCGTTGTTATAAATAAGGTATTGTATATTTACAAGACCTACGGTATGAAGATTTACAGCAAGTTGCTTTGAGCACTCTTCAATTCTCGCGAGCATTTCGTCGCCGATATTCCACGAAGGATATACCGCGATTGAGTCGCCCGAGTGAATACCCGTACGCTCGATATGTTGCATTACGCCAGGTATCAAAATATCTTTGCCGTCGCAAATTGCGTCAACCTCGATTTCCGTACCCATAAGGTATTTGTCGATAAGCACGGGGTTTTCAATCTTTTGCGAAAGAATTACGTCCATATATTCGATTACGTCAGCGTCGGAATAGCATACCGTCATATTCTGTCCGCCAAGTACGTACGACGGTCTGAGCAAAGTCGGATAACCTATCTCGTTGGCAACCTTTATCGCCTCTTCCTTCGTCATTATCGTAAATCCGTTAGGACGCTTGATTTGCAATTTTTCAAGCAATTCGTCAAACTTCTCNCNATCCTCAGCCATNTCGATATATTCGGCTTGCGTACCGAGAATTTTGATNTTCTTNTCTTTGAGCATCTTCGTNAGTTTGATAGCCGTCTGACCGCCAAACGCTACTACGACGCCGTAAGGATTTTCCGTCTTGATAATTGACATTACGTCTTCGTTNGTGAGCGGTTCAAAATAAAGTCTGTCNGCNGTGTCGAAGTCGGTCGATACNGTCTCNGGGTTGTTGTTGACGATNACCACTTCGTAGCCTTTACGCTTCAACGCCCATACGCAGTGAACNGACGCGTAGTCGAATTCGATACCNTGACCNATTCTGATAGGNCCTGAACCGAATACGATGACTTTCTTCTTGTCGCTCTTTTTGTTGTCNATAAACTCTCTNGCCTCGTTTTCGTCGTCNAACGTCGAGTAGAAGTANGGNGTCATTGCCGCNAACTCNGCCGCGCAAGTGTCAACCATTTTGTAAGANGCGTATCTTACTTTCTTNATCTTTTGTCCGCTGAACTCTTCAATNGTNGANTCTANGAAGCCCATCTTCTTTGCTTTGAGATAGAGTTCGTCGGTAAGCGTCTCGGATTTGAGCGCGTTTTGCATATCGATAAGTTTCTTCAACTTATTCAAGAACCATCTGTCTATTTTCGTAACGTCGAAAATAGTGTCTACGCTTACTCCTCTCTTCAANGATTCGTATATTACGAAAATTCTNTCGTCGTCTACGTCGTGAAGTTTCTCNGCAAGTCTTTCGTCGGAGAACTTCTCGAACTTCTTGTCGTTGAGCGTATTGTGAGAAATTTCCGCTCCGCGTACNGCTTTCATTATAGCCTGNTCNAACGTTACGCCGATAGCCATAACTTCGCCNGTCGCTTTCATCTGCGTGCCGAGTTTTCTGCTTGCGTAGAAGAATTTGTCAAACGGCCANTTCGGGAATTTAACTACCACGTAGTCNATTGACGGCTCNAANCAAGCGTACGTATTNCCCGTAACCGCGTTGCGAATTTCATCAAGCGTATATCCGATTGCAATCTTTGTAGCAACCTTTGCGATAGGATAACCNGTCGCCTTTGAAGCAAGCGCGGAACTTCTGCTGACACGCGGATTTACTTCGATTACCGCATACTCGAACGAATCGGGATTGAGCGCGAACTGACAGTTGCAACCGCCCTCTACTTTGAGCGCTTCGACTATCTTCAAAGCCGCGCTTCTGAGCATTTGNTATTCCTTATCCGCAAGCGTAACGGCAGGCGCGATAACTATACTGTCGCCCGTGTGNACGCCGACTGGGTCGAAGTTTTCCATACTACAAACGGTAATTGCGTTGCCCTTGCTATCTCTTATTACTTCAAATTCGATTTCCTTCCAACCGCTGATACATTTCTCTACCAAGATTTGATGTATAGGCGAAGTTCTCAATCCGTTTTCGGCTATTTCCAAAAACTCGTCTTGCGTATACGCGATACCGCCGCCGCTACCGCCGAGCGTAAANGCAGGACGGATAATTACAGGCAAGCCTATTTCTTCNGCGACGCGCAATGCGTTTTCGATATCGTTGACGACTTCCGAAGGGATTGTCGGCTCGTTGATTTCAGCGAGCGTNTCNTTNAATATTTGTCTGTCTTCCGCTTTGTCAATCGTGTCGGGTCTTGCNCCGAGCAAAGTNACNCCCATCTTGTCCAAGAANCCGTCTTTTGCAAGTTGCATACTNAGCGTAAGTCCCGTCTGACCGCCGAGCGTGGAAAGCAAGGAATCAGGTCTTTCTTTTTCTATAATTCTNTTGACCGTGGTNAANGTCAAAGGTTCGATATAAATTCTGTCGGCTACGGCGTTGTCCGTCATAATCGTAGCAGGGTTGGAGTTGACCAATACTACTTCAAGTCCCGCCTCTTTCAACGCTCTGCACGCTTGCGTACCTGCGTAGTCGAATTCCGCAGCCTGACCTATTACGATAGGTCCNGANCCAATAACCATTACTTTATGTAAATTCTTATTGAGTGGCATTATTTTCTTCCCTCCATATTTTCCATAAATCTGTCAAACAAATATCCCGTGTCGAGCGGACCTGCGCAAGCTTCGGGGTGGAATTGCACCGAGAACACGTTGGTATTTTGATANTCNATACCCTCGCAAGTGCCGTCGTTGACGTTGGTGAAACTTATCTTNGCNTTCTTNGGCAANGAGTCGTTGTCGACTGCGTAGCCGTGGTTNTGCGTAGAAACGTATACTCTTCCCGTNTTNACGTCCTTNACNGGNTGNTTTCCGCCGCGNTGTCCGTATTTGAGTTTNTANGTCTTTGCGCCTTGCGAAAGAGCAAGCATTTGGTGACCTATACAGATACCGAACATAGGAATTCCGCTTGCGACAAGTTTCTTGACTTGCGCAATAGCGTACGTGTTCTCTTCGGGGTTACCAGGGCCGTTGGAGAGCATAATTCCGTCCGGCTTGAATTCAATTATCTCTTCGGCTGAAGTATCGTATGGGAATACGGTGACTTCGCAACCGCGCTTAGCGAGTTTTTCAATGATATTGCGCTTGATACCGTAGTCGAGAAGGGCTACTCTCTTCTTAGGTTTCTTCGTGTGGCATACCACTCTCTTTTCTTTGCAAGNNACGCTTGCTACCGCNTCTTTNATGACGTACGATTCAAGTTCCGCNTTCTTCTCTTTGGAAAGNTTGGGNTCGCTCGTGATTATACCGTTGAGCACGCCGCTNTCTCTGACGATTTTGGTCAACTCTCTCGTGTCAATACCGCANATACCNACTACGCCNAGTTTTTTGAGCATATCGTCAAGTTTACCCTCGCTTCTGAAATTGGACGGAGTATCGCAAATATCTCTTACGATATATCCCTTGACAAAACTGTTGTTGCTTTCGAAGTCCTCTTCGATTACGCCGTAATTTCCGATNAGCGGAAAAGTTTGACACACAATCTGNCCNTAATAGCTTGGGTCGGTCAGNGTTTCCAAATAACCGGTNATTGCCGTGGTAAAGACTACTTCGCCGATAACTTCGCCTTCCGCGCCTATCGACTCGCCCTCAAAGACTTTACCGTTTTCGAGAATAAGATAAACTTTTTTCATACTACCTCTTTGTTTAGTTTAGTCGTGTTGTTTTATTGATATAATTTTCTGCGCTACTTGCTTCTTTGATATTCGCATATCCATAGCGTTTTTTTCTATATACTTGTGCGCTTCTTCCTCGCTCATNCCNTCTANCGCGATAAGAATACATTTTGCTCTGTCGACAAGTTTGAGTTCTTCNAGCTTGTCCTGCAAGCGTCTGTTGCTTTGAATGATATTGTTCATTCTNTTGTGGTTNGCGTGCAAGGCTTTNAGCGTCTTNAACAATCCTTCTTGCGAGAGNGGTTTTCCCATTACCACGACGCCGTAATCCTCGACTTTCGACTCGACCGCTTCGCATATATCCGCTCTTGCCAGCATAAGNACGCTCATTGTCGTCTGCTCNGCCGTGTATATCGCCAANTCGTANCCGTATTCGTCNACNAGCGGCGCNTTGATAATCATCAGCGCAAAGTCTTGTTCGGCAATCAGTTGCCTTGCCTCNANGCCCGAATGCGCTTGCGTGATGTATTCGTAGCCGACTTCCCCCAANATNGCGGAAAANTTCGTTGCNTATTCAACTGTCGACACTATNAGCGCGCTTGCCACCTTCGCAATCTCCATTGATTATACTATAAATTTGCCGTNNNCGTCAAAATACTTTTTGCGTATTTTTTCGACATTTTTCCGAAAATCAGATTTTCGGGAAATACTCTCTCGTAAGGAANTCGTCCTTGTCCTTGGATAGCGAATACTTCGAGTATTCTTCGCTCTTGTATTCNAGNAATTTTTCCAAAGTCTTTTTGGGGATATACCTTGCGATAAATTCGCTCGACTTTGCCTCTTCAATCGCCTTTACAAGGTCTTCGGGAAGNGTGTCCACTTCGCTCAAATCGAAGATGTCNGCCTCTTTGCCNAGNTTCATTTTCTTTTCNATACCTTCCGCGCCCGCAAAGAGCAACAACGCNTAAGCGATATAAGGATTGCACGACGGNTCNGCNGAGCGCAACTGCATATTNGCCCAACCGTCNTGCTTAATTCTTATGAGTTGAGANCCGTTGGAATAAGACCAAGCGATTTTGTTGTACGCTTCGATTTCTTCGTTGTTTTCAAGTCTTTCGTAGGAATTTATCGTCGGATTNAGGAAAAGCGCCATTTCTTTNGCTCTTGCCAAAATACCCGCGACGAAACTTTCAGCNTCNGCNGGCGNAGANTGCAAGTTGGGCGNGAACAAATTCGNTCCGTCTTTNATAAGNGTCAAATTGACGTGAAGTCCGCTGCCTATCTCGTCTTTGAGNGGNTTNGGCATAAANGANGCGTGAAGTCCGTTCATAGTCGCGACNGCTTTNACTACCGTCTTGAAAGTGATAAGGTCGTCNGCCGCCATAAGAGCGTCGTTTATNTTNAAACAGATTTCGTTCTGTCCAGGNCCGCGCTCGTGGTGGGAAGATATAGGCTTGATACCCATACGCTCTAANGTAAGACAAATATCTCTTCTTACGTTCTCGCCTCTNTCGTANGGCGCAACGTCGAGATAACCCGCTCTNTCGTGCGGCGNNAGCGTAGGCATACCCTTTTCGTCCAAATTGAAAAGATAGAATTCGCATTCGCTGCCGATTTGNCAGGAAAATCCCAAACTTGCGAGTTTGTTTTGCGCNANNGCAAGCATACCCCTGCCGTCGCACTCGAACGCCCTGCCGTCTTTGTGNCTTATCTTACAAAAAAACCTCACTACGCTACCGTGCTGGGGTCTCCAAGGCAACAGTTGGATAGTTGAGGCGTCGGGATAAAGCAACAAGTCGCTTTCTTCGGGGTCTACGAAACCGTCTACCGAATAGGCTTCGAATGACACGCCCTTCTCGAAAGCATTNTGNAATTCGTCTGCTATGATTGATATNTTNTTNATACTTCCGAANGGNTCGCAAAACGTCAACTTGACAAATTTGACGTCGTTGTCTTTTACAAAATCCAAAACTTCTTTAACAGTCTGACTCATAATTTCACGAGNGTACTCCAATATTTTTATAATTATAGCACACTAATTGTNAAATATCAAGTTTTGTAAATAATAATTCTATATAANATATATTTATTGTGTTTTATTATATATAACAGTCTAAAAGCGAATGAACCAAATTACAGCAATGGCGCAATAACTTCGCAAATCTTTGCGTAACCTTGCGCGTTGGGNTGCANNCCGTCGTAAGTATAGCGCTCGTCAAATTCGCCGTTTTCGTCAACTACGCTTGAATANGTATCGGCATAGACTACTCCCTGCNCTTCGCACATTTGTTTTAGAGATTCGTTTACGCTCGCAACGTCGGAATTTTTGCGTATACCGACCATTCCTTTATTTACGCTTTTCTTAACAGGCAAAAGAGAACTTACGACGATTTTTTCCACTCCGCTTTCTTTACATTTGGAGACTGCCATATTGATATAACCGACGATATCTTGATTGTNTCTTGNCAAATTCAAGTCGTTTGTTCCCACCAAAATAAACACGCCTGAAGGAGAAATATTGAGCGCGTTGTCGTCAAGTCTTTCGCACATTCTGTTGGAAAAATCTCCGCTTATTCCTCTGTTGTANACTATCTTGCCNTCTATATTCAACATCTCCGTCGGGAAAATCTCGATTATAGAGTCGCCTATCAACACGATTTGNCCTTGTTGCGCGCTCTCGTTGAGATAAGTAAAGTTGTTTTTCTTAGTGGTCTTTATCACGTCGTACGCGTCGCTTTTTGCTCCCGCGCAACCGACAAATGCCAAAATACTTACGCACAGCGCAGTAATTATACAAACANNATANATAAACAGTTTCCTTAAATTTTTCAAAACATTTCCCCTATTTGATTGGTTGTTCTCTTATTTTAGAACGCTAAATTGAAATTTATTTTGTGTATTTTAATATTTGAGCAGGATTGCCACCGACTACTGCGTAATCGGGAACATCTTTTGTTACAACGCTTCCTGCGCCCACAACGGCACCTTCGCCGATTGTAACACCTTTCATTATGATAGAATTAAAGCCAATCCACGCTTTATCTTTTATAACAACGGGCGCAGTTTTGATAACCGACTTATCGCTGTTTTTACCCATACAATGATTTTCTATATCTTGCCTTGCCGCCTTTGTTTCTTTTAATCTATCTGCCGACACAATAGAGTGCATATTGCTATCAACTATCGTGCAACCCCAAGAAATCATAACATCATTGCCGATTGTAATACCCGTAGTGCAATAAAAAGTCGTACCCTCGTTAATCAACACTCTATCGCCGATTTTCATTTCAGAATTTTCAATATTTATCGTGCCGTCTATAACGCAATCCTCGCCAATTGTTAAATAAATCTTTTCTTCTTGCGAGCGGCAATTAAATTGCATATTATCAATTATTGATTTTTCGCCTTTTTTTATAATCTTTGAATTTTATGTTTTCATAATTACTCCGCTAAATTACTGTTTATCGTACAATCATTATATCACAACCTCAATAAAAAAGCAAGCGAACAATCCTTCCGCCTGCTTAATCGATTATTACCTGTATTGTTATTGCGCGGTCGCTTATAGCGAAGTGTAAAGTTGCTTATAAGGATTTGCGCTGTTAGCCGTCAATACAAAAAAGTCCTTGCTCATAATCTCTTTTGGACTTCCGCCGAAATACGAGCAATATTCGCCGACGTACTGCTCTATCTCTTTCAAGTCGTCGGCGTTTGCTTTCCTAGATACGATTTGATCGGGCAAATCGGGAAGTTGCTCGCTTCTTAGAATTATCTTTCCGCCGTGCATACCGTTGCCGGTGAAAAATCCGACGTTGGTCTTGCTGTCGGTATTTACCCCAAGCACGAGAATAATTCCGCCCGCTTGATACTTGCCTAAGAAACTTCCCGCTTTTCCGCCTATGACTAGCACGGGGAATTTATCCTTGTAGGCTTTCATATGAATGCCTGCTCGATAGCCTGCGTCGCCCTTGATGAAAATCTTGCCGCCGCGCATAGCGTAACCCGTCGCGTCTCCGCTGTTGCCGTGAATGATAATCGTTCCGTCGTTCATAGTGTCGCCGACCGCGTCTTGCGCGCTTCCGTTGACTACGATATGGCAGCCGTCCAAATACGCGCCCAATGCGTTGCCGGGAGTGCCGTTGATGACGATGTCCTTACCGCCTACGCCCGACGCAATATATCTATGTCCTAAGCAGTTGTCTATTACGATTTCCTTATCTTGGCTTTCTCTTACCAGTTTTCCGATTTCAGAAAAGTGTTTATTGGTACAATCTATTTTTAACATTTTATTTACTCCTATACTACTATTATCACCGACTGCGTATAGCGGTACATCTTTTGCCTGATCTTCAAGACGACACTCAGGGTCACGTACGGGAAGTACGCTCACCATTCGGTCGCTCTTGCTAAGACAAAATCTGCATCACTCTCCGCACTCGCCACAGGCTTTGTTCAAAAGGTAGTTACAGTAGAATAACCCAAGTCCAAAGGCGGTTAGAGTGTTTGCGATTTATGTGCCTTTATAGTTTTGGGTTTAGAAAATTATCGTTTACTATCTTACTATCGCTACAAAATATTCGTGCACTAAATGCAAATACTCTTA
>JAAVHQ010000014.1 GCA_014799645.1 Clostridiales bacterium | reverse complement strand
GCCTACGCCAAGACTCACGCTTGACGAGGCTTACGCGAAACTATCCGCAAGTCAAAAGAAGATTTTTGACACGCTCAAAGCCTACGCGCTTTCCAAAGATAAGTGCAAAGAGAAGAAGTCGACTTACTTCACGGTGCTTGGACAGTCTACCGTCAATCCGTTAGTCAAATTGACAATCAAGAAAAACACAACCGTCGCAATGTTCAAAATGGAAGACGAATACTTCAAAGACATTCGCCGTAATGCAACAAGCGACGGATCGAAGATAAAGGTAAAAGAGAGCGAACTCGTAGTATCAGACAATCAAGCATTGTCCACCGCCAAAGAAATGATCGATCTACGCGAAGACCAGATAGAACGCTACAACGAATATTTGAAAGAACAAAAAAGTATGCGTAAAAAGTAATAAGCAACTGACCGCACTCGTCACAGACGTTTCGCAAGCGGGGTATTTCAGCCATTTTGTGCTAAAACGATTGTTGAACGCAACCTATAGTGGTGATAGGTTGCGTTTTTTATAGGAAAATTAAAAAAAGTGTATAAAGGGTATTGACATTTGGTAATATTGTAGTATAATAGAATTAGCAATCAAAGCGGTCGAGTGCTAACAAGCGACTAAATTGATTGCCAAGAGGGCGGAGATGGACGAAAAACTTACTGAAAGAAAGAAGAAAGTTTTACAAGCCTTGGTCGACGGGTATATCACGAGCGTAGAGCCTATTTCGTCGGGAGATATACAAGCCAAGTATTTGCCAAACGTCTCCACCGCGACTATTAGAAGCGAACTTTCGCATTTGGAAGAGATGGGGTATCTTATCAAGCCTCACGTCAGCGCGGGAAGAGTGCCGTCTTCGAAAGCTTATAGATACTACGTTGAGAATTTCGTCGAAGACGATATTATTGATATAGAACAGTTACGCAAAAATATTACGAAAAAGTACGACAGCGTGGTCGAGATTGTCAACGACAGCGCAAAGATAGTAAGCGACGTGACGAATTACACGTCCTTGCTTATGATAGCCAACAGCGATACGTTGACGATAAAAGACGTTAAACTTTTGGATATGTACGACGGAACTGCGCTTGTGCTTATTATCACCGACAGCGGAGTAATCAAGGACAAGGAAATCAAACTGCCAAAGATTGAAGACAACTACGTCGAGGCAGCCAACGGGCTTTTGAATAAGTCGTTTGCGGGTAAGACGCTTTCGCAAATCGTAAATTCAAAAGTGGATTTGGACGCAGAACTTAGAGATTTCAAGCAGATTTTCGAGGACGTAATCGAAGTATTGAGCGAATACAAGAAAAGCCGTGACGGTCAAGTCTACGTCGAGGGAACGGACAAGATTTTCGAATATCCCGAGGCGAAGAACTACGACAATATCAAAAACTTTATGACGATAGTCGGAAGAAAGGATAAACTAAAAAGTCTTATGAAGGACGACGGCGACATTGAGTTTTCGATAAAGATAGGCGCAGAGGACGGAGAAGGTCTTGACAATATGGCTTTGGTAAGCGCAAAATACCACGTCAAAGGCAAAGAGGTCGGTCAACTCGGCGTAATCGGGCCTGAAAGAATGGACTACAAAAAAGTGTTGAGCGTACTCAAACAACTTGGCAAAATAATTGACAATTTAGAAGATTAAAAGGGAGGATATGATGAATAAAAACAAGATGAAACACGAAGAAGAGGAAGTGCTCGAATTCAAACCCAATCCCGAAGATATAGAAGAGGAGCAAGAAGAAGTAGCGTTGACTCCCGAGGAAGAAAAATACGAAGCGTTGAACTCG
The DNA here is from genome assembly GCA_014799645.1 of Clostridiales bacterium. Lineage (GTDB taxonomy): Bacteria > Bacillota > Clostridia > Christensenellales > UBA3700 > RACS-045. The sequence continues at coordinate 17,455 of JAAVHQ010000014.1, read as the reverse complement.
CAATACATAAGATTGCAAGCGGACTTTGAAAACTTCAAAAAGCGTAACGCTTCTACCGCAAGTTTTATGTACGCGAACGGCGTCAACGACTTTGCCGTTGAAATTCTTCCCGTAATCGACTATTTGGATATGGCAATCGGCGCTCAAAAGGACGAAGAGCAACGCAAGGGTATTGAGTTGATTAAGAATGCGTTTATGAATACGCTTGGCAAGTTCGGAGTTAGCGAAACGAAGCCTATTGGAGAAGTTTTCGACCCCAACAAGCACGAAGCGGTCACAGTTGTTAAAGTCGAAGATCCCGAGCAATCCGGCAAGATTATCGACGTGGTAAAAATAGGCTATCAGCGCGAAGGAAAAATTCTTCGTCACCCAATGGTAGTCGTTGCAGAATAGTAAATAAGCCTTTAAGGCTATAAAATAAAATAGAATTGAATTATGAAGGAGAAATAGAGTATGAGTAAAATTATCGGTATCGACTTAGGTACTACAAACTCGTGCGTAGCCATTATGGAAGGTGGCGAGGCAATGGTCATTCCAAATCCGGAAGGATCGAGAACTACGCCTTCGGTCGTAGGTTTCACCAAAGAAGGCGAAAGACTCGTGGGTCAAGTCGCTAAAAGACAAGCGGTTGCCAACGCTGACAGAACGGTTGCGTCTATCAAAAGACATATGGGTAGCAACCACAAAGTTACGATTGGCGACAAGTCGTACAGCCCGCAAGAAATCAGCGCAATGATTTTGACGAAACTCAAACAAGACGCTGAGGCATATATCGGAGAAAAAGTTACGCAAGCGGTAATCACCGTTCCGGCATACTTTACCGACTCGCAAAGACAGGCTACCAAAGACGCGGGTAAAATCGCAGGTTTGGAAGTTCTCAGAATTATCAACGAGCCTACGGCTGCAGCGCTTGCTTACGGTCTTGACAAGGGCAATAGCAAAGGTCAAAAAGTATTGATTTACGACCTCGGCGGCGGTACGTTCGACGTATCTATTCTCGAAATCGAAGACGGCGTATTCGAAGTTCTTGCAACGAGCGGCGACAATATGCTCGGTGGCGACGACTTCGATAAGAAGATTATGGACTACATCGTGTCCGACTTCAAGGCTAAAGAGGGTATTGACCTCTCCAAAGACAACGCTACTATGCAGAGAATTAAAGAGGCTGCGGAGAAAGCGAAAATCGAGCTTTCCGGTATGACTAAGACCGTCATCAATATTCCTTATATCACAATGGTTGACAACGTTCCTAAGCACGTAGATATGGAACTTACAAAGGCTAAATTCGACGCTTTGACGAGCGATTTGGTATCTAGAACGATGCAACCGCTCAAAAAGGCTTTGGCTGACGCAAATTTGACTGCAAGCGACCTTTCGAAGATTATTCTCGTAGGCGGTTCGACAAGAATACCGGCAGTAGTAGACGCGGTAAGAAGCGTGACGGGTAAAGAACCGTTCAAGGGTATCAACCCTGACGAATGCGTTGCTCTCGGCGCGGCTATTCAAGGCGGCGTGCTTGCAGGCGAAGTAAAGGACGTAGTACTTCTCGACGTAACTCCGTTGTCGCTCGGTATCGAGACGATGGGCGGCGTATTCACCAAACTTATCGATAGAAATACGACTATTCCTACGTCCAAATCTCAGGTATTTTCTACCGCTACAAACAACCAAACCGCTGTTGACATCAGAGTACTTCAAGGCGAAAGATCGATGGCAAACGACAATAAAGAACTCGGAAGATTCCAACTTGACGGTATCCCACCGGCACCGAGAGGCATTCCGCAAATCGAAGTTACTTTCGATATTGACGCAAACGGTATCGTAAACGTAACCGCCGTTGACAAGGGTACGGGCAAGAAGCAATCCGTAACGATTACCTCTTCTACCAACCTTTCGGAAGATCAAATCGACGCCGCTGTAAAAGAAGCGGAGAAGTACGCGGAAGAAGACAAAAAGCGTAAAGATAAGGTTGACGCTAAGAACGACGCTGACCAAATGATTTTCGCTACCGAGAAGGCATTGGAAGAAAGCGCAGACAAGTTGACGGAAGAAGACAAGAAGACTCTTGAAGACGCTCTTGCTAAGGCAAAAGCAGATTTGGAAAGCGCGGAAGACGCTGAGGCTATCAGAGCTATTATCGACGAGATGACGAAGACCAACGCTCCTATATTCACAAAACTCTATCAAGCGGCTCAAGAGGCGCAAGGCGGAGTGGGAGCAGACAATGGCGAAATCAATCCCGACGATATAATTATCGATAACAACTAATAAAATATTAAAGTAATTGACTTGCAATAATTACCGTTAGCCCAAATTTGGGTTAACGGTAAAAGCGAATAAAGCAAAGGAATCTTTATGGCAAAGAACTTATATGAAATTTTGGGCGTGCCTAAGACGGCAACCGATGATGAAATCAAAAGAGCATATCGTAAACTAATGGCGACTTATCACCCGGATAAGTTTGCAAACGCGTCTGAAAAGGAAAAGAAGGACGCGGAGAAAAAGAGTAAGGAAATCAACCGCGCTTACGAGGTGTTGAGCGATAAACAAAAACGCGCAAATTACGACCAATTCGGAAGCGAAGACGGTCCGCAAGGTTTTGGCGGAGCGGGCGACGGCGGTGGCTTTGGCGGTTTCGAGGATATACTGTCCTCATTCTTCGGCGGAAGTTTCGGCGGAAAGAAAACTCCGAACGCGCCTCGCCAAGGCGAAGACATTCACGTCAAGGTCAATCTCACGTTTGAAGAAGCGTACACGGGCGCAAGCAAGGTATTGAAACTCAACCGCGAAGAAGTATGTTCGACTTGCGGCGGCAGCGGCGCAAAGGACGCAAACTCCGTAAAGACTTGTCAGTACTGTCGCGGTAGCGGCGTTGTTCAAAAAACGCAACAGTCTATTTTTGGACAACAAGTTGTGCAGACCGTTTGTACGGCTTGCGGCGGTAGAGGTAAGGTCATTGAAGAAAAATGTACGACTTGTCGCGGAGCAGGATTTACTCGCAAAGAATCGAGCGTCAAAGTCAACGTGCCTGCGGGCGTGGACAACGGCGTAACGATGACCGTGCGCAACGAAGGTCACTGCGGTAGAAACGGCGGAGCGAGAGGTAATCTCGTCATGGCTGTCGGAGTAACTCAAAGTCCTAAATTCAAAAGAGTNGGCAACGATTTGTATTACGATTTGTCAATAGGATTCTACGACGCGGCTTGCGGAGCGGAGATAATCATAGATACTATGAANGGCGAGACAAAGTGCAAGATTCCCGAAAGCACGCAGTCGGGTACTAAGATTAGNCTCAAAGGCTACGGTATGAAAGTCTTGCAAAANGAAATNTACGGCGACTTGTACGTNATCGTCAAGGTAGAGACNCCNAAGGGACTAAGNTCNAAGCAAATGAAGTTGNTAAANGATTTCGAAAATTCGCTTTCNGAAGGTCAATATCCGCAGACCAAAAAGTCCGCGAAGAAACCNGGTAGATTCNGCAAATAATTTAGAATAAAAAGTACATAAAAAAATACGCAACCAAATTGCGTATTTTTTTTCTTTTACGGTTTTGCGGCAGGTCTTAGTTGTTGGAATTATTGTTGTTAAGACCGTTGAGGAATGCCAACAATAAGCAGAGCATACCGGCGTTGCCGAACGTTCCGTTATTGTTGTTATTGCAACCGCATCCGCAGTTGTTGCCGCACGAATTGCAACTGTCGCAAGAGTTGCAAGAATTACAACCGCAAGAATTGCAGCCCGAGCGATTGTTGTAGCTAAGCAANGCGACTAAGAGTAAAAGACTTGTACAATTATTGTTCATATAAACCTCCTTATTGTCAAAAAGCCCTANCAATTTACAATATGTCNGAAAATTAGAATGTGTGACGANTGTATAATTTAGGAAAGGAGAAATTCGTATGTTGTGTCTTACCGTAAACGAACAGCAGGAAAAATTCGTGCGCGATTGNCTTCCGCCCAACGGCATTTTGAGAGGTACGGCGGATTACTTTTTTATCTTCGCGGACGCGACGAGATTGAAAATACTTTGCGCGCTGTGTTCGCTTGAACTNTGCGTGGGGGATTTGAGTTATATNCTCAATCTCAATCAGACTACNATATCNCATCAGTTGAAGATTTTGCGCGACAACCAAATCGTAGGCTGTCGTCGATACGGAAAAATAGTCTTTTATAGGATAGTCAATCCCAACGTAGAAAAGACGCTTACGCTCGGAGTGGAAAGCGCGGTCTAAGAGTAAGTCGAATTGACTTGTTAATTTNCTAATATAATGATATAATTATATTTAGTAAACGACTATGGATAAAATCAAGGAAAAACTCAAAGACTTGCCACTTCAAAGTGGCGTCTATATNATGAAATCGCAAAGCGGACAGATATTATACGTCGGCAAGGCTAGGTCTTTGAAAAAACGCGTAAGTCAGTATTTTTCCAATTCNGCAAACAAGACGGAAAAGACNATNCGNTTAGTNTCGCATATTGCCGACTTCGAGTATATAATTACGTCCAACGAAATCGAAGCGTTGGTACTTGAAAACAATCTTATCAAAAAGCACAAACCGCCTTACAATATCTTGCTCAAAGACGACAAGTCNTATCCTTTTGTCAAGATAAATCTTAAACAAGACTTTCCGCGCGTCGAGGTGGTACGCAAACTCAAAAACGACGGAGCNAAATACTTNGGNCCTTATATGCAAGGCATTACGAGCAAGGATATTCTTGAACTCGTAGAAAGCGCGTTTTGCTTGCGCTCTTGCAAGCATGATTTTTCTAAACTTCCNAANAGTCACCGNCCGTGTCTTAANTATCATATCAANAGNTGCTTAGCNCCGTGCGATAANCGTTGCAGTAAAGAAGAGTACGCAAAGCAAATAGAGGAAGTAATATCCTTTCTTTCGGGCAACGATAAAAAGATATATNCGTTACTTCAAAACAAAATGCAGACTGCGGCGGAGAACGAGGATTTNGAACTTGCAATATTCTATCGNAAAAAACTTGAAATTCTCGACAANCTTGTCAGACGGCAGGTTACGGCTTTGCCAAAAGACCTCGATTTNGATATCTTCGCGATTGCGTCCAACGGACTTAATACCGTCGTNAGCGTATTGTTTGTAAGGGGCGGAAAACTCGTCGGCTCGGATAAGCAAANTGTNAACGACCTTGCGCTCANCGANGAGATAACGCTGTCTAACTTTATTNTTGCTTATTACGACAACGTCAATTACGTCGCGAATGAAATCGTCGTCGCAAGCGCAGTTGACGAGGCGGAATTGCTAGGGGAATANCTNACGCAAAAGAAGGGAAGCAAAGTCAANATCATTNTACCTCATCAAGGCGTACGCAGACAGCTNGCCGATATGGCNCTCAACAACGCGACGGATTATCTNGAAAAATCGCTGTCGCTNAAAGAGAGAGAAGACAATATGACGCTCGGCGCAATAATGCAGTTGCAAGAGTACCTCAAACTGCCAAAACTTCCTATNCGTATGGAATGTTACGACATATCTCACGTGCAAGGCACTGATAAGGTCGCTTCTATGGTCGTGTTTAGNAANGGCGCGCCCGACAAGGCGCATTANAGAAAATTCAAGATGAAGTANGCGCTCGGCAACGACGACTTCGCNGGATTGCAAGAGGCNTTNACAAGNCGACTNGACGAACTNGCNAAAAGAGAGGACGAGAGTTTNGGNTCNNTTCCNGACNTNCTCGTAATAGACGGCGGTAAGGGACAGTTGAGCAGCGTAGTGGAGATATTGCAAAGCAAAGGTTTTGACAANATATCCGTAATNGGTCTTGCAAAAAGAGAAGAGGAAGTCTTCTTGCCTTTCAATTCGCAGCCTGTCATTTTACCGCGTAACAGTTACGCGCTCAAAGTATTGCAAAGGATAAGAGACGAGGCGCATAGATTTGCAATCACTTTCCATAGAGAATTAAGGCAAAAAAGGCAAACGCATAGCAAACTGCTTGCTATCGAAGGAGTGGGAGAGAAGAGAGTCAAGTCGCTTTTCGATTCCTTCAAGAATTTGGAAAATATCAAGAACGCGACCGTCGACGATTTGATGCTCGTCAAAGGTATAGATAGGCGTACGGCGGAAAATATTTTCTCTCATTTTCATTCCAACGAATGACAGTCTCGACATAGCCAAACAAATATTGGCAATCGGGCAAAATAATGAAAAGACTTTACTTTTTGAAAAATATAATATAAGATAAAAATATGAAGTACAAAGCAATTTTTTGCGATTTTGACGGCACGATTTACAGAGACGACCATACTATATCGCAAACCAACAAAGATGCAATAACCAAATACGTTGAGGCGGGCGGTAAATTCATCGTCTCGACGGGAAGGCTTTTTTCTGCGATTTATCCCAAAGTCTTAGAACTTAATCTTGACAAAGAAGTCATAGTCTATCAAGGCGCAGGCATTTACGATATTAAGAGTAAAGAGCAAATTTTCGGTCAGTATTTTAATAGAGAAGACGCTGTCAAGGCGCTTAAATACGTTGAGGCTATGGGCGAGGATTACGTCCCTCTTGTGTATATAAACGATACTTGCCACGCGCAAAAAAAGAGCGATTACGTCGAAGAATTCGTCAAGATTTGCAATATACCTTACAAGACGACGGGAGTTCCGCTTTCCAAATACGTTGCTAATTGCAAGGACAAGCCCGTCAAAGTTATCGTACTCATGCAAAGCGAGTTGTGCGACGCCTTTGTGACAAAGGGCAAAGAAGATTTCCCAAATCTTGCGTTTATGCGCTCGCACGTCTGCATAGTTGAGATTATCACCAAAGGAATCAATAAAGGCTTGGCAATAAGCTGGCTTTGCGATAGATACGGAATATCAATTGAAGACACAATCGCAATTGGCGACAGCGAGAACGATATCGCCATGATAAAGGCGGCAGGTCTTGGCGTGGCTATGGGCAACGCAATGCCGCTTGTCAAACAATCTGCGGATTATATCGCTGATACGAACGACAACGACGGCGTTGCTAAGGTCATTTATGAATTTTGTTTGAACGGAGAAGACAATGAATAAATATGAAGAAACAGGCGAGGAAATAGAGGCGAAGGTAAAACTCGGCGACTTTTGCAAAGAGAGCGATTTGCAAATTTTGTTGGGTAATTCCGACGACGATATCACTTTCAAATCCGTGCTTGTAAATAGACCGGGATTGCTTTTCGCAGGCTTTGACGATTATTTTGGAAGCAGTCGAGTGCAGGTCGTAGGCAACGCCGAATATTACTACCTTGCCTCATTGCAAGACGAGGCGAAGAAAGAAGCGATTGCAAGACTTTATGAAAAGAGAATACCTTGCGTGATTTATACGAGAGGTATTTTGCCCTCGCAAATGGAAATGGACTTTGCGAAAAAATACAAGATACCCGTATTGAGTTCGCAAATGACGACGACGTGGCTTATGCACGAAGTCGGCAACTATCTCGACAATTTGCTTGCGCCTACAGAAATGGTGCACGGTTCGCTACTAGACATCAACGGCGTGGGCGTACTCTTGACGGGTTCGAGCGGTTTGGGTAAGAGCGAGACAGCGATAGAACTTATCAACAGAGGTCACCGTATTATCGCCGACGACGCCGTCGTAGTAAAGAGGGTGAGAAACGAACTCGTCGGAAAAGCCCCCGAAAAGATAAAGGACTTCATAGAAGTGCGCGGTCTAGGCATTATTGACGTGCGCAGTATGTACGGCGTAGGCGCAGTGTTGGAAAGCGAGTATATAAATCTTGTGATACATCTCGATAAGATTTCCAGTCTTGAAGAATACGATAGATTGGGATCTATGGACAACTCGTGCGAAATCTTGGGAGTTTCGCTCCCGCAAATCAACGTACCTGTGCTTGCAGGTAGAAACGTCGCGGTAATTGTAGAAGTCGCTACGAGAAATTACCGTCTCAAAAGATTGGGTTACAACGCGCTGGATGAATTAAAGAAAAGGACGAATCTCGACTAATGAACAATTACGAAAAAATGAAACTCGCTCAACAGTATGACGAGGACTGCGAAGGTATGTACGAAGAAGAGGACTTGCTCGCCTCGCAAAAGTACGAGAGCGAAAGCGAAGCCTTCAAACGCAAATATAAGGAATTTTATACAGATATCAAAATCGATAGACACGAAGATTGGTAAACTAGGGAGTAGAAATGAATACAAGAGATAAACGTAATTGCATGTTGATAGTAACGTTGAGCATAGTATTGATACTATGTTTGATGCTTGCGTTTACATTGACTGCTTGCAATAAAGACGGCGAAGAAGAGATACCGCCAACGCATACCCATAAATGGGATAACGGTACGGTAACTCCGCCGACTTGCGCTATGGCAGGGGAAGTTATTTATTCGTGTGAAGAATGCGAAGAGACGATGAAAGAAGTCTTAGAGGCGACCGGTAATCACAGTTGGGAGACGACAATTTACGACAAAGACAATCATAAAAACGTGTGTAGTACGTGCGGAACGAGCAATTTGGAAGAACACGATTTCGACGGCAATATATACGATAGCGTTGACAAACTGATGGAATGCGAGTGTGGATACAGCGTTACGGTAGGCGATTATTATTCGTATAAAGTCAATTTTGAATGTGACGCAGGAATTACGCTTTTGATTTATGATACACAAGATTATTCCGAAAAAGGAGTAATTTCGACAGTAGCTTATGCTCGAGACGGCGAAACGGGCCAACTTTCTAATAGCGGAAAAGGCGAGGTCAATTTTGAGGTCAACGCTCCACTTGGATACAAATTGAGCGCAATAAATATTTCTGTTGAGTCTAATGCGGGATATGAAGATATATTAGAACCGAATTCGACAGCGAAGAAGAATACGTATAGAATTACTAAAATTACAAGCGAGTTGACAGTAAAAGTAGAAACGGAAATAGAAATAGATTATCTTGAATTGCCGGTAATAGTAATCAATACTGAGAATAACGCTCAAATTTTGGATAAAGAAAACTACGTCTCTTGCAACGTATCAGTACGCAATGCAGAGCAATATTGTTTTGAAGAAGAGGAAGCGGGAATCCGCGGAAGAGGTAACAGTACGTGGCAAATGGCAAAAAAGCCTTATAGATTAAAATTCAACTCGAAAGTCGATTTGTTTGGAAACGGTAAGGCGAAATCGTGGACGTTGATTGCAAATTATTGCGACCAAAGTTTGTCTAGAAATTATTTCGCCTATTCTATCGGCGCTCAATTTGATAGTTTAGAAGAAACAACGACTACTATGCAAATGGTAGAGTTGTATTTGAATGGACAATACGACGGAGTGTATTTAGTGTGTGAACAAGTACAAACAGGCAAAAATAGAGTAGACATCAGCGAAGAAATAACTGACGAAGAAGGAAACGCTTTGCTAGATACCGGTTATTTGATTGAATTGGACGGCAGAGCGCCGAGCGAAGGCGTTTTGGATTATGATTATTTTTACTTAGACGATTATGATTATGGCGATAGAGCCTATGGCTTTTCGCATGAAAAGTATTATGCAATAAAGAGTCCCGATAACGACGATTTTGCCGATTTGAATTTAGACTATACTGAATTTGTAAATTTCATTAAAGGGTACGTGGACACTTGTTTGCAAACAATAGTAAGCGGAGATTACAATAGCGTTAAAAATTTGATTGACGTAGATTCTTTTGCCGAAGCGTATATTGTAAACGAATTATTCAACAATAAAGACGTAGGTCAAAGCAGTTTTTATATGTACAAAGATGCTGGCGGGAAATTGTATTGCGGTCCTATTTGGGATTTTGATATAAGCAGCGGCAACTGTGATTTTAACGATACTTTATATCAAGACCACGGCTCATGGGAGTATGATTGTCTATGGGCAAAGGAAAGTAATATATGGTTTGCGTATCTTCTTAAAATTCAAGAATTTCAAGCCCTTGTTTCTAGCAAGTTGAGTTCTTATAAAGATGCGATTGCTGATACAATTTCTCAATGTGTTGAATATGTTGAGAGTTGTTCTCAATCTATGGAACGCAACTTCCAAAGATGGAATATTCTCGGCATAGACGTTTCGCCTAATTCGCCCGAGATGGTTGCGATTAAGACGTGGCAAGGCCAAGTAGAGTATTTGAGGGATTGGCTGCTAAATAGTTTGGGCTATATGCTTTCAATTTATTGCGACGAACAATTTATATAAATCTTTTTTTGTTTACTTTTGGATAATGATATAGTATAATACCATTGCAAGCAATGATTTGCTTGCATGGAATTATCTACGTGGGAAAGTCTAAGCATTTTGGAATATCCTACTTGGGAGCGAATATGAAAGAGAAGTTTTACATTACTACACCGATTTATTATCCGAGCGGAAAGTGGCATATCGGCACGTGCTATACGACGATAATTTGCGACGCGCTTGCAAGATACAAGAGAATGCAAGGCTATGACGTATTTTATCTTACGGGTACGGACGAGCACGGACAGAAAATCCAAAAGGTTGCGGCAGCGGCAAACACCGAGGTCAAGACCTACATTGACGGCGTAGTCGGTGAACTTAAAAAGTTGTGGGAACTTCTTGACATATCCTACGACAAGTTTATCCGTACGACGGACGAAGAGCACGAGAAAGCCGTGCAGAAGATTTTCAAAAAACTTTACGACAAAGGGGATATTTACAAGAGCGAATACGAGGGGTGGTATTGCACTCCGTGCGAGGCTTTTTGGACGAAGACCCAACTTGTCGACGGAAAATGCCCCGACTGCGGAAGAAGTGTGGATTTGACGAAAGAAGAGAGTTATTTCTTCCGTCTTAGCAAATACCAAAAGCGTATTGAAAAACTCATTGAAGAAGATAAAGAGTTTTTGCAACCTACGACAAGACAAAACGAAATGCTCAACAACTTCATTCGTCCTGGTCTGCAAGATTTGTGCGTGTCGCGTACGTCGTTCGATTGGGGCGTAAAAGTCCCGTTCGATCCAAAGCACGTAGTTTACGTATGGATAGACGCGCTTGTCAATTACATCACCGCTTTGGGATACGAGGGCGAGGACGACAGCCTTTTCAAAAAGTATTGGCCGGCTGACGTACACATGATGGGCAAGGAAATTATCCGTTTCCACTCGATAATTTGGCCTGCGATACTTATGGCTCTTGATTTGCCGTTGCCAAAGAAAGTATACGGTCACGGTTGGTTGATGTTCAACAACGACAAGATGAGCAAGTCAAAAGGCAACATTGTCGACCCGTTTATTCTTTGCGAAAGATACGGCGTAGACGCTTTGCGTTACTATATGTTGAGGGAAGTTCCATTCGGACAGGACGGCAATTTCACCAACGAGATTTTCCTCAAACTTCGCAACAGCGACCTTGCCAACGATTTGGGCAATCTAGTGTCGAGAGTTACGGCAATGGTGGCGCAATATTTCGACGGAATTATTCCAAAGCCTGAAAAGGAAGAGGAAGTCGACAAGTCGCTCAAAGCAATGGCTGAAGAGATGTATCCGTCGGTCACTGCAAGTATGGATAAGATGTACGTTCCCGAAGCGTTGGAGTGTATTTTCAAGGTTATACAAAGAGCCAACAAATATATCGACGAGTGCGCGCCTTGGATTCTTGCTAAGAGCGAAGAGGGCAAGACAAGACTCAAAACCGTGCTTTACAATTTGTGTGAAACGATAAGAATGTCGGCGGTAATACTTCAACCGTTCCTTACGCAGACCCCTGCGAAGATATTCAAGAAACTCGGTATCGAGGAAGGCGAATTGACGTCGTTTGCGTCGCTTGAAAAGTTCGGCTCGGATATATCGGGAAGAAAGGTCGACAAGGGCGAGCAACTATTCCAAAGAATAGATATCGAGAAGGAACTCAAAGTAATGGACGCAATCCTTGACGAGCAGAAGAAACTCGCCGAGAAAAATAAAAAGGAAGAAAAGAAAGTGGAAAACGTAGTGGATATACAAGAAATCACGATTGACGATTTTGCAAAAATCGCGCTCAAAGTGGGCAAGGTGGTAGAGTGTCAAAAGGTGGAGAAAGCCGACAAATTGCTTTGCAGTAAAATTGACCTCGGCGAAGGTCAACCGCGCACTATCGTCAGCGGTATCGCAAAATACTACACGCCCGAAGAGATGATTGGCAAGCAAGTCATTGTCGTGACCAATCTTAAACCCGTCAAATTGAGAGGTATCGAGTCGCAAGGTATGGTGCTTTGCGCAAGCGACGAAGAGGGCAACCTCGCATTGATTGCTCCCGAAAAGAGTATGAAGTCGGGAAGCGAAGTAAGATGATAATCGATTCGCACGCTCATTTGTACGACGAAAGGCTGTCGGGAAGAGTAGACGAAATCGCCCAAGGATTGAAAGAGCAAGGAATTGAGAGCGTATTCGAGGTGGGATACGATCTGCCAAGTTCTCAAAACGCAGTCAAATTGAGCGAGAAATACGAGCAAATTTTTGCGATAGTCGGCACTCATCCGCACGACGCGAAGAACTTTGACGAAGAAAGTATAGAATATTACAGACGCTCGGCAAGTCTTGACAAAGTGATTGCTATCGGTGAAATAGGTCTTGATTATTACTACGACCTATCGCCGAGAGAGATTCAAAAAGTCGTCTTCGCAAGACAAATCGAGTTGGCAAGCGAAGTGAATTTGCCGATAGTGTTGCATGTCCGCGACGCGTACAAAGACGCTTTGGATATACTCACGAGCGAGCGGGATAAACTCAATTCAGGAGTGTTGTTGCATTGCTATTCGTCAAGCGCGGAGATGATAAAGCAGTTCAATAAATTCGATTGCTACTACGCGCTCGGCGGAGCGATTACCTTCAAGAACGCAAAGAAAGACGACGTAATAATGGCGATACCCGAAGATAGGTTGTTGGTGGAGACGGACAGTCCGTATATGACGCCCGTACCGTTCAGAGGTCAAGCCAACGAGCCGAAGTATATCAACTACGTCGTAGATAAAATAGCAAGCGTGAAAAACCTTGCGAGAGAGCAAATAATCGAAATCACAAGCCGAAATACCAAAAGGCTTTTTTCTAAATACAACAAATAGAGGCAGAGTATGAACGAAACTTACGTATATACAGTAGACNAAAATATCTATATNAACCTTACCAACCGTTGTTCCAACCGTTGCGAATTTTGCGTGAGGTATTACGACAAACCTATCTACGGAGATTTGTGGATAAAGTCCGAGCCGACCGCAGANGAGGTAATCGCAATTTTGGAGAAAGATTACGATTTGTCGAAATACGGCGAAGTNGTGTTCTGCGGTTACGGCGAGCCGACGTATAGATTTGACGCTATTGAGAAGATTGCCGATTACGTTCATTCCAAAGNCGCAAAGACGAGAATAAATACCAACGGTCAAGCCAACGAGATTTTGGGCGAAGATATTAGCGATAGAATCGTCAAGAGTATCGACACAATCAATATATCTCTCAACGCTACCGACAAGGTGAAGTACGACAAGATATGTCACAGCGCGTACGGCGAANGAGCGTTCGACATAATGCTCGACTTTGCGAAGAAGTGCGTCAANGCAGGNGGCAACGTCGTGTTGAGCGTAGTNGACGTGATAGGCGAAGAAGAGATTGAAAAAGCCAAAGAAATTGCAAGGAGCGTCGGCGCAAAATTGCGAGTAAGGGCGTTGCTTTAATTTANTATGAGNGATATCAAACAAGTATTACAAGACCANAATTTTAGGTTTAATAANCAGTTCGGNCAGAANTTCATTACCGANACGAATTTGTTGCAGGCAATGGTAAAGGACAGCGGAATTCAAAGCGACGACGTCGTCGTTGAGATTGGCGCGGGCGCGGGAACGCTGACGAGAGAGATTGCAAAGGTCGCAAAGAAGACGATTGCTTTTGAAATAGACAGAAACTTAGTTCCCATTTTGGGACAGACCTTGCAAGGACTTGACGACAAAGTCGAAGTCGTATTCAAAGACGTNCAAAAGGTCGACGAGCAAGAACTTGACGCTATNATAGGCGGGAAAGACTANAAGGTAGTCGCCAACTTNCCTTACTACATCACCACGCCGATAATAATGCGNTTTTTGGAAAGNGANANCAAGCCGAANAGNATTACCGTAATGATACAAAAAGAAGTGGGCAAGAGATTGACGTCTTGCGCCGATAGCGGAGATTATGGGGTAATCACTCTTTCGATTGCGCTNGAAGGCAAAGCCAAAATAATGNGAGAAGTGCCNAGATATATGTTNACGCCNCAGCCCAACGTGGATAGNTGTATCGTGCGTATCGACCTTGACGACACATANTCNNGNGTTGACAAAAAGAGCGTGAAAAAGGTAATCAAGTCGGCTTTCGCTATGCGCAGAAAGACCCTTGTCAACAACNTNATGAGCGGACTTGGACTTAGTCGCGAGANTGTNGAAAANGCGTTGANNGANTTGAATATNGATNTNAGAGCAAGAGGCGAAACTCTNGATATNGANCAGTTNATTGCGCTNAGTAAAATATTATTATAATTTTATCAATATTGAATAGTCATAAATCACTNTNTGCCTTCATACATTATCGTGTATGGAGGTATTTTTATGGTTATCTTAAAGAAAATCGTCATTATGACGGAATACGGCAAGAGTAATTGTTCGGGAATTGTCAAATTTGAGAACTTTGCNGGAAGGACAAGNTGTTTTGCGCGNATNTTAGGTATGAGNAGCGGAGTGATTTGNATCAAGTGCGGAGACGACGTCGTGTATTGCGGAGACCTTTTCGAGGGAGAAAAGCGTTTCAACGCTNTNTATGACCTCAACAAGAATATTCAAATTGTCGTTTTGCGTGACGGCGCTATCGTAAGTTTGGGTAGCAATAAAGGCAGATTTTCGCCAAATACTATCCTAAACGATATACACAAGTATTTCGCAATCAAGAGCGGAGCGGTAGAGCAAAGTTTTGAAAAAAGCGTAGAGGTCGAAGAGGTCGTCGCNGANGCNNCNATGGAAAANGCCCAAAAAACAGTAGAAGAGAAAAACGCCGTNGAGGAAGAAGNAAATTCGACGCAAGTCTTTGAAGANNNAGAGCAANNAGCCGAGGNNGAAACCGAGCCTATCGCCGAGGAGCANACNNTTGCGGTAGAAGAGTACTGTNGNGACAANGAAAAAGACGAAAGTCGCAAAGAACGAACCGCAAACCCCATTCTATAAAAAGATAGAAGAGAATATGCAAGAACTCTTTGAAAAGAACGATTCCGACGAGGAACTNGCCTTGCTTATTCCCGACAGCAAATGGGTGAGAGTATCTTTGGGCGACGACGGATATTACGTGGTGGGTATAATTTACAGCGACGAAACCCCCAACATCATTTGCTACGGCGTACCCGATAAAGACGGAAGCAATCCTCCGCAAAGCGACGAGAATTGCAGACAGTGGATGGAGATAGAGAAAGGCGGAAGAGGTTATTGGATGATGTACCAATCGGCGCAAACGGGTGAGACGATTACAAGTAGCATAGTGTAGGAATTAAAGTAAGAAGTAATAGTGAAAATGATGAAGTATTGAAAAGAGCAAGCAAGACGCTTGCTCTTTTTATATCAATTTTTGCAAATTTTGTCGAAAAATTTAGAAAATATTCAAAAAAAGTCAAAATCTTCCAAATAAAGTATACATTTCCTGACCGAAGAATTTCGACACCGAAAAGTCAAAATTCTCGATAATTAGACATATATATCATAACATATCATAATTTTTTATTCAAGTGCTTTTAGTCAGGAAATGTATACTTTTCCTGACTAAGCCGAAAAACGGCAAAAATCGAGGTAAAAAATGAATATAAAAACGAGGAAATTAAAGGGGTATATTGCGCTGTCGTTGTTTGTTGTTGTGTGTATGTTTATAGTCAGCGCAATGACCTTTTATGCGCCTAATAAAAAAGCAGAGGCAATCACGGCAGGTAACGAAAACTCATTGGGAGAAATGTTGTTGTTGCAAGGAGATGACAACGATACAACAGGCACAGGTAACGTATTTGACGGAGAGGTATTTTGGAAACTCATTGAAAAGGTAACGGGTAGTACAAGTTACAATAAGAATAATATAGACACGCTGGCAGATACAAAAACTAGCGCGGATTTTAGAAGTAAGAACGACGGTAAGGACGTAGTAGTTACGATAGACGGCAAGCAGTGGATTGCTACGTATTTGTCTACGGCAGCCGACGGACCTCACAAAGGAGATCCAATTCTTACCTTTTGGCTTGCTAATAATGCGACTACTTCAAAGTGGAGTAGCGGAACTAATAACTCCAAGAACTATTGGGGAAAGCAATATACGAGTAGCTTGTACGGCACGAGCTATATGAGAGCAGTGACACTCAACAATAGCGACGTAGACGCAAATGGCAATAGGACAGGTAAGTGCGAATACGCTGCCACCAATACGTCAACGTCATCGGTGCAGTCAGGAACGATGGCGACCGCAACTCAAAACACGACAAACGAATGGGCAATCTATACAGTGCCTAATACTACGACTGGTATGAAGGGAAGTCTAACGGAGTTTATCGAAGTACCCAAGAACATGTCTTGGCAGTTAAATCAAACTGCGGTGGGTACTGTTACGTCGTCGGCATATACAGGTTCATATAATTATAACAACAATAACGACGCATTGAGCGCAGGCGGTAATGGTACAAAGGGCGACTACTTGTCGCAATTGACTACAGCAGGCTTAGGTACTTACTACTCAAAATGGGGAACAGATACTTTATGGCTTCCAAGCGTAACCGAGACAGGTGTATCGGGCGAAGAAGGAATATGGAAAGCATCCAATAATACACGTGCGAATAGCACGTATTCGTGGCTGCGTTCGGCTGATTATCGCAATTACTCCTATTCCTACAGACTCGCCGCCGACGGCTCTTCTATGACTGGCGCTAATGTCTTCAATGCCACCGCGTTTAGGCCCGCGTTTCATCTTAATCTAAGCGAGGCTGCGAAAAGAGCAGGTTCTCTGGGTTTAGCGGAGCCATCCGAAGTTACAGTGGAATATAACGGCAAAGAGTGGAACTCTGAGGTGTGGAATTCTTATACAAACGTGCCTAAATGGTTCGATTCTACCAAAATGACGGTAGAATTCCCGGCAGGAGTGAAAGACGCTGGCACTTATACAGTGACGGCAAAGGCAAAAGACGGTCTTACGTTTGTAAGCGGTGAGACTGAATTGACTTTTAATTTCACTATCACTAAAAAACCAATAGAATGTGAGATAAAACCTACGTCGAGCGGCGGAGGGTATGTAGTCACGCCGAAAGTCGTTGATAATGACTCTGACGCCAATAAGATATACGACACGGATACGGCGGAAAACGGACGAGCGCCGACCTTTACAATAACTTACACAAACACAAAAACGGACGCAACGTCAACCGAATATCCAACAGCGGTAGGAACGTATACCGTCACCGCAACAATGAACCCAAACAATAACTATGAATTGAAAGGCACTT
>JAAVHQ010000013.1 GCA_014799645.1 Clostridiales bacterium | reverse complement strand
TCTGTCAAACTTCCTTTCATACCCGAAGTCGTATTTGGCACTGTGTAGATTGCCCATGGACTTGTTAGGCTCTTAGGCGAATTAGTCGTCATATGCGAATCTGTATCAGCGTAATCTCCGCCGTTGTTGAGTGTGACCGCCCTTATAAAACTCGTGCCGTACAAGTTACTCGTATATTGATTTCCCCAAGAGTTCTTATAGTTATTCTCACCGGTACTCCATGTCGAAGTTGTTTCATTATTAGCAAGCCAAAAAGTGAGAATAGGGTCTCCACTTGTGTTGGTAGATAAATACGTCGCTATCCACTGCTTACCGTCTATAGTTACTACTATGTCTTTATTTCCGTTTTTGCTTCTAAAATCCGCGCTTGTCTTTACTGCTGTCAGCGTGTCTATATTATTCTTGTTGTAACTTGTGCTATCAGTCACCTTTTCAACGAGTTTCCAAAAAACATCTCCGTTAAATACCTTGCCCGTGCCCGTTGTATCGTTTTCATATCCATCAAGCAACAAATTCCCCAAATCCGCTGCCTGAGAATCCATATTTTCTACCGCTATCGCCTCTGCATCATTATTCGGCGCATAAAAGGTCATTGCGCTTGCCATAATCAAGCACAATATCAACAATATTGACAGCGCAATATACCCCTTTAATTTCCTCGTTTTTATATTCATTTTTTACCTCGTTTTTACCCTGTTTTTGGTCTAGTCAGGAAAAGTATACTTTTCCTGACTTAAACCGCTTGAATTAAAAATTATTATATGTTATGATATAAATGTCTAATTATCACGAATTTTGACTTTCAAGTGTCGAAAATTCGAGGTCAAGAAATGTATACTTTATTTGGAATTTTTTGACATTTATTGTAGACTAATTGTATATTTCTACATTTTTTGCAAAATTTTTCTCGACTTTTTTCGTCAAAAACTTGTATTTTTCTTAATAAATTTGATATTCTTTACATATCTACTTTTTTTTAGGAGGTAATTATATGGCACAATACGGTTATGCCCGAGTTTCGTCGTCAGACCAAAACCCAGGCAGACAACTCAAAGATCTCATAAAATTCGGGATCCCCGAGAAACAAATCTTTATCGATAAACAAAGTGGCAAAGACTTTGAACGAAAAAATTATCTACGACTGATACGGCGACTGCGAGAAGGTGACCTGCTTGTAATAAAGTCAATCGACAGGCTAGGTCGCAACTACGAGATGATAATTTCCGAATGGAGCAAAATCACTCACAAGATTGGCGCAAATATAGTCGTACTCGATATGCCGCTCCTCGACACGAGAGAAAAAGCGGACAATCTAGTCGGAAGGTTCATAGCAGATATCGTATTGCAGGTGCTATCATTCGTAGCGGAAAACGAAAGAGCCAACATACGAATCAGGCAAGCGGAAGGTATCGCGCTGGCAAAACAGGCAGGCACGCGATTCGGACGACCGAAAAAAGCATTCACGTCAGATTTCATAAAAGTCGCCGAGGAATACAACAGAAAACTTATCACACTACCCGAAGCGCTCGACTTGCTGAATATGAAACAGTCCACTTTCTTCTATCACCTTGGCACTTACAACAGTATGCTGACCGAATATGACCTTTACGAAGGAAACCTAGTATAGCAACCCACCACCTAATACCCCTTTAATTTCACTAAAACTTATCACTATTCACTACTTTATTAAATCACTACACACAAAGCACAAAACCTAACGCAAAACTAAAACGCTATTTCAAAAACTTAAAACAAATTTTCAAAAATTTCGACAATTCACTTTGACTTTAATATTTTATTATATTCTATCTAAATTATATTGATGATGTATTCCGCTTGCGCACAAAAAAAGAAAGCGGCAATTTACCGCTTCCCTTTATAGAACCAACTAATTGTTTATTACTTAACCAACTCGAGTTTAGCCATTTCAGCGCCGTCGCCGCGTCTTTGACCGAGTTTGATTATACGAGTATATCCGCCCTTTTGACCGAGCTTGTTGGCTCTGTCAGCGTAGAATACTGCGTGCTCTCTGAAAATCTTCTCGATAAGCGGATGCTTAACGTCTTTTGTTCTTGCCTTGAAGTCCGCTTTCTTCTCGCCTTCGGCTTTGATTTCTTGAAGGTCTCTCAAGCTTGCCATAAGTTTTCTTCTAGCGGCGAGTTTCTTCGGTCCGTCGTTGACGAATTCCATTTCAACTTTGTCGCCCTTTTCATTCTTAACGGTCTTGGTGACCTTTACGGTATCTTCATAGGTGTTGATCGCGAGAGTCAACATGCTCTCAGCGTAACTTCTAACCTCTTTTGCTCTGTCAACTGTGGTCTCGATTGAACCGTACCACAATAGTTCTGAGGCTTGATTTCTAATTATGGCCATTCTTTCTTCGGCTGTTCTACCCAACTTTCTTGCCATTTTTCTCTACCTCCTAATTATTCATCCTTGTCTTTGAGTTTAAGACCAAGGTCGTCNATTTTCTTCATAACTTCCTCAAGGGACTTCTTACCGAGATTTCTAACCTTGAGCATGTCGTCTTCTGTCTTTTCNATCAAATCCTTAACGGTATTGATACCNGCTCTTCTAAGACAGTTGTAAGATCTTACGGACAANTCCAAATCNTCGATTACCATTTCGTAAATCTTAGCTTGCGANTCGTTGTCNTGCGANATCAAAATTTCNTTGTCTGCCATNTTGTCTACAAGTCTTACGAANATACCGAGGTGGTCGTTCATAATCTTTGCTGACAAACTNATTACTTCATTAGGGGTAGCAGTGCCGTCGGTGGTGACGTCAATCGTGAGNTTGTCAAAATTGATNTCTTGTCCNTTTCTGGTGCTNTCTACCTGATAACTNGCNGCGATTACCGGNGTGAAGATAGAGTCAACNGGNATATANCCGATGCCTTGCTCTTCGTCCTTGTTNTCGCTNGCGCNTACGTANCCTCTGCCAACGCCAACGTAGATTTCCATNTCCAAGCTNGCGCCCTCGTCGAGAGTACAAATTTCAAGNTCAGGATTCAAAATCTCGATNTCGTCGCNGTGAACGATGTCGCCTGCGGTAACTACGCCTGCAGTATATTTATTGATAGTNCAGAGNTGTTTGAANTTCTTATCCTCGGTGTNAGCCTTGATAGCAAGACCNTTNANGTTGAGGATAATGTCGGTNACGTCTTCNTTGATACCTGCGATAGAAGAAAACTCGTGNTGAACNCCGTGTATTCTNATACCGATNGGNGCAGCGCCCGGCAATGCGCCCAAAAGAATTCTTCTAAGGCTGTTGCCGAGAGTAGTACCGAAACCTCTTTCAAGCGGTTCAATCTCGTATCTNGTCTTTCTGCCGACTTCAATATCTTCTCTGTTNATATTTGGTTTTTGAATTTCTATCATTNTAAGCCTCCTTTTCAATGATTTGNCNTNNCGTCAANNNGTATTATTATTTCGAATACAACTCGACNATCATNTGCTCTTCAATCTTTTGNTCAACGTCNGCTCTCTCAGGCAACTCTACGACNTTACCGGTCATCGTTGCNTTGTCAAANGTCAACCACTTNGGAAGATTGAGTGTCTTAGCCTCNTTGATACCGCTGAATACNTTCTTNTCGGCTTTGTTNTCNTTNACNCTTATTACGTCGCCTTTCTTTACGAGGAAAGACGGAATNTTTACGCAATTTCCGTTGACGGTNATCAAACCNTGAGATACGATTTGTCTNGCCNNNGANCGNGANGANGCCAAACCNAGACGGTAAACGGTGTTGTCAAGTCTTCTTTCGAGAAGAATGAGCATGTTTTCACCGGTGATGCCNCNCATCTTTTCGGCTTTGTCNTAATATCCTCTGAATTGCTTTTCGCAAAGACCGTAAATTCTCTTGGTCTTTTGCTTTTCTCTCAACTGNGTTGCGTANTCGCTGTTNTTCTTACGAGCNGCGCCGTGNTGTCCCGGAGGAGTGCTGTTCTTAACAAAAGGACACTTTTCCGAATAACACTTATCGCCTTTCAAAAATAATTTTTCGCCCTCGCGTCTGCATTGACGACANTCAGGACCTGTATATCTAGCCATATTCTTGCTTAACCTCCTATATTAGAGTCTTCTGCGCTTTGGTGGGCGACAGCCGTTGTGNGGGATNGGNGANACGTCTTTGATAAGAGTAACGTTCAATCCCACGTTTTGAAGGGCTCTGATNGCGGATTCTCTACCGCTACCCGGTCCNTTAACGTAAACTTCCACGTTTCTAACACCTGCNTCGTATGCAACTTTGCCTGCGTCTTCGCTNACGATTTGAGCGGCNAACGGCGTGGACTTNTTGCTNCCTCTNAGTTGNAGCTTGCCNGCGCTCGACCAGCTGATTGCNTTACCTTGNGTGTCGGTAATCGTAACGATGGTGTTGTTGAAAGAGGCGTGGATATGAGCGCATCCGTTNTCACCGCGACGCTTGTTTGCTACACGCTTTTTAGTAACTTTTTTAGCAACTGCCATNTNTCACTCCTCCTTATTTCTTCTTACGGCTAACGGTCTTCTTCGGACCTTTTCTTGTACGAGCGTTTTGCTTCGTACTCTGACCGCGAACAGGCAATCCCTTNCGGTGTCTTACACCACGGTAACAACCTATTTCTTGCAATCTCTTGATGTTCATCTTGATTTCGCGCTTCAAATCGCCTTCAACCATAATGTTGTTGTGGTCGATGTACTCACGAATCTTGTTTACTTCCTCATCAGTCAAATCTCTGACTCTTGTGTCAGGATTTATACCTGTATCAGCGAGAATCTTGTTGGACGTAACTCTNCCNATACCGTAGATATAGGTNAGNCCNATCTCAACTCTTTTCTCATTTGGCAAATCAACGCCACTAATACGAGCCATTTGATACCTCCAATAATTTAATAAAATGTTTATTATATTATTAAACGCTANGAGAAGTTAGATTGTCTGTTGTGATTTGGAATGAAACAACCTATTAGCCGCTCCCCAACGATTAATGTCTATTTTGCGTGGGTATTATAACACGATTTAATAAATCTTGCAAGCNTTATAANACANTTTNTTTATCTTTTTTTACGCAATAAAGGAATTATGGGGTTTCCATAATCCTTTTTGCNNNTTTTATNTTTNAGAGTTTAACTCTTAGCCTTGTTTTTGCTTATGTTTCTTGTATTTGGAGCAAATAATCATTACGGCTCCGTTTCTCTTTATAACCTTGCACTTGTCGCACATCGGTTTTACTGATGGTCTAACTTTAATTGTTATATCCTCCGTTAGTTCTTATTACGCCATACTATTCTACCCTTTGTCAAATCGTATGGACTTAATTCTACTTTTACTGCGTCGCCTTCGAGAATTTTGATATAGTTCTTTCTCAATTTTCCCGAAAGATAAGCAACTATGACGTGTCCGTTGGACAACTCAACCCTGAAATTGGTGTTTGGCAATACTTCTATTACTTTTCCCTCAGCCTCGATTACGTCTTCCTTAGACATAAATACCTCCTGTTTATTCAGTCTGCATTTGTTTGAGTACGCTCTCAATACTCTTATCGTCGACTATTGCGTCTAGACCTTTTGCCTCAGTCAATACTTTGAGATGTTTTACGTTCTTCTGCTTGGGCGCAGCCAACTTTCTCGACTTACCGTCCGCTATCAAAACGTAGTTCTCGTTCAGCGTAGCGACTACTATAAAGGTCTTTTTGCTGTCGTGTCCTCTTTTGGATATTACGACGTCTCCTACTTTAACGCTCATTTTCGCCTCACAACGAGAGTATTTCCACTCCCTCTTCGGTTATCAATACGGTGTTTTCGTAGTGCGCTGACGGCATATTGTCCGCCGTAACGATAGTCCAATCGTCGTCAAGCACGTAGACTCTGTGAGTACCCATATTTATCATAGGCTCGATGGCGATAGTCATATTCTTTTTGAGCCTCATGCCGTGACCTTGACGTCCGTAGTTGGGGACTTGCGGATCTTCGTGCATTTCTTTGCCGATGCCGTGACCTACCAAATCTCTTACCACTCCGTAGCCAAAACTCTCGGCGTAGCTTTGTATCGCGTAGCCCAAATCGCCAAGTCTTACGCCCTCTTTGAGAATTTTCACTCCCTCGAAGAAAGACTGTTTAGTAACTTCGACGAGTTTGTGTTTTTCCTCGCTGACTTTGCCTATCTCGAAAGTCCTTGCCGCGTCGCCGTTGTAACCTTTGTAGATACTTCCGCAGTCAACGCTGACAATGTCGCCTTCTTTGATTACCGTCTTTGCAGAAGGTATTCCGTGCACGACTTGCTCGTTTACCGAAGTGCATATCGACGCTGGAAATCCGCCGTATCCTAGAAAGGACGGTTTCGCGTCGCACTTGATGATGAAGTCGTGAGCCAACTTATCGAGTTGCGCCGTCGTCATTCCTTCTTTGATGACGTCTTGCAACATATCGAGAGTATCTCTGACAATTTGATTTGCCTTACGCATCAATTCGATTTCATTAGGCGTCTTAATCGTTATCATCTAAAATCCTCACGACGTCTTCAAAGACTTTATTCATACTTTGCATACCGTCTACGTTTTTGAGCACGCCTTTTTTAGCATAATACTCAATTAGCGGCGCGGTCTGCTTTTCATAGACTTCAAGTCTTGCCTTGACCGTTTCTTTTTTGTCGTCGTCGCGTTGATACAACGCGCTTCCGCACTTTTGGCATTTGTCGGAGTTGTACCACGAGATATGATAACTCTCTCCGCATTTGCACATTCTTCTGCCCGCGATTCTTTCGACGACCATATCGGCGTCTACTTGAATATTCACAGCCGTCTCAACTTTGGAGAATTTACTCAAAGCCTCGGCTTGTTCAAGCGTCCTCGGAAAACCGTCGAGAAGGTAACCCTTCTTGCAATCTTCCTCGGCAAGTCTTTGCTCTACAAGTCCGATAACGACTTCGTCAGGCACGAGTAGTCCCTTGTCTATGTAAGCCTTAGCCTCCACTCCCAAAGGCGTACCCGCCTTGATGTTCGCCCTCAAAATATCCCCTGTGGATATGTGAGGTATATTGTACTTGCCGCATATACGCGTCGCCTGAGTGCCTTTGCCGGCGCCAGGCGCGCCTAAAAATACCAAGTTCATAACAGCCTTCATTATTTGAGGAAGCCTTTGTAGTGCTTCATCATAAGTTGTCCTTCAAGTTGTTTGTTGAATTCCAACGCAACGCTTACCGCGATGAGCATACCCGTTGAGGATATTGCGTTCGTAATTCCCAAGCCCGAACCCAAGAGTTGGAAGAGAGCCGCAGGGATAATCGCTATGAATCCAAGGAACAACGCTCCGAACAAGACTATTTTATTGTTGATTTTTGCAAGGTAATCGCTCGTCGGCTTACCGCCTCTGATACCTTGAATCGTACCGCCGTACTGTTGGAGATTTCTCGCTACGTCTTGCGGNTTGAACTGTATCTGAGCATAGAAGTATGCAAAGAAGATAATCAATCCGAGCATTACCAAGTAGTAGAATACCCAACCTACCCATTGCCACGANCTNCCCGTCGTACCCGGATAGCAGAACGTCATATAGTTGATGAAATGTTGCGAGTCTTGACCAACGAATTGGAAAATCATCATCGGGATTGTCATAAACGACGAAGCGAAGATGATAGGCATTACGCCCGAACTGTTGACCTTNATTGGAATAAAGGTCGACTGTCCGCCGTACATTTTGTTGCCCTTTACTTGCTTTGCGTAGTTGACTCTGATTCTTCTCTCGCCGCCGTCTACGAATACNATAAACAAGAACAACAACAANACTACTACTATGTANCCCAACAAGTTCCAAATCTTCGTGGTGTCGGTTTTGATTTGCGGAATGGTGTTGACCATTGCCAANCCGAAAGAAGACAAGATACCGCTGAAAATTATCAACGACGTGCCGTTGCCGATACCGAGTTCGGTAATTCTTTCGCCAAGCCACATTACGACCGTACTTCCTGCAACGAGAAGAACAATAAGCATTATTGCCGTCAACCAACCTTTCGCCTCGCCGAACATAGGATCGATATAATCCTTGTAAGCTACTACGATACCGATTGCNTGAACTACTGCAAGCACTATTGCNACGTATCTCGTAATTATCGTAATTTTTTCACGCCCCTCATCACCTTGCTTGGAAAGTCTTTCAAGCGGAGGAATGATTAGTGTGAGCAACTGCATTATGATAAAACTGTTGATAAACGGTAAAATACCCAACGCGAATAAAGTCAAATATTGCATCGAGCCACCGCTCATCATACTCAAAAGTTGGAATATCGTATTGTTGCTTGAATTGTTGGACAAGTCAAACTGCGCGCTGTAAAAATCAACGGATATTCCCGGAAGCGGAATCCAGCAACCTATACGGAATGCCAAAAGGATTCCGAAAGTTGCGAAAATTCTGCTTCTGATGCTTTTATCGCTAAATGCGTTTTTAATAGTTTGCCACATTATAGCACCTCTGCTTTGCCACCTGCTTTTTCAATTATTTCCGCAGCTGACTTAGTAAATTTGTTTGCTTTAACCTCAAGTTTTTTAGTTAATGTACCGTTGCCAAGAACCTTCAAACCATAAGGTTCAACCTTACTAAGCACGCCCTTCTCCAAAAGAAGGTCTGCTGTAACTACCGTNCCGTTGTCAAACTGCTCCAAAGCGCTGACGTTGACGATAGAATATTCTTTNTTGAATACGTTGTTGAAACCTCTCTTCGGAATTCTTCTTACGAGAGGCATTTGACCGCCTTCAAAGCCGGGTCTTACACCGCCGCCACTACGAGCCCATTGACCCTTGTGACCTTTGCCGGAAGTCTTGCCGAGACCCGAACCGATACCTCTGCCGAGTCTTTTGGATTGCGTCTTTGCTCCTTCTGCCGGAGCCATATTACTCAATTTCATACTTTACTCTCCTTACGCTTGCTCAATCATNACGAGATGCGAAACGATTTTGAGCATACCTTCTGAACAAGCATTNGACGTA
The DNA here is from genome assembly GCA_014799645.1 of Clostridiales bacterium. Taxonomy (GTDB): domain Bacteria; phylum Bacillota; class Clostridia; order Christensenellales; family UBA3700; genus RACS-045. The sequence goes on along the minus strand of JAAVHQ010000013.1, from coordinate 2,080 downwards.
ATNACGTTGCTGCTGCCGATCTTGTNNAGACCNAGCGCNTTAACGGTGTCTTTCTGCTTTTGCGTGCAACCTATCGTGCTCTTTACGAGTGTAACTTTAATCTTTTCCATAAGTCGCCTCCTTAGCCCAAAATTTCTTCGACGCTCTTGCCTCTGAGCGCGGCAATTTGTTCTGCCGTTTTCATGCTTGCAAGTCCTGCAAAAGTTGCTTTTACGCAGTTGATTTTGTTGTTGCTNCCCATAGACTTNGTTCTTACGTCCTTGATGCCTGCGCATTCGAGTACCGCNCGGACAGGACCGCCNGCGATAACACCNGTACCTTCGCTAGCCGGCATGATGATGACCTTAGAACTTCCGAAGTCGCCGATTGCCTCGTGAGGAACGGTNGTNCCTACGGTCGCAATCTTNATCATATTGCGCTTTGCTTCTGCGGTAGCCTTGCGGATAGCNTCNGGNACTTCGCCTGCCTTACCCATTCCAAGACCGATNGAACCTTGTCCGTCGCCTACTACGATAAGAGCAGCAAATCTCATTGTTCTACCGCCCTTAACTACTTTCGTAACGCGGTTTACGCAGATGAGTTTATTGAGCAAATCGTCTTGATTGTTAAATCTCTCTTTTCTTGCCATTTTACCGTACCTCCTTAGAATTTAAGACCGGCTTCTCTNGCGCCGTCGGCNACTTTNTGTACACGACCNGTGTAGAGATATCCGCCTCTGTCGAATACGACTTCGCTGATGCCNGCTTTCAAAGCTTTNTCGGCAACNGNCTTGCCTACTGCGTTTGCGGCTTCGCTCTTAGTCATACCNTTTACTTTCTTTACCATATCCTTGTCGAGAGTCGAGCAAGAAACAAGCGTCACACCTTTAACGTCGTCGATAATCTGGACGTTGATATTGTTGGTACTTCTATAAACGTTGAAGCGAGGTCTTTCGGCTGTACCGCTGATTTTTGATCTAACTCTTTGATGTCTTTTTTGCCTGATGGCATTCTTATCAATCTTACTAATCATTTTATCTCACTCCTTATTTCTTACCCGTCTTTCCTTCCTTACGTACGATAACTTCGTCTTTATAACGAATACCGTATACGTGGTACGGATCAGGATTGCGAACTTTTCTGATGTTGGCAGCCATTTGACCTACCAACTCTTTATCAATACCCTTGACTACGATTTCAGTAGTGGATGGACACTCGTAAGTGATACCCGCTACTTCTTCAATCTCTACCGGATGAGAATATCCTACGCTGAGGACAATCTTCTTGCCTTGTTTAGCAACCTTATAACCTACACCGTTGAGTATCAAAGACTTTTCAAATCCCTTGGATACGCCCTCAACCATATTGGCGATAAGTTTTCTGTAAAGACCGTGCATAGCCTTAACGTTCTTTTCGTCGTTGGGTCTTGAAACCTTTACTTCATTTCCTTCTACGGCAACTTTGATAATGCTGTTTACGTTGAGGTTCAAAGTACCCTTTGCGCCCTTAACGGTAACAACGTTTGCCGGAGATACGCTTACTTCTACGCCTTGTGGGATAGCCACAGGAAGTCTACCAATTCTTGACATAAATCCTTTACCTCCCTATTACCAAACGTAAGCGAGCACTTCTCCGCCGATGTGCGCCGCGCGTGCTTTCTTGTCTGTCATAACGCCCTTAGAGGTGGAAATAATCGCTATTCCCAAACCGTTGAGCACGACAGGAAGATTTTCCGAATTAGCGTAAACTCTAAGACCGGGCTTGGAAATACGCTTAATTCCCGAAATGACCTTTTCATTGTTAGGTCCATACTTCAAATTTACCTTCATAACACTTTGAACTTCGCCTTCTACTATTTCATATCCGTTGATGAAGCCTTCTTCTGTCAAAATATCAGCGATTGCTTTTTTCATCTTGGAGCTTGGCATCTCGACACTTTCGTGCTTAGCTACCAAACCGTTACGGATACGGGTAAGCATATCAGCGATTGGGTCAGTTATCATCATAGTAAATGTCCTCCTATTACCAGCTTGCTTTCTTTACTCCGGGAATCTCGCCCTTGTATGCGAGTTCGCGGAAGCAAATTCTGCAAATTCCGTACT
>JAAVHQ010000012.1 GCA_014799645.1 Clostridiales bacterium | reverse complement strand
GTGTTTTTCTTTATTGTCAACTTGACTAATGGATTTACCGTAGACTGTCCGAGTACTGTGAAGTAAGTCGACTTCTTTTCCTTGCACTTGTCTTTGCTCATTGCGTAGGCTTTCAACGTATCGAAAATCTTCTTTTGCGTAGCCGAGAGTTTAGCGTACGCCTCGTCGAGCGTAAGTCTTGGCGCGGGCGTTTTCGTTGCCTTTGCAGGTTTCTCTACGGGCATAGGAACGACTTTCTCTACGACCTTTTCAACCTCGACAATTTTCTCAACCGGAACTTCCTTGACGACTTCTTTCTCAACAATCTTCTCGACAGGCTTTTCGACTATTACCTTTTCGGTAGGTTGTTGCAGAATCGGCACGATTTGCTGTCTATTCATTGCGTTATTCACTGCGCTGTTTACGGCATTGGTCATTGCGGTATTCATTGCCATTTCGTTGATTTTATTCATCAACATCTCTTGATTGCGCGCAAGATTTTCGTTTGCTTTAATAAGCATCTCGATTTTTTCGTCTTTATCGTCCTTTTTGACTATCTCTGTTGTTCCCGCAATTTCTTTCTCTTGTCTGGACAATTTCTCCATTATCTCTTTTTGTCCTTCGACAATGCTCTTGATTATCTCTTCGTTGACGATAGCCCCTGCAACTTCTTTTTCCGCCTCTTGCTCTGTTGCTTGTTGCTTTGCGAGTTTCTCGACCAACTTCTCGATTACCTCTTCGTTGACGCTCTCTTTCGGTTGCTCGGTCATTTTCTCCATCAACTTTTCCATCATTTGCTCGTTTTGCTCGGTAAGTTGTCGTATTCTCTCTTCGTTTTCTTCGGTAAGCTGCCTAATGCGCTCTTCATTCTGCGCGTTCTGTTCAATAAGTTGTTGAACAAGTTCATCATTGTACGACGCCTCTTGCGGTAAGTACTGCGTGACGTTGGGAAGCATATTGTTCATTGTGTCCGCTACTATGCCGCGTATATCGTCCGCGCCTAAGCCAACCATTGGTTGAGCGTACGCAAAGCCTTGCGCTCCCATACCCATTCCGCCGTTCATATTAGGTTGTCCGCCCATCATTCGCATATACATATTTTCTTCTTTATTACGAGCGTACTCTTCTTTCGCGTCGTCCAAAGCGCGCAAAGATTTCTTGTATCCGCTCTTCTCCAATAGCATAAAGATAAACGCTAATACCGCAACTCCCATAAGTATGCAAGCGATAATCGTCCAGTTGGTCATTGTTATTCCAAACAGGCCTACCGCGTATGCGCTATACTTGCTGTCTATAAGTCGCTTGTTCTCTTTCTTCTTGCTAGCGTAGCCTAAGCCTTTTGCCATAAACGCAACAATCAAGATTATGCTTATTGCGCTTGCGATTACTTGCCACCACTGTTTGAGAGCCTCGGTCACCTTGCTGAAATCAAAACCGCTTCCGGGCGCAGGATTTTCGGGGTCGCTTGGGTCTTGTCCGTCTCCGCCGGTAACTCCGCCAAGAGAGCCACCGCTGTTTCCTGCCGTTAAAGTAAACGGTTCTTGTTCAGTTTCCGCGCTATCGTTGGGCGTAGCCTGTCCGTCTTCGGTAATAAACTCATAGTTCTTCGCGTTGTCGCCCAAGAATATCGCTTTAACCTTATAACTCTTTCCAATCTCCAACGTTGCGCCGTCTTCAAGTTGGTTGCCCTCTTCGTCATAATAGATATATCCTATTATTGCCTTAGTCGTATCGTCCAATCCCGAGAGTACCGGGATATTATTATCTCCGTTTACCCACTTTGCCACTATTTGCGCTTTGATTATATCAAATTCAAATTATTCGCAACCGCTCTTTATCTTGTAATTAGTTTCGCCGTTTGGCAATGACAATTCGACAATGTACTTTCCTGTATCGCAAGGCAATTCGCCTGTTGACAATGGAAAGTCTTTGGTATTTCCTTTGTAATAGGTCTTTAGCAAATCGCTTACGTTATAGTTGCCAGTTGAGACTACGAACTCTCCGCCCTTGCCTTGTCCGTCGTAAGTGTATTCGTTCTTGCTCAAAGCAATCTCAATTTCCGCTTGCTCTATCTCAAACTCGATTTCTTCGATTACCATTTCATATTCACTCGCATCGTCGGGATCTCTAAAACTGAACGCTACGACGTACTTTCCTGCGTCCTTTGGTACTCCGTCTGTCAACAACGTTCTCGTTCCGTCGCTTGCAATCGAATAGTAAGTATCTTTCACTACGTTACGGTTTATCGGCAAAGAGCCTGCGTCTCTTATTATATCCCAACCGTCGCCGAACTTTTGTCCGTCATACGTATGATTTCTTTGCGTCATCTCGATAAATATTTCCGTTTTGAGCGAACCGACCGTAAATACGTGGGCTTGGGTTGTCGTTGTTATCTCAAAACTTCCTGCCCATCCGCTAGCCAATATCGCTACTGCGTAATACGTGTCAACCTGCTCAGCTACCACGATTATATCGTCCAAAGTTTTCTCACTGCCGGCAGGACAGCCGTCGTTGTAGTCATCTTCTGTATAATACTTATATCCGCTTATATAATCCTTATATTCGTCCTTGACTTGCGCGTACTTAAACCTTCTGCCATTACCGTCTTTATGCGTATCTACGACTTTCCATTCCAATGCAAGCGGTCCGACTGTTATTTCCCATTGCAAAGTCCAAGGAACGTCGCCACTTCCGTCGAAAATATAAGTAGTACCCTTTCCGTTAACCGTCGGTAGAACGTAATTTTTGCTCATATTAGAATCTGTAAATTTAAGAGCGGTTACGTTTGCACTATAATATTGTTTTACGTTTTTACCCGAATTACCGACGCACGTCGCTACTTCAAGTCCATTTGGCAACTGCAATTTTACCGTCTGAGTAGCATTATTGAATGGAAGCGGATTTGTATAATCCCACTTGACGTCGGTCAAATCGAACAACGCTTGCTTTATCTTCCATTTGAGCGTAAATTCGCTCGTCTTTATGTCCAATCCCGTAACGCCTGCTCTTGCCGTTATTTTCAACTTAACGGTATAGTTTGTAACGTTACTGCCATTCCACTTAACGTCGGTTGCGCTACTCTCTTCTATTATCGTATATTCTACGTCATTAGCGTACTTCTTCAATTTGCTTGTCGCCGAATCCGTATCTACTTTGAAAGTGTACGCCTCGCCGTTGTAAGTCACGTTGAATATTTTGTCGGTATCCAACTTCGTCTTGTCCACCTCAATATATTCGTTCCCCGTCGACGAATAATTCTTATATAGCCATACAATATCGTCTTCTTGTAAATTTACTGACTTTTTCTCCACGTCAAAATCTTTCTCGTACGTCAACGAATAATTCTTAACTGACGAGGCAAGTTTGAGTATATACCTATATGCGCCATCATCCGCAATTTCCGGCAAAGTTACCGTCACTTTATACTTGCCGTCTGCCATCTCATAGTTGCTACCGGTTTTGGCAAAATCGGGCGCAATCGAGACCTCCTGTTCCGATCCGCTTCCTTTCTTATAAAATCCTACGAAACTTATTATATCTAAATCATCCGCAATCAAACCGTCTATCAACACGTCATATGTCGTGTCATTGGTATTTACTTGCGTCTCCCACGAAGTGTCGTTAGAAGTCACTATAAGATTCTTTTTGTTGACCGTAAAGTCCAAAGTCTTTGCTCCCGTGGTCAAATCATCCCATACCATAAAAGACGTATTTTTCAACTCGACTCTGATTTTCGCTTTATCAGCATCAGTCGTTTTGTCGATATAGTCCTTGACTTTTATTGCCCAATTACCGCTATTAGGTTGTCCGCTTGGTATCTTGCCAAACATATCCGAAGTAGCAGGCTCAACGGTTATCAATTTACCGACGTCTTCATCGTAATTAATTAACTCCAAATACTGGTCTTTGCCGTTGTACGTAACCGTATTTGTAGAAGCAGTTTTCCACGCTAACGGTGTAAGCTTATATTTCAACGTATACGTACAAGTCTTTTCGTCAGTCGTGCCGTCTGCCCAATACTGCCCTGTCTTGGGTTTAACCGTAACCGTATACGTGCCGACCTTTTGAACTTTAAAAGATATTACTCCGCCCGCAAAACTAGACGTACCCGAATACGTCATAGCATTTCCGTCCATATCCGTTGCTGTTATGCTTTCAACATCTACTAAGTCTTCTTCTATTGCATTGCGCAACTCAAAAGTAACGTCGTTGCCATCATTGTAATATTTTATATTATCCTCTTTGTTTTCTGACGTTATCTTGTACGAAGGATTTGCCGGAGTGGCCGCTTTTGCCACTTTTGACAAATTTAGGTGGAACGCCGGACAAACTGCTACGGTTCCATCCGTAACCGGAGTAGATCCATAATAAGCTGTGGATGAAGATACAACATACACACCCCCTGAATTTAATTCTCTTGCCGAACGCGTCCAACATCTGAATGCCCTTTGCGCCATAGACGCTTTCCATATTCCGTTTTCGCCGTCAGTGTTGCCCAATTCCGCTATGCTAGGCAACCATATATAATCAGTTTTCCACATTGAATAATTGGTCTTGTTTTCATAACAATAATTTGTATTAGCCCAATTCGCTCCGCTGGTAATTTTGTTGTACGCCTCATTATTTCGCGTATGATCGCATTCAGATGTCGTAAGATTTGCTGCAATTCCGGAGGAATTTTCAGTCGCTTGATAGGCAACATTCTGCGGCTGAACGATAAAATCTCTTATACTTGCCTTATAATTCTCAGAATATGGCACAGTGTAGATAGCGAAAGGACTATCAGTAACTTGAGTAAAAGAGGCTGTAGTAATTTGGTCGTCATTATTTACGTACGTACCGCCGTGATTAAGAGTAACGGATCTCATTCTACTCATACCGTACATATTATGGGGATATGTTCCCGCCCCTGAATTAACATAATTATTATTCCACACATCAGTTACACTACCATCTAAAAGCCACAAGTCAAGGATTACGTCACCGCTTGCTTGCGTAAGATAAGTAGCCGTCCATTTCTTACCGCCCAACATAACAGTTATATCTTTACCGTCATTTCTACTCCTGAAATACGACGAGTCTTTCGTGCTTAATGCGCTAACGGTTGATATAGTGGCATTCTTGTCACCCGTCAATTTATAAAATAAATCAGCAAGCGAATCGCCATTAAAAATTTTTGAATTTTGCGGTTTATTTTCATATCCCGAAATAAGCAATTCATCCACCTCAGCATAAGACGACGCCATGGCTGCTAATACATTTGCATCCTTACTCATCCCAAAGAAGGTCATTGCGCTTGCCATAATCAAGCACGCTATAATCAATACTGACAGCGCAACGTACCCCTTTAATTTCCTCTTTTTTATATCCATTTTTACCTCGTTTTTATCCGATTTTTTGTCTAGTCAGGAAAAGTATACTTTTCCTGACTTAAATGACTTGAATAAAAAATTATGATATGTTATGATATATATGTCTAATTATCGCGAATTTTGACTTCTCAGTGTCGAAATTCTTCGGTCAGGAAATGTATACTTTATTTGGAAGATTTTGACTTTTTTTGAATGTTTTTTACTTTTTTCGACAAATTATTATTTTAAGTAATGCAAATTAGTTGCGACCGCAGAGAGTGGTGTGGATTTCGTTTTAGCTAGGGCGAGTGAGCGGTGAGCGTACTTTGCGTACGTGACCCCGAGGTCGACCCGACGATCAAGCGAAAGGCGCGCCGCTATGTGCGGTCGGTCACTCATTATTAAAAAAAGAGCAAGCATTATGCTTGCTCTTTTTATTTTTACTTAAATTTAATTAAAATCGATTACTGAATCTTAGAAAGTATCGCGCTTTGGATTCCCAAATTACGCTTTTCGCTCGCTTCCTTGCTTTCGGCTTTGGTGGAAACGTAGATTTTGAGTTTTGGTTCAGTTCCGCTCGGACGTATGCAAAGCCATTCGTCGTCGCCGAATTCGTATTTGATTACGTTGGTCTGGGGAAGTTCGCTCATCTCCAATCTGCCGTCGTCAAAATACTTTATCGTACCTGCCATCAAGTCGGTTTTGCTCAACATATTCACGCCGTCTACGACAAGCAAATCGTCCTTTCTGAACTCTTCCATAATTTGCGCCATCTTCTCCATACCGTCAAGACCTTTGAAAGCGATTGACTTGGAAGTCTCTACAAAGTAACCGAACTTGGCGAAAATCTCGTTAAGTTTGTCATACAGCGAAATATTTTTGGAAGTATAGTAGCAAGTCATTTCGGCGAACAACATACTTGCGACGACTGCGTCCTTATCTCTTGCGTGCGTACCCGAAAGATAGCCGTAACTTTCTTCATAGCCGAACATAAAGGTATATTCGCCGCTACTCTCCCATTCTTTTATCTTTTCGCCTATAAACTTAAAGCCCGTAAGCACGTCAAAGACTTCCGCGCCGTAACTTCTCGCAATCTTATCTGCAAGGCGCGTCGTAACAATCGTCTTGACTACCGCGCTGTTTTTAGGCAAAGTGCCTTCTTGCTTGTGGCGCATAAGAATATAGTCCATAAGCATTGCGCCGATTTGGTTGCCGTTGAGAAGTATAAACTCGCCTTTGTTATCTCTAATGGCGATACCCATTCTATCGCAGTCGGGGTCTGTGCCGATTACTATATCGCTGCCGAGTTTATTGGCAAGGTCAATGCCCATTTTGAGAGCGTCGGGTTGCTCGGGGTTGGGCATTGCAACGGTCGAAAATTCAGCGTCGGGATATTTCTGCTCTTCGACTACTGATACGGATATGCCCATTTTCGCCAACATTGTCGTGACGGGAACGTAACCCGAACCGTGTATCGGCGAGTAAACTATCTTGATGTCCTTGCCCACTTTCTCTACCGCGTCTTTGGAAAGCGACAACTTGGATATTTGAGCGTAATAGTCGTCGTCAAGGCTCTTGCCTATTACGGTGATATGCTCGCTGAGCACGTAGTTGTCTTTGCCCTCTATATCCTTGTGATTTGTCGACTTTACGTCCTCTTTAGCAAGTCCGAAGTACGGCGTATCTTGAATATACTTGACGACGACTGCCGTCGCTTCGGGCGACATTTGCGCGCCGTCCTCGCCGTAGACTTTATATCCGTTGTACTCTTTGGGGTTGTGGCTTGCGGTAATCATAATGCCCGCAATGCAGTTAAGATGTCTTACCGCGTAAGAACACATAGGCACGGGACGAACGTTCTCGAACAAATATGCCTTAACTCCGTTTGCGCCCAACACTCTTGCCGAAGTCAACGCGAACTCGAACGACATTCTTCTCGTGTCGTAAGAAATGATAACGCCTCTCTTCGCCTTATCCGAGCCGAGCGAATTGATATAATCGCTCAATCCCTTCGTCGCTCTTGCCACTGTGTATTCGTTCATATTGGAAATACCCATGCAAATCGTACCGCGCATTCCCGCCGTGCCGAAAGCCAAGGGCAACGTGAATCTTTCTTTTATCTCTTTGTCGTCGTCGAAAATCGCCGAAAGTTCTTGTTTTTGCTCGCCGCTCACGTTGGCAAGCCACTCGTTGTAAGTATCTTTATACATATAACTCCTCTATAATATCAAGATTATATAATTATTATATCATTGTAATTTTTATTTTACAATACCTTAATTATTTTTTGTCGACGTCGTAATTTCGAAGTTTGCCCTCTTCGCTNAGTCCTTTGTAACCGTACTGTCTGTGATATTCGTAAATTATGATTGCNACGCTNTTNGCAAGGTTGAGNGAACGCGCTTCCGCCCTCATAGGTATTCTAATGCAATCGGCGTAGTTCTCAAACAAAAGTTCCTCGTCAAGNCCTTTGGTTTCTCTNCCGAAAAATACCCAACAGTCTTCCTCGTAATGCACGTCGGTATGNTTGTGNTCGGACTTGGTGGATGCAAAGAAGAATTGCTTGCCCGAATTAACTTTGGTATTTCTCACGGCGATAGCGACGTTGGAATTCATATCGGCGTCACTCCCGAAATTAGCCTTCAAAAAGGCTTGCATATTCTCATAGCGGTTGACGTCGGAAATCTCCCAATAATCAAGACCGCTTCTCTTCAAGTATTTGTCTTCCCAACTAAATCCGCACGGCTCGATAATATGCAACTTCGCGCCCGTCACCGCGCAGGTGCGGACGATATTGCCCGTGTTGTTGGGGATTTCGGGATTGACCAAAACTACGTTTATCATAATNTATTCCTTTACTAAAAATATTTATCGATTATATTTCGTATATCTTCAACGCTCTTGCTTGCGAACGCGTCAAGTTTAATTTGCTTTTGTCCTCTCATACCTCTGCAATAATACGCTAAGTGCTTTTTGAAATTCGCGCTGACGTAATTCTCGTGGTGAAATTCAAGCATTGTATCGAGGTGCAAAAGTATATCGTCTTTGAGCGAATAACCTTCAATTTGCTCGCCCTTCAAATCGCTGAAAATCTTGGGATTGCCGAGCGCGCCTCTCGCTATCATCGCGCCGTCACAACCTGTGACTTGCATTGCCTTATCGTAACTTTCCTTATCGACAATATCTCCGTTGACGAATACGGGAATATCTACCGCCTTTTTGACTTCGGCAATTTCATTCCAATCTGCGTTTCCCGAATACATTTGCTCTCGCGTACGGCCGTGGACAGTGATTGCGCTTGCGCCCGCGTCTTGCATGGCTTTTGCAAAGTCTACCGCGACAATTCTATCTGCCGTCACTCCCAATCTAAATTTGACGGTGACGGGCTTGCCTACTACCAAAGCCGCTTTGACGACTTGCATAGCGAGCGGTATGTTTTCAAGCAACGCGCTACCCTCGCCGTTTTTGACTATCTTGGGTACGGGACANCCCATATTTATATCTATGACGTCGAACTTTTCGAGAGCCTTATGCTCGACGGCTTTGGATATAAAGTAAGGTTCGCTACCGAAAATCTGNACGCACTTGACTTTCTCGCTGTCGGTGGTATGCAACAAATCTTCCGTCTTGTCGCTTCCGTACACCAGACCTTTTGCGGAAATCATCTCCGTATACGTCAAGTCCGCGCCCCGCATAGCGCACACCTTGCGCATACCTACGTCGCTATATCCTGCGATCGGTGCGAATACCACGCCTTTGAAGTCAATTTTTCGTTGCAATTTTGGCTTCCTCCCAAAGAGCGTTGAGCGCATCCATATCCTTGGATTTCATATCCCCGTCGCAGTGGTCTTCCACGTATTTGTATCTTCTTGAAAATTTCTCAATCGAGCGCGACAAAGCGACTTCGGGGTCAACTCCCTTCCACCTCAACGCGTTGACGACGGCTATGAGCAAATCGCCCCCTTCGTCCTCTAATTCATCCGGCGTCTTAGCGCACAATAGTTCTTGTTTTTCCTCATCAATTTTGCTGATTACTTGCTCGAAGTTCTCAAATTCAAAACCCGTCTTTGCGACCGCTTTTTGTACCTTATACGCTCTCAAAAGCGCAGGCAATGACTTGGCAATCTTATCAATCTTGTCGCTTACGGACGAATACTTTTTCTCTTTCGCTTTTGCCGCGTCCCACGCTTTCAAAGCCTCTTCGGGAGTATTGGCTACTACGTCGCCGAAAATATGCGTATGTCTGTCAATGAGTTTTCTGCAAATTGCGCTCAATACGTCTTCGGTATTGAACTCCGCGCAGTCCTCGGCGATAGCGCAATGGAACACGCTTTGCAACATCAAATCGCCGCTCTCTTCTATCATATTGTCAAGGTCTTGATTGTTGATTGCATCGACAAGTTCGTAGGCCTCTTCAATGGCGTTTTCGCGTATGCTCTCGTGCGTCTGCGCTCTGTCCCACTGACAGCCCCCATCNCCTCTCAATATCTTCATTATCTCGCATAGGTCGGCAAAATTAAATCTGCTCTTTTCGACGAGTTTTTTNGGNANAACGCCTACGACNGTCGAATAGTCGTATTCGCTTTGTCTGTCAAGTTCATATACNGGAATTTCTTTTTTGTTGAAAAGTATTTTTTCCTCGTCGCCNAGTATGTTTTGAAGTATNAGTTTTACTTCTCCCGCNATAAAGACNTTGTCCAAATCGGTNATGGAAAGCGACANTCTTGTNTCGTAATTGAAGCCTCGCATATTGACGAGTTCGTACGCGCTGATTGANATNTTGGCTACGCTNGGTNTATTNCCNGCCGTACCTGCCGACACNGACGGAATAATTNNAATATCNCNNNCTTTCGAAAGCGCAATGACCGANCTGTCGTCGTAACCGCTTCCGTTGACGCAATACGCTATATTCGAGCCGTNGTCTTGCTTTGCGAGATAGTCGACNATACTCTTATCCAAATCGTCAAAGTCTTGTGAATTTTCGTAAATAAAGTCAAGCGGAACGTTGTCNATTCCCTTGTCATTGAAATAATCGTATGTATCCGTGAGAGCGGTCTTGACAAAGACCTTGTCNGCGCTCTCTATCGTCTTCGCGCCNTCTAAGGTAAGTTGTCCTTTACCGCATCCCAACGCCACTACCGTCACCATAATTCTTGCTCTCCTTGAAATACCCCAACTTGCCGAGCAATCGGGATAGTTTGTTGCCGAGCGGCAAAGTTGCCAACTCNCTTTCGTCGATTGCCTTCGTCGCAAGCANNGATATGAAATACACGCTTCCGCCTGCAAGCGTGGCGTATATCAACGCCCATATATCGCTNGATATAAACATCGACGGCATTACCGACAAAGACATTATAGCACCNGAAAGCAAGATTTTACTAATACTTTTGAATAGATTTATATTTTTGCCCACCAAAGAGTTGTATTGCATTCCGTTGAGAACCAANGCTATAAGNTAGAANGCTATCGTCGAAAGTCCGCTCGCCACTATACCGAACTTCGGCACGAATATCAATTCGAGTATGATTTTGATTACTCCGCCAATCGCGATATTGATTAGCACGGGNCGNAGTCTGCCGATACCTTGCAAGACCGCGTTGAGTACTTCGAGCAAAGAAAGCACGATAATATTGACNGACATCACCGCCAAAAGGTACGCCGTCAAGTCCTTNTGCTCTTCGCCGAGAGTGGGATACAAAAGCCTNGTCANACTTGCGCACATCAGTATCGCGCCGATAAAGAACGGCATTGAAATCATNAGACACATCTTNATTGACGAAGCNGTCTTGNTCTTTACGCTGACCACGTCGTAGCCNGACATTGCGCTTGCAATCGCCGGCACTATCGCCACNGATATCGACATAGCNAGCACTATCGGCATATTGATAAGCGAAGCGACNGGNCCNGTCAAAATACCGTATTGACTGACTGCGTTTTCGTGTCCNCCGAAATTAAGCAGATTGACGACCATAATACTGTCGATAAACGCGACGAANGGAAAGATTAGTCCGCTNGCNGTAATNGGCAAAAACGTCGATAAAAATTTGCTGTCCGACTTCTCCGCTTGNANTTTGCGTTCATCNTTGCCCGCGACGAGATACCANATAAATACTACCGCAAACGAAAGAAATTCGCTTANGCTCACCGCGAGCAACGCGCCTGCNACGGCGTAAANCAAGCCTTTGNNTATCATTGCGCCGACCACCAAAAGACCTATCGCAAGTTTTGCGACTACCTCGACTATTTGGCTTATACCNGCAGGGGTTGTATTGCCATGTCCCAAAAACCAACCTTTGAATACGTTGGCTACCGCAACGAANATTATCGCGGGGGAAATGGCAATATAACATATATATACTCCGGCTTGTGACTGCGCGCCTGACATAAGCCGTGAGANCGCTATTGTGAATANCGCGCCGACAAAACCTGCTCCNATCGCATAGATAAGAGCCTTTTTCATCAGCCANCTGATAGAGCCCGCTTTGCCNCGNGCAAGTTCNCCCGAAATCTGCCTTGACAGCGTNACGGGGATTGCGTTGCTGCTTATCGCCAANACNAGCGCNAAGAATGGAAANACAAGTTGNTAATAACCTATACCTTCCGCTCCAAGCGCCGAAGTGAGCGCAATGCGGTATACTCCGCCCAAAAGTTTGGCAANTATACTGCANNTCGCAAGTATTATCGCNCCGNANGCAAACGANCTCTTCTTCATATTATCCTATATTATAAGTCAAGTATTGCGCCATTGCGTCGCAAAGNGCCATATCCACNCTGCCGAGTTTGTCCGCNGAAAGTATTATTCCGCCGTACAANTCGCCGCTGCTGATAATNGGTACGATATACTGCTCGCCCTGCGCCTTGTCCATATCGTCGGCAAGACGGATAGTCCTGTCCTTGATATGCCTTGCNTTTCTATCGTCAAGCACGCCGTACAACTCGTCGCTTATCTCTTCGCCCTGCAANCCGTCTTTACCNCCGCAATGCGAAAGTATACTGCTCGTGTCGCAAATAGCCACTTCCTTGCCNGTGTTCTTGTANAGTATCTTGCTTATCACGTCAAGTTGGTCTTGCGTCGCGCCGACTTCGTTGTACTTCTTNAANACCAATTCGCTCTTGTCGTTGGTAAAGATTTCAAGCAATTCNCCCTCTTTGAGTTTGAGCACCTTTCTCAACTCTTTGGGTATTACGACTCTGCCGAGTTCGTCAATTCTTCTTACTATTCCCGTTTCTTTCATATCAACCTCCGNNAGTAGTATAAGCAAAGCGTTGACAATTATGTAAAAGAAAACGGCGAACTTTCGTCCGCCGCTTTCGCTTCGCCNTTTTACTCCAAAGTGCTGAACGGAATATAATATCCGCCCTTGAATTTGCTCCAATTTATCGGCGAGTGTCTTTTGTCCAAAATNGGACAGCCGACGTTTTCGGGCACGGGGACGCCCAAATCCTCGCAAGCTTTTTGCAATGAGGGATATTTCTTCCACGAGTCAAGACCTTGTAGGGTGTTGGTGTTTATCTTGTGCGCATACAAGAGTTTTCCGTCCACTACCTTTGCAAATACTTCGCCGTCTTGCGCGCTTTTACTGAATTTTTGTCCGCCTATCATTCTTCCGTAGTCTCTTTCGCCGCGTAGTTATCGTCAAGATAATCTTTGCCCATTACTTCTATCGTGTAGTAATTGTTCAATTTTTTACTGATGTAATTAGCGTAATGCTCGGGACGTACGTAAAGCGTAGGACGAACGTACGGAGTTTGCGTAGTGTCGACAAACGTTCCGCTATTGATAAGCGCCGACATATCGCCTTCAAGATAAACGCTCGTGAGGCTGACGTTGTCGCGTACTGCGCCCGAATTGAAGAACGTAACGCTTGACGGTATTGTAAGCGACGTAATGCCCGTATTAGTTATACAGTTGCTGTTGAAGCCTGTCACCGTAGGCGGAATAACTATCTTTTTAAGGTTGAGATTGTTGGAAATCGCATACACCGCCAACTGCTGACAGTCCGACTGAATATACAATGACGACGTATTGTCGCGCGGAGCAAAAACGTACGCCACCATACCCGCTTCTTTGGAGTCCGTGTAAACGCCGTTGCTACGGTTATACATCCAGTGGTCGGCGGGAAAAAGCATATTCTTTACTTGATTGCCCGCTCTAAGTACGTTCACGTAAGATTTCATATTGTAACCGCAATGTAGATTGACGCTGCTTCCAAGATTGGTCAATGCGCTGTCTATCTCTACTACTTTTTTACCGTCGTAATAATCGGGAATATAGACGTCGCCGGTGAGATTTCCAAAGTCTTTGAGTTTGCCGTTGCTGGCAATACCGATACCTGTCGACATAAAGTTGAGCGTCAACGTCACGTCTTCTTGCACGGTGTCTATGAGAAAATCCCAAAGTTTGTCCTTGCTGATGTCGTACCACCCCTCCACTGCCTCGCAACCGTCGGGCAAAGTATATTCGGGCGGCGTAAGCGTCGAGCCCTCGCCGACAGTAATACTCTTGATGATTTCTCCGTTTATTCTGAAATTAACTTTATAGAAAACGTTGCTAGGCGGTACGACTTCCAAAGAGTCTAAAATCTCCTGTCTTATCATTGCAGCCATTTCCGTGCGAAGTCTCGCGGCTTCTTGGACAACCGCATTGCCCAGTTCCTCAATCTCGTCTTTGATGTTATCTCCCATCTCGTCGACCTCTTGCTTTAAGGCGGCGGCTTGTTTGTCGGTATCTCTCTTTACGGAATAAGCGAATTCGTCGCGCGTCTTTCTGTAATATTCGAGTTCTTCGAGAAATTCTGTGAATATATTCGGCGTATTGGCAATCTCGCTTTCCGACACGCTCAGCGAGCCTTCCACGTCGAAAGCCTTCGCGCCCTTGTTGATACTCTTGAATATGAGCGAGTAATCAGCTTTTGAACACCCTGTGAGTTGCATATCGACGTGACCTCTGTATTGCGTCAGTCCTGCCGGTATGACGAAAGTTATGCCGTCATATTTGTAATCGAGCATTGGAGAAACGTACTTTGCCTTAGGAATATTATTGTGATTGTAACATATAAATTCAAGATAGTATCCGTATTCTTTCGCATTCGGGTCGGTGGAAGTCACAACGATAGTATTTGTCTTACTGCTATTCTGAGCAATAGTGTAGTTTTGAAAACACTCCAACTTGCCGTCTTCATTGCGGTATGTAAATTTTAATACCATGTTCTCTCCATTCTTCGGGGAAAGAGCAGAGACGAATTTATTGTAACATATATTTTTGAAAAGGCAATATTTTTATGAAGTACAGATAATTTGAGGGTTTGGCTATTTTATTGTCATTCCGTTTTTGGGGTTTGAGGGTTTGGGCTTTAAAGTGGATTCCCTTTAAAAATAGGAATCTTTTTTAGCGAAAGAAAAAAGAAATTTCGATAATAAGTAATACCAAAAACTATTACAATTTTAAATGGAAATCCACTTACCGCCCTTGGACTTGGGTAAGTCTATTGGAACTTAATGTAAAACAAAAGTTTTTCTATATCATTCAAATTCTATATTTTCATCACGGAAAACGTCATCGTCCAAAAATTCCAAAAAGGTAATATGAAAACCTTTTGCTATCATATAAATTGTGCTGAGCGTTACAGTCTTGTTTCGTCCGTTCATAATACATTGCATACTACCGTGTTGTATTCCAGACTCTTGCTCTAAACGATATTGAGTAATCCCCTTTTCTATCAGTAATTTTGTTATTCTTTTTGCAACTGCGTCGTTTACTGTCATATTTACCTCTTGTGTAGTTATACCTACATATTAATTTTACTAAAATATACAAAAAATATATGAATGTATACCTACATATAGTTTGCTTATTTTATTTTTTGCAGTATAATATATGTAGGCACACCTACTTATTAAAATTAAGGAGTAAAATGAATATGGACAAAGATGCAGAAAAAAAATGTTTAAATTGCGCTCACTTTATACGATACTATGTTAAAGATAGACACGGTAACTTATTAAAGTTAGATAAGGGGCATTGCATTAACTCAGCAATTCGTAAGCGCTCTAATAGAACTTTTGAATTATGCGGACAATGGCAAGAGCGTGAACCTGAAACAATAGAACGCAATAGGACTCTTAAATATATTCTGAAAAATATAGAACATTACTTGAAAAATTTAGAAGTCGCTATCAAAGATGACGACGACTTAGATACTTATACGGATTGAGATTTCTCGACTTCGCTCAAAATGACATCATTTTTGTCACCTCGACCGCAGTGAAGAAGTCTCTACCGATTAAAGAACAGCCGTGGCGAGTGCGGAGAGTGATGCAGATTTTGTCTTAGCAAGAGCGACCGAGCGGTGAGCGTACTTTCCGTACGTGACCCCGAGAGTCGACTCGATGATCAGGCAAAAGGTGCGTTGCAATACGCAGTCGGTTACTTATTCACATAACTCTACATATCAAACAAGCCATAATTGCGCCAAAATAACACGCGAAAAGCGAAATCGGTATTGCGTAGCGAAGTTTCTTGACCTTGGTCGTGGAAAAATATACCGTGCCGACGTAGAAGACCGTTTCGCTTGCGCCGACTATGACGGAAGCGCAACGCGACACGTAGCTGTCTACTCCGTGCGTCTTATATATGCCCTCTAAGAGCGCAAGCGAGCCGTTGCCCGAAAGAGGACGGATAATGAGAAGTTCGCAAAGCTCGTCGGGTATGCCCAAGAAAGTAAGCACGGGCGACATTATTTTGGCAAGATAACTGTTTAGTCCGCTCAAAGAAAAGAGTTCCACCGCAATAAGCACCGCGCAGATATACGGGAATATCGAGAGTATCAGCGAAATGCTTTCTTTACTGCCCTTGACAAAATTATCATAGACAGGCACTTTCTTGATGAAAGATACTAAAATAACTATAAATATAAACGCGGGAAGTATGTACTTGCTCATTTGCTTACGCTCCTGCCCTTGATTTTTGCAAAGAGCGGCGCGCGCGGCTCTTTGGCTTCCGCCTCTTTTTCTTTCTTCCTAAACTTCGCGCACAACTTGGCTAGAATCACGCCCGTGACGGTGGAAATTATAGTCGCAAGCAAAGACGGCAAAATTATATCCGAAGCCGAATTGCTCCCCGCCGCCGCGCGCAGTCCGATTATCGTCGCGGGTATGAGTTGTATCGACGTGGAATTGATTACCATAAAAAGTATCATATTGTCAGTCGCCTTTTCACTGCCGTCTTGCATACACTCCATTGCCTTAATTCCNAGCGGAGTTGCCGCTCCGCCCATACCGAGAAGATTTGCCGAAAAATTGAGCGTGATGTATTCAAGCGCAAGGTCGCTTTCTCCCTTGAAAAGTCTTTTTGTGATAGGACGGAAAAGTCTGTTCATAGCCCTATTGAGTCCTATGNCTTCCATTAGCGAAAGCACGGATAGCCATATCGCGTAAATGGCGATAAGCGTGAACGCAAGTTTGAGCGCGGAACTCGCTCCGCTTATCATAATTGAAAANGCGCTTTCGGGCGATACGACGATTAGCATCACAAGCGACACCAAAATCATTATTGTAAATACTAAATTCATATAAAAAAGACTCCCATACTCAATAGTATGAAAGTCCTTNCGTATTTATAACTGAGTAAAAATTCAATTTACTTTTTAGANTTCTTGATTTTGCCGAGCGAACATCTCGTCTCGCCCTTTTCTATCACAAGTCCGCAATAGTTGCACATAACGCACTGACTTTGGTCGGTCTTGCCNTCTTTNAGTTTTCTTGCAAAGTTGGGTTCGCAAATAAACGGACGGCACATAGATACCGCGCCTATNCCGCTGTCGATTGCCTTTTGCATATCCTCTCGCTTAGCCACTCCGCCNACTAATATTANATCGACGTCGACTTTTTCTTTTATCGCCATAGCCGCGGGATAGTTGAACATAGTCAACGGCTTNGGCTGCGGGATAAGCGGATTTATNGCCTTTGCGCATACAAGACANAANTTGTTGAGAAATTTCGGCATACTCGCGACGGGTTCTCTATACTCAAAGACNGCGTCCATAGGCATACGCTTGGANCGCATTGTGTTCATTCCGTCCTGCACGCTTCCGCACGACACTTCTATCGCGTCGAAACCGTATTCTTTGAGCAACTTGCACACTTCGACCGAATANGGAATNCGCATTCCCTTTTTTCTCTTGTCGGTAGCCGAAAGTTTTACCCAAATCGGAAAGTCGCCGACTTTGGCTCTCGCCTTGTCGATAATCTCTTTGACAATTCTCAATCTGCCGTGAATGTCTTTGCCGTATTCGTCTTTACGCTTGTTGCCGTTTGGCGATACGAAGTCGTGCAACAAATATCCGTGCGCCAAATGAATTTGCGCGCCGTCAAATCCGTATTCTTTCGCCCTTGCNATAGCGTCGGCGAACGCGTCNNCAACGCGATGAATATCTTCTATCGTCATNGCCTTTGCNTTNTCNGGATAGAATAGATGTCTTTTTGCGCTNGGGGCAATCTTTTTCATACCGATGACTTTGCTTGAAGTCTGNCTGCCGCAGTGCGCCAACTGCGCNATAATGGGCGTGCCGTATTCGTGAACGGCGTTTGTAAGACGCACGTACTTTTCCTTTGCCGAATCATTATANAAAGCAAGACAGCGAGGATATGACGAACTTCCCTCTTTGCTGACGATAGCGTAGCCCGCTATGATACANCCCACTTCGTTTTTTGCCATAAACGCATATTTGGAAATAAGCTTGTCGCTCGGTCCGCCGTCCTCNTCCGCNANTCCGTCGTGNGTTGCGGAACGAATTATTCTGTTTTTCAACTGTACTTTGCCAAGTANGCAAGGCTCAAATAATTCCATNTTTNTNTCCTCTNNTGATTTCGCGCAAGTTATCTATTATCCACTTGCGAATTGATTTGATTTATTNTNATTTGTCTATCCGACTTGTTGTTTTCGATTATCACGCCGTCCGCCGACTTGAAGTAAAATCCNCCCTCGTCGCCGCTCTCGATTACNTTGTCGTGAATNTAGATGTTTTTATGTACCGCGCCTTTNTGNGANGTGTTTTCGGGCAGGACGTTGACGTTGTANCCTCTNCATCTTCCAAAGCGGTTGCGAGCGATTTCCACGTCGTTGACAGGGCCGCTTTCGAACCAATATTTNGCGTCGTCGGANATNAGTATTGANTGCATAGTCGTGTTGTCNAAATCGTTGTCGGTAATTCTCACCTTTCCGCCCGTCGTAACCAATACGCCGCGNGTAATAATNCTCGTCATTTTGTTGAANGAAAACTCTACGTTGGGAATCGCCGATTTGTCNTCAATCGCCTGACCTACTACCGCTTTCGACGCGTCGTCAAGCGTCAAAGATATGCAATTTTCATCAACAAGCGAAGATTGCAAAATCGTCGCCCTAGATACTTCNAGCAACGTGTCTATATNGACGAAAGCCACGCTATCGCCNACCCTNAGCGGNTTNAAACCTTTNGTCTGGTGGTGGCAGAATTTTACGACGATTTCGTTGCCNTTCACCGATACGATTTTGAAATGTATTCCGTGCGCGTTAAAGCAGTCGTCGCCTGCGCCCGCAAACTCGTTGTTCTTNACTANAATATCGCCTCTNCACATACAAAAATGCGTNAAGTCGGCGCAAGAAGCCACAAGNCTTTGACTNTCNTCGGACGGTATAAATTTGCTGTTGAGAAGACTGACGTTTTCGCTGTCCTGACATACCAACGCCAAGCCGTAATTGAACGTCTGATTTANGCCGTCAAGCACAACGTCTTTGCNCTTTTCTATGACGATTCCGTTGTGCCTACGCAAGTGATCGTAGACGTAGAATCTATCGCCTATATTAAATCTTGAAGTGGAAAAATAACGACCTCTAAAAACGTTCGGCTTGATTTGTTTGAAAAATACTCTATCGCCCAAAGGATGCAATACTCTTTCAATCGTGTTGCTATTGCTTCCCCACACTTTGCCTATCCAACGCGAAAATCTTGCGCGCTTTGTAAACGACGACTTATATCCCTCGCCGACAAAGTAATATTTACCGCCTTCCTTTTCGTACTTGCTCTCATTATCCAACTCGAAGTCGACGTAGCCTAAACCCTTTGCCACGACTTTGAATTCGTGCATATCGGGATTGTCATGATTAAAAGTCATGTTGACAAGTTTTACGTTTTCGCAATTCGTGACGATAGCGTTGGTCATCTTACCGTGAAATACGAATACGCTACCGCCCCCGTCAATAGTCAAGTCCTTTTGATTTTCCAACCAAAAACCCGCGCGATTGAGATGTGGAATATCGCCTTTTTCCCATTGCTTATCGCCCACCGTATTTGTGACGAATAGCATTGAAGAATACGCTTTATCGTATGAAAAATGATAAATGCCTTTGGGAAAAACAAGGGTCTTTTCGCCCTCTATCTTAGCAAGCGAAGTCAACGCATTTTGCAAAGCAAGCGTAATGTCTTCACCGCTGTTGATTCCGTAATCTTTTGCGTCGACTTTCATAATCGTTACCCCCGATTTATATAACTTTGAAATCGTCAAAACCTGCTTTGACAAGCTGACCGATAATCTCGCTTAGTTGACTAAAACTGACTTGAAGTCTGTCCTTAAACACGTCCTCGTACATACCTGCGAAACCGTCGGTATAAAATCTGACTCTTACCTCAAAAGAGGCGGTGTCTTTGATGTGAGAAATTTTGGAATTGTTTTCCACCACCATTTTGATGAAAAACGCCTTTATTCTGTCCAAGAAATGCTCGCCCACTTTCGCGCAAATCAACCTCTTGTAGAAGTCGTAATCCTTTTGCAAAAACTTTGCAATGTCGCGCAAAAACGGCGTGGGATTTTTCATTATGCTGTCTTCGTATGAGGAAAATAAATACAGTATCTGCTCGGAGACGTCGTTTTCGATTTCTTCCAAGACGTCGATAGTATTGTTGTAATGAGCGTAAAAAGTGCCTCGATTCACCCCTGCAAGATTGACGATTTCCGTGACGGTAATTCTGTCAACGTCCTTTTTTTGCAACAGCTCGCTGAAAGCATTCTTGATGAGTTTTTTTGATTTCAACGCGCTCTTATACTGTGTCTTTTCGTCCATATCGATATCCTTTCCGTCTATAATTATATTATAGGATATATAAAAAGTCAACAACGAAAATCTGCTATCACTCAATGCCGATAGCGACTTTGTAGACCTCGTCTTTGGAAAGATTGTTGGCTTTGGCGACTTGCTTGATTGCGCTCTTCTTGTCCATACCGCCGTCAATCAAATCTTTCAACTGCTCTTCTATACTTCCCGACGGCTTGTCCGACTTGATTTCACCGCATTCGACGATAAGCACGTACTCTCCCTTCGCGTCCTCTTCAAAGCCTTGCGAAAGCGTGGTGATAATATGCTCTTCGTGGACTTTCGTCAACTCTCTTACGATATGCAATACCCTTTCGCCAAAGAGCGAATACAAATACGCAATATCCTTTTTGACGTCGTAAGGCGACGAGTAAAATACGAGCGACGTGCGAATATTCTTGAAGGGCGAGAGCAACGATTCTCTGTCCTTATTTTTCGGCGGAAGAAAGCCGATAAAGGTAAACACGGGTTGACAAATACCGCTGAGCGCCATTGCCGACGTAAGCGCCGTCGCGCCCGGGACTACGCTGATACTGCAACCTCTTGCAATCAATTCGTTGACTAAAATCGCGCCGGGGTCGGATATGGCAGGCATACCCGCATCGGTAATCAACGCGACGTCCTTACCTTCGCTAAGCAGTCCGCAAATTTTGTCTACGCTCTCTCGCTCGTTGAATTTATGACAAGCGATAAGTTGCTTTTTTATCTCATAGTGATTGAGTAATTTCAATGAATGACGGGTGTCTTCGCAAGCGATTACGTCAACGCTTTTGAGCGTGTCCAACGCCCTTAGACTTATATCCCCCAAATTTCCTATCGGCGTGCCGACCAAATAAAGTTGAGCCATAAAGGTTGCTCCTTCTCTTTTATCAATACGATTATATCACAAAAAAACCAATCGCTACAAGCGCTTATTCGCTTTCGACAAGATACGGTTTAATTACTTCCGCCAATGCAAAATATGCTTTTCGCGTCAAATGCAATCCGTCTCTCGTATATTCGCTTTTGAGATTGCCCTCGTCGTCAATCAAATAGGAATACGTGTTGACGTAGGTATAGCCGCGCCTTTGACACAATTCCACCAATGCCGCGTTGAGTTTTATTACCGCGTCGTTGGTTCTCGCGTTCACTTGATTGAGATAGCGCGGACGAATATTTTTATTGACGGGATATACCGACTGAACGATAATTCTGCAATTCGGACACCTGTCTTTTATCGCTTTCAAAATACTTTCGATATTGCCCGCGATTTCCTCAATCGACACGTTCTTGCCGATGTCGTTCGTTCCGCCCAAAAATACTACCGTAGACGGCTCTATGTCGAGCAAGTTGTCTTGCAATCGTTCCAACATACCCGAAGTAGTGTCGCCCGATATGCCTCTGTTGATTATTTCAAATTCGGGATAATAAAGCGAAACGTCGCACATCTCGGTAATGGAATCGCCGTAAAAGACTATTTCGCCCTTCTCGATATTTTTGTTGAGGCGAGTATATGCGACTGCCTTTTCCCCTTTGTCTGCAATGAGCGTAGTAGTATAATGTCCGTAAGCGTAATAGTATGATGAGAAAACGACAACGAGAATAATCGCTATACCGACGTAAAGCGTTACCATAGAATGAATAATTCTCTTGACGTACTTCTTCATACTTCTTCCTCACTTAGTTGCAATACGTCGTGAAAAAGCCCTTGCAAGCAAGCTTTTTCACTTATATTATAAAACTTTTGTAAGTCGTATGCAAATAAAATTTTCAATTTCAGATTGAAATCTCGTTAAAATTTTAACAATATTTCCCATCAAATGGAAATTCTTGACCTATACTCGAAAATTTTTACTTTATTTATACATTTTATTTTTTATAAAGGTATTGTCTTTTTATATTATAATATGGTATCATTTATTTACTTATATATTTTTTAGGGAGTGAAAATATGAAATACAAAGAACTCATTGACCAAATGTCTTTGGAAGAAAAAGCCGGACTTTGTTCGGGCAAAGANATGTGGCACACAAAAGANATCGAAAGATTAGGCATTCCGTCNGTAATGGTNTGCGACGGNCCTCANGGACTTCGTAAGCAAGATTCGAGCGGCGTGTCCACCAACATCAACCAATCGGTAGANGCAATNTGNTTCCCCACCGCGTCGGCTACGGCTTGCNCGTGGNATAAAGANTTGCTNTANAATATGGGTTGCACNGTCGGCGAAGAAGCNGTNGCGGAAGACGTTGCNGTAGTNCTCGGACCNGGNACGAANATNAANAGAAGTCCNCTTTGCGGAAGAAACTTNGAATACTTCTCCGAAGANCCATATCTTGCAGGTATGCTTTCCGCATACTTTATCAACGGCGTTCANAGCAAAAACGTAGGAACGTCTATCAAGCACTATTGCGCAAACAACCAAGAGACTTACCGTATGACGATAAATTCCGTCGTCGACGANAGAACTTTGAGAGANATTTATCTNTTGCCGTTTGAAATTGCGGTTAAACTTTCTCAACCNCGCACGATAATGGCTTCTTACAACCTTATCAACGANACTTACGCTACNGAAAACGAATTTATCCTCAACAAAGTNCTCCGNGANGAATGGGGNTTNAAGGGNATGGTAGTCAGCGACTGGGGCGCAACCAACAAGCGNGTCAAAGGCTTGATTGCAGGTCACGATCTTGNAGATGCCNTCNAGCGGCGGTATGAANGACAAACTTCTCGTNAAGGCTGTCAAGGACGGNTCTTTGGACGAGGCANTTCTCGACCAAGCGGTAGATCGCGTGCTNAGTATGGTTATGCCTACNAANGAAAATCCNAANGACGCNACTTACGANAAAGAAGAACACTATCAAATTGCAAAGAAGATTGCTACGGAATGCGCTATACTTCTCAAAAACGAAGACAACGCTCTCCCGCTCANNACTCAAAAAATATTGCTCGTCGGCGAAATGGCTATNCAACCGAGNTTCCAAGGCGCAGGCTCGTCNTTCGTCAANTGCACGAAGATTTCCACTATCGAACANTCNTTGCGCGACGCAGGTATCGAATTGGAATTCACNAGCGGTTACAGCCTCGACGACGAAAGCGAAAAGAAGAATGCAAAGTTGCGTAAAAACGCAGTTGAATTGGCTAANAAATACGACACCGTTCTCGTNGTTGCNGGACTTCCCGACAAGTACGAAGCGGAAGGCTTTGACAGAAAGCATATCAATATGCCCGANAGNCACAACTTGCTNATNGANGANCTCGCTAAGGTCAACAANAACGTCAACGTCGTNCTCACAATGGGCGCAAGCGTTACGATGCCTTGGATTGACGGCGTAAAGAGCGTACTCAATATGTACCTCGGCGGTCAGGCGGCAGGCGAAGCGTGCGTNGANTTGTTGCTCGGCAAGGCTAATCCTTGCGGNAAGCTCGCNGAGACTTTNGCGCTCGACCTCAAAGACGTTCCGTCNNCGCAGAACTTCCCCGGCGCAAGATTCAGCGTAGANTACAGAGAAGGACTTTACGTNGGTTACAGATANTTCAACACCGNAAACGNNCCNGTACTCTTCCCGTTCGGTTNNGGNTTGTCNTANACTCANTANGANTANTCCAACCTCAAACTTTCNGCNAAATCCATTNCNGATACCGATAAGTTGACGGTNAGCGTAGACGTACAAAACGTGGGCGAAGTAGACGGTAAGGAAATCGTNCAACTTTACGTCAACGACGTAGNATCCACAGTATATACNCCGTATCANCAACTCAAAGGCTTNGAGAANGTAGAACTCAAAGCNGGCGAAAAGAAGACNGTTACNTTCGAACTNGACAAGCGCAGTTTNGCTTTCTACAACACCGANGCGCAAGATTGGCAAGTTGAGAGCGGCGAATTCAAGATTATGATCGGCGCGTCCAGCCGCGANATCAGATTGACGGAAAGCGTAGAAGTNAAATCTACCGACACCGCNNANATTNTNCCGACNGACAAAGACAGCTGGTATATGAANCCGAGCGANCGTGAAATCACNAAAGAAGAATTCCTNGCTATGTCCAAACTCAATATCAAAGAAGATTACCGTATCGCAAAGAAAGGCTCTTTCACCGANGACGATTCCTTTGAAGATATGGCTCATACGAGCGGTCTTGCAAGATTTGCGCTNAAAATCGCTAAGCCTGCAATCAGAATGAGTATGAAAGCNAAGAAAGACGANCCGAANTACCTCATGATNTACGAAGTAATGAAGACTTCCCCGATGCGCGCGTTGGCGTTCTCNTCGCAAGGTATGTTCAATATGAAGATGGTNGACGGCGTNGTAACGGTNATGAACGGNAAGTTCTTCAAGGGCGTNGGCATGGTATTGAAGAATATCGGCGGCGACGAAGAAGACAAGGCTAAAAAGAAAGCTCAAAAGGAAAAAGAAAAAGCCGAAAAGAAAGCGGCTAAGAAATCCAAGTAATAGCGAACAAAACACAATATAAAAGCGGACTTTCAAAGTCCGCTTTTTTTACACGTGCAATCTCTTTTTAAGCTCTTGAAAGTAAGCGTCTTTTGCAAAGAAAGACAACGCGAGGACGTCGACGAAACCTCTTGCCGCGCAAATTATCCAACCCCAATCGCATTTACCAAGCCATAAGAAGGATATTCCAATGCAGATTGCAGAAAGCGCGAAGAGCCTTGTCAAAGCAATCATATAATTCCCTCTTCCGCCCTTGTGCGCAAAGACGAGGATTTCAAGGACGGTTGCCCAAGTCAATACCGCGATTGGCGCGCCGAGCGTAAACGCCCACGGATTTTGAAGTCGTGACGACCACAAATTGATATAGAACAATAGCGCGATTACCGCAATAAAATCCCATGCCAAATGCTTTCGTACGTTGAATCTCTTTATTATCGACCTGCCGACCGCAAACCACAATACGACAAAGCCGAATATGACATGCAACGACCACGACACCGTATGATTGACGGCGACGTTGATTGCCACAACCAGCGCAATCGTGAAGATTGTGATAAACAAACTTATTCTCAAAAACAACTGTCGTTTCGTCTTATAATTTATTTGGGGATATTCATAGATAGAATCCTGCGTGTTTTCGCTGACAAACGCTCCGCAAAGGGGGCAATTACCCAAATTCTCATCTACTTCAACGCCGCATCTTCGACAATGATTCATACTTACCTCCTGTTGCTATTGACGGTTACGTCAATGCCGTGTTTTGTGAGTATGGCAAAGAAATCGCGTTCCAACGTCGGGTCTTTTGACGTACGCGAGAAAGTCACCAAACTTGCGCCGTTGTAAGAAGCGCAAGTCATTGCGTGATTCATATACTTTTGCGGACCTATTACGAATTCAAACCTGTCGATATAGTCGTACAACTCTTTGGGGGTAACGACGTTGCCAATATTACTGAACGAGCAAGACATAAGGTTCTCGCCGACCATATAGAACGACATATTCATAAACAGCGTCTTGATAAATCTAGGCGCAATTCTGATGACGGGATTCTTTTCGAGAGATACGTTTGAATTGATAAACTTCTGACAGTACTCGGGCGTAATCTTCTCTTTGAGTTGCGCGCCGATATCCTTGACGATTTCTTCGAAAGTCTGCTCTACGGGTTGCGTCGTCGTGTTGTAATAGCCTGCGAAATTTCTAAGCGTACAAGATGGGAACATCTTGCGCAAATTGATAGGCACTTGAACTCTTACGGGACGCTTTTTGTTGCGCTTTTCATAGAGTTGTCTATTGAGTACGACGTAAGCAAGCACCGCGGTAAGATACGTGTTGATAGTGCAACCGAAAGACTTGGCGACCTTGTGCAGTTGCTCGAACGGCATACTGCCTTGCGTGACGTTGAGTACTCCGCGCTTTTCCTTTTGACACTTGATTTGATACGCTTTTTCTTCTCTTCTCGGCAAAGTGCCTTTGCTCTTGTCCAAATACCTTGAAAAAGAATCCTCTACCTCTTCGGGCGTAGGGTCGTCCTCAAAGTGAAGTATATCGCCGTAATCCTCAATCGTCGCTCCGCAAAGTTCGCAATATCTGCTGACAAGCGTTTTCAAGAAAGTAATATTGCCCGTGCCGTCGGTAATAGAATGGAATACTTCCACCGAAATGCGGTGCGAGTGATACAGTACTCTGAATACGTGTCCTCTGCCCGTAAGTCGCATAATCGAGCAAGGATAGTCATTTTCTTCCTCAATCTTCGGCTTCTCGTTCACGTATTGAAAGTAATACCAAAAAAATCCTTTTTTGAGCGTAACTTGAAAAGTGGGAAATCTATCTATTATATCGTCTAAGGCTTGTTGAAGAATATCGGGTTTTACCTCTTCCTTCATCACAACCGCCATACGGAAAACCGCGTTCCACCTCGAACTCCTTGCCGCAGGATAAATCTTTGCGGCATTGTCAAGTTTGAACCATTCCTTGTCAAACATTGCGTTCTTCATAACAACTCCTCACAATTCCATTATATAGGATATCAAAGGAAATATCAAGCGCAAATAGAAAATGTGAAAATCAAACTTATTTTATTACTCTAAAATCTCAATTCCGCTACTCATTGTTTGCGCAACCCCTTTGAATGCGAAATCGCCTACGAGGCTGTCAAGACAACGCTTTGCATCTTCAAGGCTACTGAATACACCGACGTAGGCGCTGCCGCTGCCCGTCATAAAGACTTCGTCGGTAAATCTATTTAACTGTTCTTTTGCGAGTTGGATATTGGGATTGAGCGATACAGCCGACTTTTCGAGCGCGTTGAAGTGATTGCCGCTTCTTGGGTACGCGCCGATTTCATCGTAGGTATTATAAATCTCTTTTGTCGACGCTCCGTATTCGCTTTGGCATATTACAAGCGAAAGTTGAGGGACTTCGCAAGGCTCGACGATTTCGCCCACTCCGCGCACTCGCGCTCCCCCTCCGTTTATCATATACGGCACGTCGCAACCGACATTTACTGCAAGACTTGCAAGTTTATCAAGCGGTATGCCGAAAAGTTTATGCGCGCAGAAAAATACTCCGCTTGCGTCGGCAGATGAACCGCCTAAGCCCGCCGAAAAAGGTATGCGCTTTTGAATATTCACGCGCATATCGATATTGAAATTTTCTTTGAGAATTTGAAGAGTTTTTAATGCTGTGTTGTTCTCTTTGGCTTTTACGCCGTCCATAAACACAACGCTTTTATCGCTTTTGCAAGCGCTGACAGTATCATAAATGCTGACGGAAGAGTTGAGCATTTCCAACTCGTGATAGCCGTCTTCTCTCACGCCGACTATATCAAGCGCAAGATTTATTTTCGCATATACATTAATCTTTATTTTATCCATACTATTATATTTTAAGGCAACTTTCTTCCGCAAGCAAGATAAAGTTCGTACCACTCGATACGGGTAAGAGTAATATCCTTCGCCTTGGCGATTTGCTTAACTCTCTCGGGTTGCGTCGTTCCGTTGATTACGGCGAAATTCGCGGGATGCTTGAGTAGCCAAGCGGCTGCTATCGCATTGGGCGTAACTTCATACTTAAATGCAATTTCTTTGAGCAACTTATTGAGTTTTTGATAACGATAGTCGCCGATAAACGACTTGTTCTTACCCTTATAAGGCGAATAGCACTGAATTTGGATATTGTTCATTCTGCAATACTCCAACGTGCCGTCGTCGCGATTGATACCGCCGTCTTCGTAACGGTTGTAATTAAATCCGTTCTCAATCATAGGACAGTGCGCTATGCTAAGTCGAATTTGATTGTATTCAATCTTTTGTCTTACTCCGCTAGATAGCAAAGCGATTTGATTGCCTGAAAAATTACTTACGCCGAAACTGTCTACCGCGCCTTCGCTATAAAGTTTATCAAACGCTTTTGCGACTTCTTCGGGCATAAGCAACGCGTCGGGTCTGTGGATAAGCACTCTTTCGATTTTGTCGACTTTGAGTCTGCCCATACTCTTGTGAACGCTATCTATAATATAGTTGGTGGAATTGTCATAGCGGTGGCAAGACAAATCCTTGACGATACCGCACTTGGTCTGCAATACGATTTTATCTCTAAGAGATTGGTCTTCTTTGAGCGCTTTGCCGAATAAGGTCTCGCACTCGCCCCTGCCGTAAATATCCGCGTGGTCGAATACGTTGATGCCCGACTCTAAATTGCTCTCTATAAGCGTGCGCACCTGAGCCGTAGTCATATCCTTTATTCGCATACACCCTTGAATAAATTTATCCATAACCCACCTCTTCGTCTTTATTTTATCATATTAAAATAGGCATATCAATACGTTGGTTGCAAATTTTGTGTAAAAAACAAGGCGAACGGGAGCATTTACGCCGTCCGTCCGCCTATCTTTGAGGATATTTGCAATCAACCTATCTCTCTATAAATCACGATTCTCTCTTCGCCTGACATAAGCGCGTCGAGGTCGGGATTTTGCTCTTTGATACTCTCGATTGACATACCGAGAGTTTTCGCTACTTGCCAAATGCTTTCGCCTTTGTCGGGAAGATAAATGCTTACTGCGTTGTTGTTGGTCGCGATTGCCTCGCCCTCTTCCACGCTCTTGATTATCGTATTTTCTACGCCTGTCATGGCGCATACGGATATGACGATATTAGCGGTGATTTCCACTTCTCTGTCGCGCTTTACTTTGTACGCGCAATCGCTTACGAGCGCGCTTCCGCTGAGAATCGTATTCTCGTCCACGCTATCCGCGTCGAATTGCAACGAGTACGGCAACTCAACTTGCATACACTTCGTCGCGCCCTCTTCGGTTGCGTAAATAACGGACGTATTGAGAACGCCCTCGGCGAGCAACGCGCCGTCCATTGCGACCAAGTTGGAAAGAGTGTTTTGCGTGACGATACAACTCAAAATGCTCTTGATAGAATCGTCAGAATTTTCCACGCCTACGCTTCCGCTAATCTTCTCTTCAAATCTCATTACGCCGTCTTGTCTGTCGAAACATACCTTTTCCATACCCAAGTCGAGTACGTTGGCAGTGCTGTACAAATCGATAACTGCATTGATAGATTGCTCTTGCATTACGAAGCCTTGCAAAGCGACGGTAATCGTCACCTTAAAGGTATTGTCGCCTTCAAGTCCTTCAATGACAAGTTTGCTATCCTTTACGCTTGCGCTAATGCACGCTTGCAAGTCCTCGTCCTTGACAGCGAGTTCCTGCGCGAAAGGTATGTTGAAATTCTTCGTCGATACCACGCCTTCGCTCGTATAGATAAGGCTTACTTCCGCTTGACCCGTAACGACGAGTTTTCCGTCCGAATTGTCTACTCCGCCTACGATTGCCTTTGAGTCAAAGAGAAGCACGTCGTCGACCTTCGCTCCGCAAGAGTACTCGTCGTTTATCTCAACACTTTCGTCTACCGAGCAAACGTACTTTTGATACTGCTGGTCTTGCTTCAAAGACAACGCGCCTTCGGCGTCTTCAAGTACGTCAACTGTGTTTATCTCGACGATAGTCGGAGCGAGTTCCACAACCGTCTGCACTTTGATTTCCGAGCCGGAAATACTTGACTGCATATCGATTACGCTTGCTCTTACCAAGCAAGGCATATCTGCGACGACGTTGTCGTTGTTCACGTCCTCGGAAAAGTCCGAGATGTAGTCGAAACTGTTGAGTTTGCCTTCCGCGTCAAGATAGACGAGTTTAATACATACTCTTCCGCTTGCCTTGATTTGCTTTGACATTGTCTGCGTCTTAGTGATTCTTACGTCGCCAGACAAAGCGCAAACTTTGCTTACGCCTCCCTTAGAAGTCGTATCGAAGTTGCATTGCATTACTATTTGCTTAACGTCTAAATTCCTTTCGTAATCTGCGCTTACGCTCTTAAAAATTGTATTGATTGCCATATATCCTCCGCAATTATGTTTTTACACAATAATTATATTTGGAGGCAACTCCGATTATGACAACAATTTTTTATTTTTTGTTAATCTTGACGTTGCGAGTAAGAATGTCGTTATAGGAAAAGGACTGCAATTCATCTTCCCCTTCCATAAGACAGCGTACGGTAAATATCGCGGGGTACGCGTCTTGTACGTATCCGTCGAACTTTACGAACTTGTTGCGCCCTCTGTTTATCTCGAAAGTCATCGGTTGACCGACAATCATTCCCACTCGGCGTTTTACTTCATCGATTTTCAGTATAATTTCTCTCATATTCCCAATTATTGCCAAATGAAAAGAAAAAATGCAAGGCTACGTAATTATTGTCTTGTTGACAAAATAATAAAAGTAAAATATACTGTAAACAATATTATATAGTGAGGCGAAGTATGCTCAAAAAGAGAATCGCGATAATCGACGACGACGTATATATCGGCGATATGCTGCAAGAACTGCTCGAAAAAAATAATTATGAAGTGGCGAGAGCGTACTCGGGTACGGAAGCGTTGTTTGTAATCAAAAACGCTCAGCCCGATTTGATTTTGCTCGACCTTATGCTCCCCGGTCTTAGCGGCGAGGAACTTTTGGGTCATATCGAAGGCATACCTGTAATCGTCGTAAGCGCAAAGGTCGACGTCGACAACAAAGTCAATCTACTTCTCTCGGGCGCGGTCGACTACGTCACCAAGCCTTTTGATACCAAAGAACTGCTTGCGAGAATCAGCGTACATCTAAGAGGTAGCGTACGTCGCGACGACAAACTCGTCTTTGACGAAATCACTTTGGACAAGTCCACTTACTCGGTAAGCGTAATTGATACGCCCATAAAACTTACGAGGACGGAATACGCGATACTTCTCACTCTTATGCAATACCCCAACAAGGTCTTTTCCAAAGACGCGATTATGTCGCAAATCGAGGACCTTACGCCCGACTGCGAGGAAAGTTCCCTACGTACGCATATCGGCAATTTGCGCAACAAACTCAAAGCCGTCAACGGCAAAGATTATATAGAAGCCGTATGGGGTATCGGCTACAAACTCAAATCTTGACAAAATCTTGATATTTTATTGTAACATCCTTGATTCCTTTAATGTATTATTTAGAAAAATAGTACCCGCTGAGACGTCAGCTGGTACAAGATATCAAAGGAGCATTTTATGGATTATTGTTTAACTGTAGACAATTTGTCTAAAAAATACCGCAACTACCTTGCTCTTGACGGCGTAACTATGCGCGTACCTAAGGGCGCAATCTACGGCTTTATCGGCAAGAACGGCGCAGGCAAAACTACGCTGATTCGCGTTATCTGCGGACTTCAATCGCCAACTAGCGGAACTTACTCAATTTACGGTTCGCCGTATTCTAGCAAAGAGATTTACGCTTCTCGCAGAAGAATGGGCGCAATCGTCGAATCCCCCGCGCTTTACGGTCAAATGACCGCTCGTGAAAATCTCAAACAACAATACTTGCTTCTCGGCAAGCCTTCGTTTGACGGAATCGACGAACTTTTGGAGATGGTTGAACTCAAAGACACGGGCAAGAAACTTGTCAAGAACTTCTCTCTCGGTATGCGCCAAAGACTTGGCATTGCGGTTGCGCTCGCATCCGATCCCGACTTTATCGTACTTGACGAACCTATCAACGGACTCGACCCGCAAGGTATCGTGGAGATGAGAGAACTCATTCTCAAACTCAATAAAGAGCGTAACATCACTTTTTTGATTTCCAGCCATATTCTTGACGAACTTGCAAAACTTGCCACGCACTACGGCTTTATAGACAAAGGCAAGATACTCAAAGAAATCACCGCGGAAGAACTTGAAGCGACTTGCAAAAAACGCATTATCTTCAAAGTCGACACCGACAAGGAAATCACCTCTGCGCTCGACGAAACGGGCTTGCAATACAAACTTACCACTTACTTAGAGGGCGAACTCTACGGCGAGATAAGCATATCCGCGTTGAGCGACATACTCAAAAGCCACGGCATTACGCTTGTCAAAGTGAGCGAAAAAGACGAGTCTTTGGAATCATATTACATCAATCTGTTGGGAGGCGAGAAAAATGATTAAATTACTTCGCGCCAACCTATTGAGAGCAATCAAGAGCAAGACGCTGTGGATTCTATCGATAGCGTACGCCATCTATGCGATTTTCTTACCTATTGTAATAAGAGGAAACGGCGTAACTCCCGAACTTCAACAAGGAGTAAGCGACCTGCTCTTTTCTACGAATTACGGTATGCTTGGCTTTTCCTTGCAAGGCATAGGAATCGCAATAGTATGCTCTATTGTTTTGGGAGCGGACTTTCACAACGGTACGCTTAGGAACAAAATCATTCTCGGTCAAACAAGAAGCAACGTCTATATTGCAAATCTTCTTACCACAATGATAATTTCAATCGCGTTCAACGTAGTATATATGTTCTTCTTCTTTATCGTAACTATGCCTATGTTCGGCGGATTTGTTTTGCCTGCGACCACAACCCTTTGGGTATTTATCAACGGCAGTTTAATGATGTTGGCGTACTCTTCGATAATGACGTTGATAGTGATGACGAGCAAGAATTCCACCGCTTCGGTAATAACTGCCTTCGTGCTTTTGTTTGTAGGAATGTTTCTCTTCCAGTATTGCAGGAGTATCGTTTCGGCGCAAGAGTTTATTCCGGTAAACGTGCTCGACGAATTCGGCAATATAACGGAAGAAATCATTCGCAATCCGCGTTACCCATCGCCTGCTAAGAAAGCATTCTTCCAATTTGTGCTCGACTTCTTCCCGAGCGGTCAAAGTCTGCAAATCTCCAACACCGAGTATACTCATACTTGGCAAATGGCTCTCTACTCAATCGGCTTGATTGGCGCGACGAGTGGCGCAGGAATATTGGTATTCAAAAAGAGCAATCTCAAATAGGTGGTAAATATGATTAAACTACTACGCGCTAATTTGGCAAGAGTATATAAGTTGATAATCGTTGCGTTGGTATTGTACGCCTTATGCGCGATTATGATACCTTTAATATTCTATGTCAGTTTCGTGGAAGAAACGGAAGCAACGTTTATGGCGCTTGCTTTCAACTACGGTATGAGCGGTCTTCCAGTTCAGGCTATGTTTATAGCGCTTCTATGTCCTTTGATTTATTGCTCTGATTTCTATAATCGAACGATAAAAAACAAAATAGTTGTAGGTCACGCGAAGAGCCAAATTTATCTCGCCAACCTTCTTACGACGGCTATAATATCTCTTATGCTGAGCGCAGTATACTTACTGATTTTCCTCGTGCTTGACTTGCCGCTGTTTGGAAAAACTAACGCTCCGGCAAAAGATATAATTCTATTGCTTATCGACGGAACGTTTATGATGTTTGCTTATTGCGCAATATTCACTTTCGTTAGTATGACGAGCAGAAACTCCCTCACCGCGTTGATAGTTACCGCCGCATTGTTTACAATCGGAATCTTAATCGCTGTTTATTGCTACGATGTCGCAAGCGCAGTTCCTTACAAAGCGTATCCTACCTACAACGAGTTTGGCGAAGTCATCAATGAAAATATATACGTTAACGAGCATATGCCTAGTAAAGCGACGCAAAACTTTTGCCAGTTCTTAATTGACTTATTCCCTAGCGGACAGAGTTGGCAACTCTCCAATGAGAATATTGTAAGATGGCAAATGCCATTGTATTCGCTTTGCGTAATAGGCGCGACAACGGGCGCGGGAATAGCAATATTCAACAAATCAAATATCAAATAACGACACACACCTCCCACAAAATGCGTTGCGTAGATCTTTTATAAGACTACGCAACGCGAACAATTTTGCTTGTCGCTTATTGATGAGAATATAAAATTATTGAGAGGATATATTATGAATGAACTATACGCTATGATAGCAGTGGCAGTGATTTTTGCGCTGTCCACTGTTTTGCTGTCAATTTTACTTTTTGCCGTCAAAAAGGGCGTCAAGGAAATCAACGCGCAATTACCCACTTTGATTAAGGGCGACACCAACGCGCAGATAGTAATATCTTCTCTTGACAAAGACGTGCGTAATCTTGCTTGCACGCTCAATTCTCAGCTTAAAGTATTGAGAGAAAATGAACTCACCTACGTCAACGGCGATAAGGAACTCAAATCGGCAATCACCAACGTCGCCCACGACATACGCACGCCTTTGACTGCGATATGCGGTTATCTCGATATGATAAAGGAAGAAAGCGATTTAGCCAAAAAGGAAAAGTATCTTGATATTATGCGCGAAAGGGCGAGCGCGCTCAGAACGCTTTCCGAGGAACTTTTCAAGTACTCGGTAGCGAGCGACAATCATAAAGTAGCGCAAATGGAAAAAGTCAACGTCAACGCGCTTTTGCAAGAAACGATGTTCTCTTTCTATACAAGATTCAACGAAAAAGATATTATGCCGAATATAAATATTTGCGAAGACGCGGTAACTCGAATTACCGACAAAAACGCCTTGACGAGAATTTTCTCCAACATCATTGACAATGCGATAAAATACAGCGACGGCGACTTCTCCGTCAAAATGAATAGCGACGGCGCAATTAGTTTTTCCAACACAGCAAGCAATCTCGATAACGTCAACGTGCAAAAACTCTTCGATAGATTCTATACCGTGGAAAATTGCAACTACTCGACAGGGCTTGGACTTTCGATTGCAAAACTGCTGACAAAACAAATCGGCGGAGAAATTTCCGCCGACCTAAAAGATAAAGTCTTGACTATTACTTTGACAATTTGACCTCTTGCAATCTTTGTAAAATATCCGTGTCGGCAGGCGCCCACTCTACGGAAAATAACTCGCTTGGCAAAAGCCATTTGTGGTCAATATGCTCTTTGAGTATATAATGCTCGGACAACGGGTTGCAAAGATACGTCTGCAAATTGACGAAAACGTCGTCGTATTTGTAAAGGACTTCCATAAACTTTTCCCCTACTTCGACGTCGTAATCCATTTCTTCAAACACTTCTCTCTTCAACGCGTCTTCGGGCGTCTCGCCCTCTTCAATCTTTCCGCCTACGAATTCATATTTGTAAGCCACCGCTTGATTTTTGTTCGCGCCACGCTTTACGGCAAGTATTTTGCCGTCCTTTACTATTATTGCGCCGACGACTTGCAAGGTCTTTTTCATATATACTCCTCGTTATAACACCTCATCCGCTACTAACGTGACACTTTACCATCAATGGGAAGGCAAGTTAAAAGGTAGAGACCTCTCCACTTCGGTCGAGGTGACAATCAACTTGAACAAAGTCACACGCGAGTGCGGAGAGTGATGCAGATTTTGTCTTAGCCAGAGCGACCGAGTGGTGAGCGTACTTTGCGTACGTGACCCCGAGCGTCGTCTTGAAGATCAGGCAAAAGATGCGTTGCTATACGCAGTCGGTTACTTACTTAGAACTTCACTTGCGAACCTTGCGCTGACGTTAGCATCCTTGCAATATTTATGTGCGCCGATTTGTTTGGCATACTCTTCCGTCAACACCGCGCCCCCGACCATAACTTTGCACTCGGGACAATGCTCTTTGAGAAGCGCAATAGTCTCTTTCATATTCTCTACAGTCGTGGTCATCAATGCGGACAGTCCGCATAACTTGATATTGTCTTTTTTCACTGCTTCGACGACAGCCATAGGCGGAACGTTTTTGCCCAAGTCAATGACTTTGAAACCGTAATTTTCAAGCACCGTTTTGACGATATTCTTTCCTATGTCGTGTACGTCGCCTTTGACGGTCGCAAGCACGATTTTGCCCTTGTCGCTTTCCTCTCCAGATGGAATGTATTTCTTTACTTCTTCAAAACACAATTTCGCGCAATCTGCCGACGCTATCAACTGCGGCAGGAAAATCTTGCCCTTTTCGTAGTTGTCTCCCACTTTGTTGAGCGCGGGAATGAGATACTCGTCAATGACTTCTAGCGGACTCTTTTCTTTGAGCAAGTCCGCCGTCAATCCCCTCGCTTGATCAAGTCCTTTTTCTATACAGTAGAATATATCTTTTTCACCGCTCGAACCGTCTAGCGTTTTGACGTCTTTTTTGATAATCTGACTGCCTACGTAGTCAGCGTATTTCGTCGTATAATTCAAGCAGTTTTTGTCCTCGCAAGTCAACACCTTGAATGCGTCCACCGCTTGCATATTCTCGGGTATATTGGGATTGATTATAGGCAAATCAAGTCCCGCGTACATAGCAGTTGTCAAAAACGCCGTGTTGACGATTTGTCTTGCAGGCAATCCGAATGATATATTAGACACGCCAAGCACCGTCTTGATATTGTATTTGCTTTTGAGTATGCTTATCGCTTTGAGCGTATTCATCGCTTGCGCAGGTTCTGCGCTGACGGTAAGCGTAAGGCAGTCGATATATACGTCCTCTTCTCTAATGCCGTACGACTTCGCTCTTGCTATAATCTTCTCGGCAAGACGTACCCTCTCTTCTACAGTCTTTGGAATACCGTTCTCGTCTATCGTCAAGCCGACAACGCTTGCGCCGTATTTAGCGACGAGCGGAAGTATCGTCGAGAGCGATTTCTCTTCTGCATTGACGGAATTTACGATAGGCTTTCCGTTGTAATACCTCAGCGCTTTCTCAATCGCCTCAGGCTTTGAGCAATCGATTTGCAAAGGCGCATCGGTAAGACTTTGAATATACTTGACCATTTCGGGAAGCATTTGCGTTTCGTCGATTTGCGGAAGTCCTGCGTTGACGTCGAGAATATCCGCTCCCGCCTCGACTTGCTCCAACGTCTGCGTAGCGATATAGTTGAAATCTCTATCTATCAACGCTTGCTTCATTGCCTTTTTGCCGGTAGGATTTATTCTCTCGCCAATGACTTTTACTCCGTCGATATAGACGACTTTGGTCGAAGAACAAACGGCTGTCTTGTATTCTCTGTTGCGTTTGCCAAGTTTAACGTTCTTTCTCAACTCGTTAAGTTGTGAAATATATTCGGGGGTAGTACCGCAACAACCGCCAAGTACTCCCACTCCCAAATCGACGTACTTTTCGTACGACTTCGCGAAATCTTCCGCCGATACGCTGTAATTCATTTGGCTGTCGGGAAGTCCTGCGTTGGCTTTGATAAAGACGGGCAAATCGGTGTTTGCGACAAGCCTTTGCATAATCGGATAAAGCGCGTCAGGTCCGAGCGAGCAATTTATTCCCAAGGCGTCGGCAAAAGCCGA
This sequence comes from Clostridiales bacterium, assembly GCA_014799645.1. Taxonomy (GTDB): domain Bacteria; phylum Bacillota; class Clostridia; order Christensenellales; family UBA3700; genus RACS-045. Next base: position 19,195 of record JAAVHQ010000012.1, on the reverse strand, counting down.
AGCCGTGATGGCGAAAGCCTCTACGCTACATCCCGTAAACGTTCTGCCCGTTTCGTCAAACGTCATACTTGCCATTATCGGCAAATCGCAATTCTCTTTGATTGCCAAGAGCGCAGCTTTGAGTTCGTAAAGGTCGCTCATAGTTTCTACGACGACGATATCCGCGCCGTCTTTACCGGCAATCACTTGCTCTTTGAAAAGTTCGTACGCCTCGTCGAAAGTCATACTTCCAAGCGGTTCGATTAGCGCGCCCGACGGAGCGATATCCAAAGCGACGAGTCTATCCCCTGCCGCCTTTCTTGCCAAAGATACGCCCGCTTTGATAAGCGTAGCCACTTCCTCGCTACTTGACAGTTTTTTGCGGTTTGCGCCGAAAGTGTTGGTATAGATAATATCGCTGCCTGCGTCGATATATTCTTTGCTTATCGAATACACAAGGTCGGGATTTTCCACGTTAAGACGCTCGGGCATAGCGCCGACGCTCAACCCTCTCTTTTGAAGTTGAGTGCCGAATGCCCCGTCAAGGAGTAATATCGAATTGTCTTTGAATATATTTGCTTTTTTCATTTTCTCTTACGATTCCCTTGCCTTTACTTGCGGTAAATACACTCTTTGTTGTCGCAAGTAATACATTTGGAAAGACACTTTGGCTTTTCGCCTTTCTTGCTTTCCTTTATACCGATTATCGCGGTGACCGACTTTTGCGGCGAGAGCATAAAACTCTCTTCGTTCATAAACACGCCGATGCGTTTAGGAAGTTCCAAAACTTTGACAAAATCCTTTTGTTGGGATAGAGGAAAATCTCCGTATCCGCAAGAAAATCTCGTCGTCAAAAGTCTTTCGTTTTGCGCTTGCAATTCCTCGCACAAATCGTCGCAATAACTCTCAATTGCGCAAATACTCGCGCTGTCCAAAATCACGCCTTTGAGCGGATTTGAATTCATAAGTTCGGCGACTTTTTTCTCTACGTCAAAGCCCACCGTCGCGCCCAAGATATATACCTCTTTGCAATCTTGCAAGTGCCTGCGAATATTCTCGCCTTGCAAAAGCATATTCGCGCCCTCTAATCCGAAAGGCTCGCTTGTGAGCGCATACTTTTTAATTACGCTTCTCGGCGTGATGAGTTGAAGACAAAGACGGCTTGCCTCTTCTATCTCTCTGTCGATCTTATCGCCGTAATCCTGTCCTTTATAGCCGAGATATCTCAGCAGTTCGCTCTTGACTATCTTCATCCGTTCAACTTGTCGATAATAGGTCTGATATTGTCAGTGATTCTCTTCGCTACGTAAGTATTGTTCATAATATACAAATGTATGCCGTCCACCCCGCTTGAAAGCAAATCGACGATTTGGTCGGTAGCGTACGCGATGCCCGCTTCCATAAGCGAATCGGGATCGTCCGCGAATTTGCTGTACATACGCGAAATCTTCGTCGGCATCTTTGCGCCCGTCATCTTGACAATGCCTCCGAATTGCGACGCTTTGACGAGCGGCATTACGCCCGCCTCGATTGGCACGGTAATTCCCGCAAGCCTTACCATATCAAGGTATTTGAGATAATCGTCGTTGTCGAAAAACAACTGCGAATTGAGATGCGTCACGCCCTTGTCAATCTTGATTTTGAGATTGCGTATATCCTCTACGATATTTGCGCTTTCGGGATGTCCCTCGGGATAGCACGCTCCGACCACGTTCATATCGCTTCTACTCTTTATCAACTCTACCAAATCGCTAGCGTGCGCAAAATCGCTCTTTACCTCGCCTGCAATTCTGTCGCCTCTAAGCGCAAGCACGTTCTCCACTCCTATGTCCACAAGTCCGTCAATCGCGGAAATAACCTCGTCTTTGGTGGAATTTATGCAAGTAAGATGCGCCAACGGCTCGATACCGTAATCGTTCTTGACAATCTGCGCAAGTTCCTTCGTACGCGAATTTTTACTACCGCCCGCGCTATATGTAATCGACACGTAATCGGGACTGATATCTCTAATGCTTTCAAGCGTGGAAAGCACCTTGCTTATGTCGTCGTTGACCTTCGGCGGAAATATCTCAAATGAATATACTACTTTTTTCTCTTTGAATAAATTATTTATCTTCATATACTGCACCTCTTCTGCGTTCATATTATAACATATATATAAGTTGTTCGCTACTTTTTAAGTATAATATTTGATAAAAAAATACCTGCGCCGAAAACGCAGGTATTTTGTATTGTACAACTAAATTATTTCTTCTTTGCAGTAGACTTCGTTGCCGGCTTCTTTGCTGCGGTTGCCTTAGTAGCGGTCGCGGTCTTCTTTGCAGGAGCTTTTGTAGCCGTTGCCTTAGCGGTCGTAGCAGGTTTCTTTGCTGCAGTTGCTTTGGTTGCAGTTGCCTTAGTGGTAGCAGGCTTCTTTGCTGCGGTTGCTTTGGTAGCCGTTGCCTTGGTGGTAGCCGGATTCTTTGCTGCGGTTGCTTTGGTAGCCGTTGCCTTGGTGGTTGTAGCCTTCTTAGCGGCAGTTGCCTTAGCAGGAGCTTTGGTAGCGGTAGCCTTAGTGGTAGCCGCCTTCTTTGCTGTCGTTGCTTTGGTCGTTGCAGTCGCCTTAGTCGTTGTAGCCTTCTTAGCCGCGGTTGCCTTAGCAGGAGCTTTGGTAGCGGTAGCCTTAGTGGTAGCCGTCTTCTTTGCTGTCGTTGCAGTTGCCTTAGTCGTTGTAGCCTTCTTAGCTGCGGTTGCCTTGGTGGTCGTAGCCTTCTTAGCAGGAGCTTTCTTTGCTGCAGTCTTTGCAGGAGCAGGTTCTGCAACCTCTTCAACAACTTCCTCAACTACAGGCTCTTCTGCGACTACTGCCTCAGCAGCGACTTCTTCGCTGACAACTTCTTCAACTACTTCTTCGACTTCCTCAACAACCTCTTCTACTACTTCCTCAACTACTTCTTCGGTAGCAGGTTCTTGAGCGACTTCTTCGACTACTTCCTCGACGATTTCTTCCGTAACTTCTTCAACTACGGGTTCTTCCTCGACGACTTCCTCTACTACTTCTTCGACAACCTCTTCAACTACTTCCTCAGCTACGGGTTCTTCCTTCACTTCTTCGGTAGCAACAGGTTGCTCTTCTTTTACTTCTTCTACAACGGTAGCAGGCTCTTCAACCTTTTCTGCTGCAACTTCTTCAGCAACAACGGTCTCAGCCTTTTCTTCAACTGCTACGTCGGAAGCAACTGCGCTTTCTGCGGTAGCATTTGCAGTTTCTGCAACAGCTTCTTCTTTTCTGTTTTTGCTGAAAAGCTTGTCGTTCATAATCAAAAACTTTTCTGCGAAGAACATAATGATAAGGTCAGCGCAAGAGAATGCTATCGTAGCAACATTTAATGACCAACCTTCCGGATCATTTTTGATTATCGGGAGATTAACCCAACCTTGTTGAGCCATAAGTGCATCTCTAATCGGTGCTTGAATAGCGATCGAACCGAGCCACAATAAAACGCTAAAAATAACGTACATTGTTATTCCAAATGCTAAATTATGTCTAGGCTTGAAAAGCACTTTTCTATGTAACACGAAATTAATAATTTTACATACAAGTACTGCTATCGTTGCAACAATAAAAGTACCTTTGTACTCTTTTAATCCCAAAAACATAAATGATACGTTATCCATTTCTTGGACAGCATTGATCTTTGCGCCTATGTTTACAATGACCATTTGCACAATAAATCCTGCCATACTCAACAAAATGAAGAGAATCAATTGCAAAAAGCCCTTGATGCCTTTTTTCTTCTGGGGAGCTTCGGGAGAATTACCCGTTTCGACCTCTTTATTATCAAGGTCTTGGTTTAATGTTTTTTCTTCCATGATTTTCACCATCCTAATAAATTTATAATGAATTACTTGTATTATACTATATAATATTTATTTAATCAATAATTTAGCAGATATTTTCGCGGAAAAAATGTTGTTTTTTTCATCCAAATTTTACCTTTTGCCCATTTTCCACTGTCAAAACGCCATAATTTTCGCAAATTTGGGCGACACTTTCAAATTTTTTTGAATTTTAATAGATTTTTTCTGTGATTTTGTTGAATATTTCATAGCCGTGTGCTAAAATGTGTTTATTAAAAAATTTAATTTTTATAAAAGGATCGTAAAAAAATGGATTATGTAAACAGAGTGTTGCAAGAATTAAAGGATAAGAACCCCGACCAACCTGAATTCCATCAGGCCGCTACGGAAGTTCTTGAAAGCCTCAAAGTCGTCTTCGACCAAAACCCCGCTTATGAAAAAGCCGGTCTTTTAGAAAGACTCGTTGAACCCGAAAGAGTCGTTATGTTCAGAGTCGCTTGGGTAGACGATAATCAAAAGGTTCAAGTAAATAAGGGTTATAGAGTGCAATTCAACAGCGCAATCGGACCTTATAAGGGCGGTTTGAGATTCCACCCGTCGGTAAACTTGTCAATNATCAAGTTCCTCGGTTTTGAACAAATCTTCAAAAACAGCCTNACTTCCCTNCCTATCGGCGGCGGTAAGGGCGGAAGCGACTTNGACCCNAAGGGCAAGAGTGACAACGANATCATGAGATTCTGCCAAAGCTTTATGNCAGAGCTCTTCCGTCACATAGGCGCTGACTCCGACGTACCCGCNGGCGATATAGGCGTAGGCGCAAGAGAAGTCGGATATCTCTTCGGTCAATACAAGAGAATTCGCAACGAGCACAGCGGCGTNCTTACNGGTCGCGGACTTTCTTACGGCGGTAGCTTGGCAAGAACGGAAGCAACGGGCTACGGTCTCGNATACATCTCNCAAGAAGCTTTGNAAAGCAAGAAACAAACTAGTTTCCTCGGCAAGAGAGTCGTAATCTCCGGTTCGGGTAACGTGGCTATCTACGCTTGNCAAAAGGCTCAACAACTCGGCGCAAAAGTAGTGGCTATGTCCGACTCTTGCGGATACGTATATGACGAGAACGGTATCAATCTCGATATCATCAAAGACATTAAAGAAGTAAGACGCGCAAGAATNAAAGAATACGTCAAGGCTGTTCCTACCGCGAAGTACTACGAAGGACACAAGAACATTTGGTCNGTCAAGTGCGACATTGCTCTCCCCTGCGCTACGCAAAACGAACTTGACGTCGAAGGCGCAAAGATGCTCATCAAAAACGGAGTTATATTGGTCGGCGAAGGCGCAAACATGCCTNCTACTCTCGAAGCTACGCACCTCTTTATCGACAACGGCGTAATATTCTTGCCNGGCAAAGCAGCCAACGCAGGCGGCGTTGCNACNAGCGCGCTCGAGATGGCTCAATCCTCAAGCAGACTCTTCTGGAGTTTCGAGAAGGTTGACAGCGAACTTCAACATATCATGATCAATATCTTCCGCAATATCGACGCAGCCGCTCAAAAGTACGGTTTTGACGGCAACTACGTTGTCGGCGCAAATATNGCAGGCTTCTTGAAAGTCGCAGACGCTATGATGGCGCAAGGTATCGTATAATANNAACAAGTCAAATNATAAAATAAAAACCNACCTNNNNAAAGGTNGGTTTTTTTGTTTTTAACAATTTTGTATTTATTTATTCGTTCAAGGGGCGATAAGATGGGCAAAAAAGAAAGCGGTAGATTTTTTGTCGAGTGAGTGTTTTCCGAACCGCCCCGTACTGCATGTACGATGGCGCGCGAGAAAAATGCTTAATCGGCAGAAAAGATACTGCTTTACTTTTGATTATCTTGTCGTCTCTTGAACGCTTTTATTCTGCTCTTGCAGTATAAATGCCTTTGACGCGTTGCGGATTTTCTTCTGCTCGATAATTACCGTCAACAAAATAGCGGCGAANGTAATCATTGCGAANGCGTTTGCGGGAGGCAATCTCCAATTTTTACCGTCNACNANAAGCGCCAACAACGTCATAAAAAACGAACCTATAATNTCGACGTANATAAGAGTAATGTANGCNCTGCGTTTCATTGACTTGATTTTTTTGACGTCCTCTTNCTCTCGCATAAACTTTGATACCNAATACCTATCGAAGAATATCAAAANATAGAAGAATATAGCCAACAACATTCCCGCAATNGAAAACTCAATGCAGTAATAAATATTGCCTTTGAAGTCTACTCGCATTATCAAACTAATAGCGACAATCCACATAAANAACAGCCAAATTGANATGNTTATAGCGATTTTTTGTTTCTTGCTGAAATTCATACTTCAACTCCTATTGGCTACATTATATACATATAATCTTCCGTTGTCAAGAAAAGTAAAGCATTTGTAAAATTTTGTATTATTTTGTCGAAAATCACGTTTTATGGGNTTGAACGCCGAAAGACCGCCCTTTGCAGAGCGGTCTCCCGGAAAGTTTATAAAAGGTCGTACACTATGAAATAGTCTAATATAACGTCGGCTCACCGACTGATTATATTATAACATTGTAATTTGGTAAAATCAATACCCTTTTGAAAATTTTGTGGGCAAGACTATTCCGCCTCTCCNCCNGCGACNTCGTCTATGCTCATTCCCATAAACTGCGCGTTATACAGTTCCGCATAGAAGCCTTGTTGCGCCAAGAGTTCCTCATGCGTGCCCTGCTCTATAACGTCGCCGTCTTTGAGTACCAAGATATTGTCAGCATCCTTGATGGTCGAGAGTCTGTGCGCAATGACAAAACTCGTCCTGCCTTCCATAAGCGTACGCATTGCTTGTTGAATAAGCATTTCAGTACGCGTATCGACAAGGCTCGTCGCTTCGTCGAGTATCATTATCTTTGANTCGGCAAGTATTGCCCTCGCGATAGTAAGAAGTTGTTTCTGTCCTTGCGAGATATTTCCCGCGTCGGCGTTTATCACGAAATTGTANCCGTCGGGCAANGTNCGGATAAAGTGGTCGGCGCAAGCNAGTTTCGCCGCCTCTATGACTTCTTCGTCCGTCGCGTCAAGTCTACCGTAACGGATATTTTCCATAATAGTTCCTTGATATAGCCACGTATCTTGCAATACCATACCGATATGCTCGCGAATACCGCTTCTCGAAAATTCCTTTATGTCTATTCCGTCGACCAAAATTTTACCGTCGTTTAGGTCGTAAAAACGCATAAGAAGTTTTACCAAAGTGGTCTTGCCCGAGCCNGTCGGTCCNACNATNGCCACGCGCTGACCGCTCTTTACGCTGCTTGAAAAATCTTTGATAATTACCTTATCTTGCGTATATCCGAACTTGACGTTNACGAAATCCACGTCGCCTTTGATTTTCTCCACTCTCAAATCGCCGCTCTCTTTCTCTTCTTCTTGCTCTAAGAATCCGAATACTCTCTCCGCCGCGGCAATCGTCGATTGGAAGGTATTCGCCACGCTCGCAAGTTGAGTGATAGGCTGATTGAACTGNCGGACGTACTGCACGAAAGATTGAATATTACCTACGCCGAGACCGCTTCCGTTGACGACCAAATATCCGCCGAGAATACATACTGCGGTAAATCCCAAATTGCCGATTGCCTTTGCGGAAGGTTGCATCAATCCCGACAAGAATTGAGAACTCCACGCCGAAGAACAAAGTTCTTCATTATATTTGCTAAACTGCTCTACGCTCTTATCTTCGCCGTTGAAAAGTTTAACGACGTTGTGTCCCGCAAACATCTCTTCAATCTGTCCGTTGACGTGACCTAAGTATTCTTGCTGTTTCTTAAAGAACTTTTGCGACCTCTTGATGACAAGCATTGCCACGACAAGCAAGAGCGGAACGCTTACGATAGAAATCAACGTCAAAAGCGGACTTATCTTCAACATCATTATTAGAACGCCGATAACCGTCGTAATTGACGTGAGCATTTGCGACAAACTCTGATTGAGCGAAGTGGATATCGTATCTATATCGTTGGTGATAAGGCTCATTACTTCGCCGTTGGTCGTCGTGTCGTAGAATTTGAGAGGAAGCGTGTCGATTTTCTCATTCAGATCCTTTCTAAATCTATACGAAATCTTTTGCGATACGCCGGAGAGCAAGAAGCCTTGCGCNTAAGACATGATACCGCTTGCGACTACCAAAAGTAAAAGTTTGANCAAGATATTCATAATCTTGTTTACGTCAATCTCAGGCGGGACGCTCAACGACACCGCTCTTACGTCCGCCAAATACGCTTCGGGTATACTTTCCAACATCGCGTTCATACCCGCTATGTCGGCAAACTCGCCTACCGTGGTCGCTTGTCTTGCCGCCTTTGCNATATCGCTCGGTCTTACGGTATTCATTGCGTCAGGCAAATCGAGTATTTGTTGCTTTTGAGCATCTTCCATTAGAGCAACAAAGCCATACTCCGGACCTGCGTGTTCGGGATCAAAGTCATCTTCCATCGTCCTTGNTACTATATTTTTCAAATCGCCTATGGACAAAAGTCCCATTTTGTCAAATACGGCAAGACTTTGCTCGTCATATTGCGTCACNGCGGAGAATGCCTTGTACGCAGTCTTTTGCATTACGCCAGTCATAAGCGTATCCGTTGCTCCGCCGAGAATATCNGGTACGGTAATGGTCGCCACTACTCCGCCGATTGCGAGCAAAAACGCAATTATGATTACGACCATATCTCTTTTCATATACTTCAANAGTTTTTTNGACGTACCCTTAAAGTCTTTGGCNTTTTCGACGCTACGCATTCCGCGTCCGCCTCCCATAGGTCCGCGAGGCTGTCTTTGGGGTCTTGCGTTGTTATTCTTCATAGTCCCAATTCCTCCTCGGATAATTGTGATTTTGCTATATCAAGATANGTAGGACAATTCTTCAACAAATCTTCGTGCTTGCCGATACCCACTATCTTTCCGTCGTCCAACACCACTATGCTGTCGGCGTTCTTAATCGTNCCCACTCTTTGCGCGACGATGATTACGGTCGCTTCGGACATTTCCTCGCTAAGCGCCATTCTCAACTTCGCGTCAGTCTTGAAGTCCAACGCCGAGAATGAATCGTCGAATACGTATATCGGCGAATTCTTGCTCAACGCTCTTGCGATTGCAAGACGCTGTTTTTGTCCGCCCGACACGTTGCTGCCGCCCTGCGCAATTTCTCTTTGCATTCCGTCCGGCGATGAGTTGATAAACTCGGAGGCTTGCGCTATTCTCGCCGACTTATCCAAAGCCTCGTCCGTCGGCTCGTCAAGTCCGTAGCCGATATTGCTTGCCACCGTACCCGAGAAAAGCGTATTTTTCTGCGGTACGAAGCCTATATTGTTGCGTAGGTCTTTGAGGTTGATATCTCTTACGTCAACGCCGTCGATAGTAACCTTGCCTTGCGTTGCGTCCATAAGCCTTGGGATAAGATTGACGATCGTCGACTTACCGCTTCCCGTACTGCCTATCAACGCGGTGACCTGACCGCTCTTTGCCTCAAAGGTGATATTCTCTACTGCGTTGACTCCGCCGCCATAGCCGTAACTCACGTTTTCAAATCTTACGTCGCCCTTAAATCTCACGCCCGTCGGCTCTTCCTTGCCCTCGGCGTTTTTAATGCTGATATTCATCGAAAGCACTTCGCTTACTCTCTTGATAGAGACGATTGCTCTCGGCAAAATAATGAATATCATTGAAATCATCATAAACGACATTATGACTTGCAATGCGTATTGCATAAATGCCATCATATTCGCCACTTGCGAGATGTCTTCTACCCTATAAGCGACAAGCCATACTATTGCCAACATTACGCCGTTCATGACGATTGTCATTATCGGCATAAGTATCGCCATCATACGCGAAGTAAAGAGCGAAGTCGAAGTCAAATCTTTGTTGGCTTTGTCAAATCTTTCCTCTTCGTGCGATTGAGTGTTGAACGCTCTTATTACGAGCATACCGCTGAGTTCGTCGTTTGCGATTTGATTGACGCTGTCAATTTGCTTTTGCATTTTAATGAACTTGGGTTGAACGACCGTAAGCGCAACGATAATCAACACTATCACTATCGCAATCGCCGCGACGATAACGTAAGCAAGCGCAGAAATACCGCTTGAATATTCGACGGCTTTGATTGCGCCGCCTATGCCCATGATGGGCGCGAACATAATCAATCTCAAAAACAGTATCGTAAGAGATTGAATTTGCGTAATGTCGTTGGTGCTTCTCGTAATCAAAGAAGATACGGAAAATTTGTTGTACTCTTCGTTTGCGAAATTCATTACTTGTTTGAAAATATCGTTACGCAAATCGCGCGACACTTTCGCCGCAATTTGAGAGGAGAAAAAGCCCACCATTACCGCGCAAACGCAAGCGGTTAGAGCTATTACTATCATTTGCCAACCGTAATGCCATATCTGTCCCATATCGGCAGTACCTATTCCGTACGTGACCAAATTTGACATATATCCCGGCAGTTGCAACTCGCATATCGCCTCGCCCGTCAAAAAGAGTAAAGATGCGATTATTGCGAGAGCATACTTTCTATAATATTTGAGAATAGTCTTCATAAATGCTCCGAGTAGATTTGAGATGTATTTATTGTATAATATGCTTTATCTAAAAGTCAATTTACGGATACGCTTGGAAATATCATTTTATATAAAAATTACATATAACCGTTTTATCTTACGTAATATATATATTTTGTGCCGAGAAGTTTTTTCCTCTCTTTCCAATCGGGACAAAGATAGGTCAGCATCTCGTAAAAATCCTTGTCGTGATTTTTGAATTTGAAATGCGAAAGCTCGTGACAAATGACGTAGTCGATAAGGCTTTCGTCCGCATAGATAAGTCGAGAATTGAGCACGACGGTATTGCGGTTTATCATACAGCTTCCCCACCTAGCAGTCATACTCCTTATTTTGAGTTGATACTCATAGGGAAAGAGGTCTCGGAATTTCTCGACCAGCGCGTAAAATCTCTGCTTAAAAATCTTCTCGGTCTGCTCGACATACCACTTGTCGAGAAGTCTTTTCTTTCTGTCGTAATCGTCGAGCGAACGTACCGAAAGGAAGATATAGTCGCTTTTCAGTTCAACGCCCTCTTTTGGGTTTTGCATAACCAACAAAGTATACTCGTCGCCGAGAAAAAGATATTTCTCGCCGGTGTAATATTCCCTCTTCGGCTCTTTGGGCATTTGTTCGAGAGTATGCTCGCGGGTAGTCTTTATCCACTCTTTGTTTTTGGCGATTACCCTCTCCACTTCGTATATAGGCGTACGCATAGGACACGAAACCGCCAAAGTCCCGTCGTTCGTAATACGCAAGCGGATAGTCTTCATCTTCCGCCTTACAAACTTATATTCTATGACCTCTCCGTCAATCGTATATCTTCTGATTTCTTCCATTCTATATATATTTTAACATAAAATTTCAATTTCTCAAAACGCAAATACAACAAATATCTTTATAAAGAAAAAAATTTGACGAATGTCTATAATTATGTTAAAATATACTAAATATATATGCGTATATATTTTATAGACGAACAATAAACGTGAGGTGTGTATGGGTTTTGATAAGAAAATGGTGAAAAAGGCTGTGTCCAAATCGGGACACGTGTTCAATATTTGGAATTTGAAATGCTCGATAAATCAAAAGGTCGGCGACTTGAAAGCCGAAGTAATCAAGAGCGCAGAACCTATCAAATGGGATGACCTCGACAAAAGCGCGTTCAAGCCTATCCGTCAATGGCAAGCTTGGGGAAAGAGAAAGGAATACGCCGACAGTTTCGACTGCGCATGGTTTCACTTCACAGGACAAGTGCCTAAGAAGGCAAAAGGCAAGAGCGTAATTTTGCGTATCAAACTTCAAGGCGAAGGTCTTGTCTTCAATCCCGACGGAATAGTATTGCAAGGCATCACGCAGATATTGAGCAAAGGCGACGTTTTCCATTCTCTTATCGCGAAACAACGTATTGACATAACGGAATGCTCGACGGGCGACGAGAATATCGACCTCTACGTCGACGCAGGTTTCAACGGCAAGTTCCGTTTCAAAAAATGCACCGCTCACCTAAGACGCGCGGATATTTGTATCCACGACGAAGAAATCAATCAATATTACTACGACTATATAGATTTGTTTTTCATAATGATGATACTCGACAAGAAAAGTCCGAGATTCATCGAGATTGACAAGGCGCTCAAACAAAGTTACAAAATTTACAAAAAGAAGGGCGCAAAGTACGCTAGAGAATTCCTCAAACCTACTATTGAGAAGAAACCCGAATACGAAGCTACGACCTACTATTGCATAGGTCACGCGCATATCGACTTGGCATGGCTTTGGCCTTTGCGCGAGACGAAGAGAAAAGTTGCGCGCACCTTTGCAAATCAGTTGCGCAACCTCGCTATCTACGACGGATATTATTTCGCGGAGTCGCAACCGCAAATGTTCGTATGGCTCAAAGAAGAATATCCCGAACTTTTCGAGAGAGTAAAGAAATACGTGCTTGACGGCAGAATTGAACTTCAAGGCGGAATGTGGGTAGAAAGCGATTGCAACCTCTCCGGCGGCGAATCGTGGGTAAGACAGTGTCTTTACGGACAAAAGTTCTGGAAAGACGAATTTGACTTCAAATCGAGAATGTGTTGGCTTCCCGACGTATTCGGCTTCCCCGCTTCTCTTCCGCAAGTCATTAAAAAGAGCGGCATGGATTACTTTATGACGATAAAGCCTACGTCCAACGACTTCAACCGCTTCCCCTACCGCACGTTCAACTGGGTAGGTATAGACGGCACTTCCCTTTTGTCGCACATGGAACCGCTCGGCGATTACAACGCGGGCAATTCCCCACTCGCAATCAAGAAGTCCGAAGATAGATATTCCGAAAAAGAGATTTGCAACAAGGCTTTGCTTATCTACGGCGACGGCGACGGCGGCGGCGGTCCTGGTGAAGGACACATGGAATATATGATGCGTCACCAAAAGAATATCGACGGTTTAGCGCCGTGCAAACCGTCTCCTGCGGTCAACTTCTTTGACGATATAAAGGATATGGCGAGCGTATTGCCAACGCACACAGGCGAGTTGTATTACGAAAGGCACCAAGGTTGCTACACTTCGCAAGCCAACGCAAAGAAGTGGAACAGACGTATTGAGGAATTGTTGCACAAGATTGAATGGCTTGGCGCGGTCGCTTTCCTTAAAGGCGTGACCTACGATAGAGCAAAAGTCGAAGAGATTTGGAAAGAAGTACTTCTCTATCAATTCCACGACATTTTGCCGGGTTCGTCTATCAAGAGAGTATACGACGAATCTTACGCGAGATATCAAATTATGTATAGCGAACTTCAAGAGATTGAAAAGACTATGCTCGACGCTCTCTCGCAAGAAGGCGAAAAGAGCGCTGTCAACAGCGTTGACTTTGACCGCAAGGAATTCGTAAAGGTCGACGACGAATGGTATACCGCGGACTTGAAAGCGCACTCGGTCGGTAAACTTACGCCCGCTAATATCGACGTAAGCGAACTTTCTTACACCGACACTACGATTGAGAACGCAAACTTGAAAGTCACTTTCGGCGACAACGGCGAAATTACTTCTCTTATCGATAAGAATGAAAATAAAGAACTTGTCAAAGAGTATTTCAACAAACTCGTTGTCTACTCCGACCCGTTTAGATACTACAACGCGTGGGATATTCAATGGGGTAAGGACGAAAAGACAAATTATATGATGATGAAGAAGTCGACCTTCAAACTCACTTCTTCCAACACCTATATCGAAGGCGCGTATTTGGTAAGAGAAAACTCCTACAAATACAACAAGTCATCGCTCGTGCAGAAAGTATACGTTGAAGTTGGCGGCGATATGGTCAGATTTGACACGACAGTCGATTGGAATGAGGAACTCAAAATGCTCCGCGCCGACTTCGTACCGACCGTATTTGCGGACAACGTCAAGTGCAATATCCAGTTCGGTAACTTCGACCGCACGACGAGCGAAGCCGATAAGGACGAAGACTACAATCCGAATTGGGCTCAATTCGAGGTATGCGCGCACAAGTTCGTCAACCTCGACGGCGAAGACTACGGCTTGGCATTGCTCAACAACGGCAAGTACGGACACCGCGCGAAAGAAGGTTTCTTGTCGCTCGCATTGCTCCGCGCTCCTATCTTCCCCGACCCGACTTGCGATAGAGGCAATCATACTTTCTCTTACGCTATCTATCCGCATAAGGCTAAGTTTGAAGATACCGACCTTATGGCTAAGGGCTATTGCTTCAATAATCCTATAGAAATCGTAAATAACGACCTCGCGCTCGATACGATTGCCAAATTCGACAATAAGAATATCGTAATTGAAACCATTAAAGTTGCCGAAGACAACGAAGGTATTATCGTAAGAGCGTACGAGTGCTACGGCGAGACAGCCAAAGCGACTTTGGCATTGAGTTTTGACAGCGCAAACATCTACGAATGCGATATGTTGGAAAACAAAGAAAAACTCGCTCGCAGCAAGAATTTCGAGTTCTCGCCTTACGAAATCAAGACGTTGTATATAGCGAAGTAATTTACTCTTTTAAGCGAAAATAAAAATCTCTCGGAAAATATCCGAGAGATTTTTTTACGTAATATGCGTTAGTTTATTTATATAAAGTTTCAAGTTCTTTTTGAATTTCTTCGGCGCGCGCTATCTGCTCTTTTAGATTCCACTTGCCTATATTCTTTCCGTCTTTCAAAAACATTGAACCGCATTGATGGAAATAAAATTCAATATTTCTTTCTTTGGCTTCTAAATACAAATTCTTTACCCATTCATACTCGATAGGGCGCACATCGGCTTTGGCAGCCATTTCTCCGCCTACGTTGACGCATTTAATAAGTCCGGTATCTAAATACTTTCCGAGCGTTATCGGACCGATTAAAGGAGAACAAAATACTTCTCTGTGCTTGACGGGCGCTTCCAAAAAATGTTTTAACCTAATATCCGCCATTTCTTGATTTTCTATTGACACACTCATATAGACGTGTTCCCAGCCCTCGCCCCAGTCAGGTGGAACACATATTTTAATTCTCTCGGGGCGTTTAGTCGTAAGCACAAATCTGCAATCTTTTCTTCTTCTGATAAAATCCCAACACCCCTCTCGATATTCATCGGCTTCTTCCAAAAAGAAATCGGAGGAAAAACATAATTTTACTAATGAGTTTGGCGGGCAATCTTTATCTTTTAGTTCGTAAGTCGTTTTGCCCTTTGTGACAACCGTTGTATCTCTACCGTATCTTTGATCCATTTTGTAGACAAAACAGTTTTTACACCCCGCGCTTACCTTTTTACACCCGTGCCACGGATTCCACGGGATTGCCTTTTCAATTTCGTTATTTTGCATTTATTTATCTCCGTTAAATTGAAATTTATTTTGTGTATTTTAATATTTGAGCTGGATTGCCACCAACTACTGCGTAATCGGGAACATCTTTTGTTACAACGCTTCCTGCGCCTACAACAGCCCCTTCACCAATTGTAACACCNTTCATTATGATAGAATTAAAGCCNATCCACGCTTTATCTTTTATAACAACGGGNGCNNTTTTNATAACNGANTTATCGCTNTTTTTACCCATACAATGNTTTTCTATATCTTGNCTTGCCGNCTTTGTTTCTTTTANTCTNTCNGCCGACACAATAGAGTGCATATTGCTATCAACTATCGTGCAACCCCAAGAAATCATAACGTCATTGCCGATTGTAATACCCGTAGTGCAATAAAAAGTCGTACCCTCGTTAATCAACACTCTATCGCCGATTTTCATTTCAGAATTTTCAATATTTATCGTGCCGTGTATAACGCAATCCTCGCCAATTGTTAAATAAATCTTTTCTTCTTGCGAGCGGCAATTAAATTGCATATTATCAATTATTGATTTTTCGCCTTTTTTTATAAACTTTGAATTTTCTGTTTTCATAATTACTCCGCTAAATTACTGTTTATCCTAGTTATGTTTTATCATAATGACAATAAAAAGCAAGGAAATAGTATCTTAACGTTCCTTGCTTTTTAATCTCTTAATAATACACCGCATTAGCGCGCTTTATTTCATCAAAGCCGCTAAAACTTTTTTCATGCAACCCTTAACGATTTCTCTCTCTTCGGGGATATCCTTATACTTCTGATATGCGCCGAGAAGCAGCGTTGCAATGGTAATCTTCATGCTCTTAGACATTTTGCGCGTAAGCATGTAGTCGATAAGGTTTGGCAGCTTAACGAGCTTCGCGGGCTTGACAAGCTCGTCGTCCTCGACGGGGCCGTCAACGATATAGCGAATTTCAGGCTCGTCGCCGTGCTCGGCGGTTGACTCCTCTGCATACTCAGACTGCCATACGTACTCCTGCGCTTGCTGTTCCTGCTCCGCGTAAATCGGCTCTTGCTCGGTTTCGGGTACGGTCTCCTGAACGGGCTCCTGCATAATGGGTTCTTGCTCGGTCTCCACTGTTGATTCTGCCTCCTGCACTTCTTCTCGTATAGGCTCTTGTACGGCATCCTGAACGGTCTCTCGTATAGGTTCTTCGGGCAAAATTTCTTCGACGATCTCTTGAACCGGTTCTTCTTCCTTTTCTGCCTCGACAGGCTCCAAAATATCGTTTTCCTGAACGGCAGTTTCCTCGACGACATTTTCGGTTTCCTGCTCCTGCTCGGCGGGCTTATCCTCGTGAATGGGCAAAGCGACGACGGTGCCACCGTTCGGATTTACAGACTCAAAGCTGTCAATAGGTTCGTCGTTCTGAACGTCCGGTTCGTCATTCTGTACATCAAATTGCGGTTCATCATATTGCTGAAAATCGTAAAACGGATCGTTATCAAATTCGTCATCGTCGAATATGATTTCACTCTCGTAGAAGATTTTGGCTTCCTGCTCGGCGGCGTATTCGGCTTCCTGTGCGGCACGGCGGTTGGCTTCCGCCTCTTCCATCATCTTTCTAAGCGCTTCTTGCTCCGCCTTTTTTCTGGCTCTTCTTCCAAACATAATTTGCCCTCAATTATTATATGTACTTTATCAAACAGCCGTCTTACTTGTTGTTTTTCTGCAAGTCAGCCATAAGTTTTCTAATGCAATCGTCTATGATCTTTTTATCCTCTTCGCTGTTCTCAAACCTTTTGTACGAAGCCATAAGTCTGTTGACAATATTCATTTTGAGCTTCGGCGAAGCGTTTTGCGCAATCATGTAGTCTACGAGGTTAGGCATTTTCACAAGCTGAGCGGGCTTGACGACCTCGTCATCGTCGTCCATAGGACCGTCCACTACGTATTGAATGATAGGCTCGCCGTCGTCAGCGCCGTCGTCGCCGTCAACTTTTACGGTCGTCTCTTCCTTAAGCTCTTCCATATGCGGTTTCTGCTTCTCCTCTTTTTTAGTTTCTGCTTTCTGCTCTGCAATGGGTTCTTCTACGGCGGGCTCTTCCTTCACCTCGGGTACAACCTCAGCAGTCGGTTCTTCCACCGGTTGCCCGTCGTCTTTAACCGTAGGCTCTTCTATCGGCTGTTCGTTCGTATCCGACGAAGTTTCAACTTCCGTTTGTGCCTCTTCTATGTTTTGCACATTATCATCAGCCGAAGGCCGTGCAACCTCTTGCTCGCTTTCAACGGACGAAGTCTGCCCGTTTACGTCCGACGAAGCTTCGGCTTCTACCTCTTGTCCGTCTTCAACATCTTTTTCGTTGTCATCAGCCGAAGGCTGCTCGTCTTCAGCACCCTTTTCGT
This sequence comes from Clostridiales bacterium, assembly GCA_014799645.1. Classification (GTDB taxonomy): domain Bacteria; phylum Bacillota; class Clostridia; order Christensenellales; family UBA3700; genus RACS-045. Next base: position 1,579 of record JAAVHQ010000012.1, on the reverse strand, counting down.
TGCAAACAGTCGAAGACTGTTCGTCATTTATCGTTTTTTTTTGAGTGTCGTCTTTGGAAGCCTTCTCTTCTTGCTTAGCCTCGGGTCCCTTTTCGGTGATAATTTCAACGGGCTCGCCGATTATTTCGCTGGTCTGTTTTTTTGGCTGTTCGGGTTCGCTTTCGACCTTAATATCCTCAACTACGCCGTCAATCGCACCGTCGTCAACAAACGGATTGTTTTCTACTACGGGTTCGCTCTCCGCTTCTACGGCGGGTTCTTCTTGAACGGGTTCATCTTGGGCGGTTTTTTCCTCGTTGACGACCTCGGCTTCTAAGATAGGCTCGCTTTCTGAAATAGGCTCTGCCTCTACGGCGGGCTCTTCGTCTCTGACAGGTTCCGCCTCTTCAATCGGTTCGTCCCCTACAACGGGTTCTTTAGCCGCTACGGGTTCGTCTACCGTGGAGTGTTCCTCTTTTGCGTCCTCGCCTGCGTGTTCCTCTTCCTCGAGCTCGATCTCTTCAACGATAATATCGTCTATGGTCAGATTATCATCTTCGGCTGCGCCGTCCGCACTTTCTTTTTCTTCTGCCGACGGTTCGCTTTTGGCGTCGTCCTCAAGCTCAATTTCATCTACGACTTCGTCTTTGACGCCAACCTTTTCAGCGACCTCAACGTTCTCAGCCGTCTCGGCACCGTCATCGTTCGCGCCGTCGTCACCCTGCCCGTCTGCGTCGTCCGCTTTTGCAATAAGCTCCTCGATCGGGGTTTGCTCGTCGCCGAATTCAAAGCCGATCTCCTTTGCGGTGTTGCGTGCAACTATCTCGTCAATGATAGCGGCAAGATCTCCAAGCGGAGAGGCATCCGTAGCGAACGTCTTTTCAACTTGGAAGACGACCTTTGCGTCGAGGTCCTCCTGCATATTGTTAAAGGCGTCAAGACAGGTATTGCTGAGTATCTTATTGATAATAACGAGGACTAGATAGATCACGCCCGAGAGCAAGAGGCTTGCAAGGAAGATGACGCCCATATCCTTGCCGTCGAGTCTGCCGTATCCCCAAAATGAGAAGATTGCAATGAGGATAAGCGCAACGGCGATGAAGACGTTGGCGCGGATCTCTCTTACGCGCTTGACCTCTCTGTCGTAGACGTTCTGCTCGGACACGATATCGCTCGGATAACCGAATCTGACGCCGAGGTATTGCACCCAGCAGTCGCGCAGAGTCGAAGGAACCTTTTCGGAGAAGCACTGTGAGGTAAAGTCGCCGAAGTTGTCGTTGTCGATAGCCTCGACGTCCGCGAGATAGCTGATTATCTTTTTGCAAGCGACGAGAAGTTTAAATCTGTAAGAACCGAAATAAGTAAGAGCAACGATAAGACCTACGCCCAAAATGATTGCCACGACCACGATGAAATAGGTCTTATAATCTATTGCGGGCAGCTTTGAAGAGAGGTTTGCAAACCACTCGAAAATATCGGAAAATACGTTTTTGGCCGACAGAAGATTCAAGATACCTCCCTCCTAGATACACAAATATAAACTAATTATACTCGCGACGCGCAAAAAAATCAATACTTTTTAGTAAATTTATATATTAAA
>JAAVHQ010000011.1 GCA_014799645.1 Clostridiales bacterium | reverse complement strand
GTATCTCTATACTTGTCAAACTGCTACATTGACTAAAAGCGCCATAGTCTATGATCGTTCCGCCATTAATTACAACAGTCTCCAACTTGCTTTTAGGTATAGCATATATTGCTATCGTAGGCATTGTCGCTGTCGTTATGTTATTGCAACCATAGAAAGCACGATAGTCAATACTCGTTACACTGCTTGGTATTTCTATACTTGTCAAACTGCTGCAATCATAAAAAGCAGACTCGCCTATAGTTGTTACTGTTGCCGGTATCTTTACACCAATTAAACTACTGCATCTAGCAAATACTCCGCCTTCTATGCTAGTTACCCCATTAGGAATCTCTATACTTGTTAAGCTGCTACAATCCATGAATGCCTTTTCTCCTATGCTAGTCACACAGTTTGGTATTTTCATACTTGTTAATCCACTAAGTAAGAATGTCCTTTCTTCTATGCTAGTCACACCGCTTGGTAATTCTAAATTTGACAAACTACTACAACCTTCGAAAGCTCCTTTTCCTATGCTTGTCACACCGCTTGGTATTTCCAAATTTGACAAACTGCTACAACCACAAAATGCATCTGCCCCTATGCTCGTTACAGTGCTCGGCATTTCTATGGTAGTCAAATTACTGCAACCAAGAAATGCGTTATCATAAATGCTCGTACCCCCAGTGATGACAACACGTTTTAAAGATTTTAAATCTATCTCACTGAAATTACTTACATGTCTTCCCACAGTTATATGTGAAAAATAAGTATTACCAGTTTCATCTGCTTTTTCGCCTATGAATGGTATAACTATACTTTCCAAGTTTTCACAATTAAATGCATATTGGCCGATACTTATTACGCTGTCCGGAACTTCTACACTTGTCAACCCTGTACATCTTGCAAATGCAAAAGAGCCAATACTTGTAACTCTATTTGGTATTTCTATACTTGTCAATCTACTACACCCATAGAAAGCAGCATTATCGATGCTCGTTACACCGCTTGGTATTTCTATGTTTGTCAAACTGTCACAATAATAAAATGCAGAATCGCCAATACTTGTTACGCCGCTTGGTATTTCAATGCTTGTCAAACTATTGCACTCATAAAATGCAGAATCGCCAATGCTTGTTACTCCACTTGGTATCTCTATATTAATCAAATATCTGCAATACTTGAAAGCAAAATCACCTATACTCGTCACACTGCTAGGTATATTAACGCTCAATAAATTTTTATATATGAATGCTTTTTCACCAATAGCTGATATAGGCAACCCCTTATACTTAGACGGTATTTTTACATCGCTATCAATACTTCTTATGGCTTTCTTCAAAGTATACGAAGAATTATCGCTATTTAATTCAAACGTAAAGTCTTCACTAATATCATATTCGCATACACGGCAAACGCCGTCGCTATCAAAATCGTGTTCGTCTTTGCTTAATATTTCGTCGTGTCCACAGGTCGAGTCATACCAATGATATGAAACGTTTTTGCTCCACTCGGTAGAAAATTTATGATCTAGCGTAATAGGAATGCTCTCCCATTTGGCAGTCTTGCAGATATTACATATATACTTCTTCAAACCACTATTCGTGCAAGTCGGATCTTTCGTAACTTCCCCATCATTCCACTCATGCTCGGTCTTATCTATTACCTCGGAATGTCCGCAAGTCGCTCTATGCCAATGATAAGAGTTGTTGCTAGTCCAAGACGTATCATAAGTATGCTCATGATCATCTTTACAAGCGACTGCTATGAAAACCATACTACAAATGATTAAGCATATTAAAACACTTAAAATCGTCTTCTTTTTCATCATTGACACCTCCTTTATACTATTCCTTAGTGGCGAATACGTTTACGAAATATCCCAATTCGCATTTTAATTATAACATATATTTTTGAGCAAATCAATATGCGATCAATTCTTTTCCTAAAATTTACACTTCAATACCCGCTTTTTTGCAGTTCTCTACAATAAATTCGGAAAGCAAAGTATTGCGCTTCGCGGTATAGTCGTTTTTGACCATTTTGGCTACGCTTTCTTTTGATCCTTCTATTACTACGACGGACTTTGCGCGGGTGATTGCGGTATAGAGCAAATTTCTTGTCATAAGGAATGGATTTCCCCCGCTGACTGTGATTATGACGGCAGGAAATTCCGAGCCTTGCGACTTGTGAATACTGATAGCGTAAGCGAGCGAAAGTTCGTCAAAATTCTCGTGCTTGTAAGTGGCAATTTTGCCGTCGTCAAATTCGACTTTCATACTAGGTTGACTTTTGTTGACTTCGACGATATAGCCTATATCGCCGTTGAACACGCCCGTACCGCTTACGCCGTAAGGCGATACCCATTCCATTTGGTAGTTGTTGACCGTATGGATAATCTTGTCGCCTACTCTGAAAATATTGTTTCCCGAGCGAATCTCTCCCTTGTCGTGGGACGGCGGATTGAGCGCCTTTTGCATTTCAACGTTGATATTTTCCACGCCCAATACGCCCTTTTTCATAGGACAAAGCACTTGTATGTCTTTTGGGGATATTTTTGCGAAAGACGGAAGTCTTTTTGTAGTAAGTTCTATACAGTTTTTGAGCATAGTCTGCGTATCCGACTGCGCGTCAAAGAAAAAGTCTTTGGAGCGGTTGTCAATCGTAGGCATTTCGCCGTGATTGACCTTGTGCGCGTTCTCAATAATAAGGCTGTCGTCGCTTTGTCTGTAAATGTGGGTAAGGTAATTTATAGGTATCAAACCGCAAGATATAATATCCGCAAGGATATTGCCCGCGCCGACTGACGGCAACTGGTCTTTATCCCCGACAAGTATCAGTCTTGCGCCCTTCTTCATTGCTCTGACAAGCGCGTAAAAGACGTATTCGTCGCACATACTCACTTCATCGACTATCACTACGTCGGCGTTAAGCCTAGTGTCCTCGTTGTAATTGAAATGACCTTTTCCGCCTGTAAAGTCCAAATCGAGAAGTCTGTGTATCGTCTTCGCGTCTTCACCCGTCGCCTCCGACAGTCTTTTGGACGCTCTGCCCGTAGGCGCGCAAAGCACGAATTTTGCAAACTGCTTTTTGAGAATATAAATAATGCAATTTATGATAGTAGTCTTACCCGTACCCGGGCCGCCCGTAATCACGTTGACGCCGTACTTGACGCAATTCTTTATCGCCTCAATTTGTCCTTCGTGCAAAGTGATGTCGTGCGACTTTTGGAAGTCGCGTATATCCACGTCGAAGTTGAGATTGAAGTCCTCTGCGTCCAACATCAAATCGGCAATGCACTTGGCAATACCGTTTTCATTCTCGTACATTTTAGTGAGCATCACTCTTTCTTCGCCGTCCTGATTGACAATGATTATCTTGCCCATAACGACGTTGTCAAGGATAATACTCTCGACCATAAAACTATACTCGTCAAAGTCCATTCTAAGCAATCGACAAACTTCGCGAGTAACCTCATCTCTCGGCAAATATGTATGACCGTTTTTGCTCGCGCTCTCTTGAAGCACGTGTCCGATACCNGCGCTTACTCTAAATCTGCTGAATTGGTCAAANCCCATATTGAGNGCAATCTTGTCCGCGGTGATAAATCCCACNCCGTCGACGTCTTCTACCATTTGATAGGGATTTTTTTCTATAATGCGNCTNGTTCCGTCGCCGTATTTCTTATAGATTTTNAGCGCCAAATTNAGGCTGATNTCGAAACTTTGAAGATANACNATAGTCGCTTGCTGTTCCTTATGCACGATATACGCTTCGTGAATAANCATCGCTTTTTTGAGCGANAGNCCCTTGACCTGCGCAATCTTGTTGGGNAATTTCTCTATTACTTCCAAAGTNTGAACGCCGAAAGCGTCNACGATATTCTTNGCCGTGACCTCGCCNACTCCGTAGAAAAGACCGCTTGCNAGATACTTGCAAATTGATTCCAAAGAATCGGGGCTGACAATTCTGCATTCACTGACGTTGAANTGCTCGCCGAACTTGCTGTTGAGCACNTACTCGCCNTTCATTTCAAGGTATTCGCCCTCTTCNATAGGCGGAAAAGTGCCGACAGCCGTCAAAAGCNNNTCGTCGGCATTGACGTATATTACGCAATATCCGTTGTCGACGTTTCTAAATACTATCTCTTCTACGTAGCCTTTGACGATTTCCATTCGATTATCTTCTCTCTTTGCAACAAAAAATTATAGCATTGTCGANGCGATACGGGCAATCTCTTGCGCCTTGTCGCATTCTTCCCACTTAAAGCCTTGGTCTTCTCTTCCGAAGTGTCCGTAATTGCTCGTCTTGGCGAATTGCGGTTTTCTCAATTCGAGTTGCTCAATTATCGCCAAAGGACGCAAATCNAACACCTGCTCGACAATTTTAGCNATTTGAACATTGTTCAGTTTNCTNGTNCCNAAGGTATTTACGTTGATTGANACGGGTTTTGCCACGCCGATTGCGTACGCTACGTCGAGCTGNCATCTCTCNGCNATACCGCTTGCNACGATATTNTTGCANACGTATCTAGCCATATAGCACGCCGANCTNTCAACCTTTGTGCTNTCNTTGCCCGAAAATGCTCCGCCGCCGTGCGGNCAGTAACCGCCGTAGGTATCGACGATAATCTTTCTNCCCGTAAGNCCGCTNTCGCCGTGAGGTCCGCCGATGACGAANCTACCNGTCGGGTTGATGTATATCTTCGTATTGCCGTCGATAAGACCCTNGGGAATAACGGCGTCGATAACGTGCTTTTTGANNTCTTTTCTCAANGTNTCNGTGTCNANNTCCTCNCTGTGTTGAGTGGAAAGCACAATCGCTTCAATTCTGCTGACTTTGTCGTCGACGTACTCTACAGATACTTGCGCTTTGCCGTCNGGTCTTANATACTTCAATTCGCCCGATTTGCGCACTTCGGTNANTTTTGCCGTAAGTTTGTGCGACAANTANATAGGCATAGGCATAAGCGTCGNNGTTTCGTTGCAAGCNTANCCNAACATCATACCTTGNTCGCCTGCGCCAATCAAGTCGTATTTATCTCCGCCTTTTTGCTTGTTTTCCAAGGAACTGTCTACGCCCATAGCGATNTCAGCNAGATTGCTTGTCAAGTCTNATCATTACTTGACAATTATTTCCGTCAAGTCCTTTTTCCTCGCTGTCGTAGCCAATTTCCAAAGCCGCCTTTCTTACNACGCTTTCGTAATCNACGTTTGCGTTAGAAGTTATCTCGCCCATTACGAGTATAAANCCCGTGTTCGTACACGTTTCGCAAGCGACGCGGCTCATNGGGTCTTGCGCAAGCAACGCGTCNAGTATGCTGTCNGATATTTTATCGCAGACCTTGTCGGGATGNCCTTCGGTCACGCTNTCGCTTGTAAATAATCTNTTTATCATAACTACTCCTTTTCTTTTGCTCAATAAATAAATAGTCGCTATACTGTGATAGCGACTATTACCCGTTGGGTATCATTCTATCTATCAAGTACACTTGCGGAATTTAGCACCTTACATGAGGTTGCTGTGTGTTCATAGTGTCCGTCACTCCCACACTCTTTATAGAATCTGTTACCTAATGCTAAGTATTTTAGCGCGTATCTAAACGCGTTCTTTGGTCGTCTTTCATACGGTACTCGGTCGACGTACATAGAGTACGCCTTGACCTCGATACCGAACGAAATACAACTCAAATTACGCTATTTAGACGCTTTGCGATTTTATATTTATAAAATTACGCCCTCAAATACTTCGCCTTAGGTTTGTTATTAAGTTTTAATTAAAGTTTAGAACTAGTCTTCGATATCGTTTTCCATAGCGAACTTGTCGGAAATGCTTTCCTCGACAATTCTGCTCTCCGCGCTGTTTGCNGGCAAGGAAACGATATTGCGATAACGNTTCATACCCGTACCGGCAGGGATAAGTTTACCGAGAATGACGTTCTCTTTAAGTCCGATAAGGTGGTCGACTTTGTTCTTGATAGCGGCTTCGGTAAGTACCTTTGCGGTCTCTTGGAAGGACGCTGCGGACAAGAAGGATTCGGTAGCCAAAGCGGCTTTCGTGATACCGAGCAAAGTTCTCTTAGCGGTAGCCGGACGGCCTCCGTTCTCGATTACTTTCTCGTTCTCAGCTTCGTACGCGAAGATATCCACGTACTCGCCTGGCATCATAGACGTGTCGCCTTGATTTTCTATCTTGACCTTTCTGAGCATTTGTCTTACGACAATCTCAATGTGCTTCTCGTTGATGTCAACGCCGGCGCTTGCGTACGGTATCTTGACTTCCTTGATGATATAGTCTTGAACGCCTCTTACGCCCTTTGTTCTCAAAATATCTTGCGGATAGATGCTACCTTGCGTCAATACGTCGCCGGCTGCAACCGTCTGTCCGTCTTCGACTTTAAGTTTTTGACCGAATACAAGTTTGTAATCAACCTTGTCGCCCTTTTGCGATACGATGGTCAAAACTCTCTTGTTGTTGTCGATAGATACTTCGCCTGCAATGTCCGCAACCAAAGCCTGACCTTTCGGTCTTCTTGCTTCAAACAACTCTTCGACTCTCGGAAGACCGTTTGTAATATCGCCAGACAATGCGACACCGCCCGTGTGGAAGGTTCTCATCGTCAGCTGCGTACCTGGTTCGCCGATTGACTGAGCCGCGATAATACCGACTGCTTCGCCGAGTTTTACCGAATTGCCCGAAGCCATATTCTTTCCGTAGCACTTTGCGCATACGCCGTGAGCCGACTTACACATAAGCACGCTTCTGATTTTGACTTTCTTAACGCCTGCGTCTGCGATAGCCTTAGCCTGTTCTGGCGTAGCCATTGTGTCTTTTTCGATTATAGAATTGCCGTTCTCGTCGACGATATCTTCCATAACGTATCTACCGTCGATACGGTCGATAAATTCTTTGACGTTGTTGCCGTCAAGTTCGATAGTTACGCCTCTGTTGTCGCCGCAATCTACTTCGTTGACGATTACGTCTTGAGATACGTCTACAAGGCGACGGGTCAAGTAACCTGAGTCAGCCGTCTTCAATGCGGTATCCGCCATACCTTTACGTCCACCGTGCGAAGAAATGAAGTATTCAAGAACTGACAAGCCTTCACGCAACGACGCCTTGATAGGCAATTCGATTGTACGACCGGACGGGTCAGCGACAAGACCTTTCATACCGCACAACTGCGAAATCTGAGTCATGCTACCACGCGCGCCGGAGTTCGCCATCATCCAAATCGGGTTGAATTCGTCAAGTCCCTTTTTGAGTTCAACGTTGATGTCGGCAAGAGCCTTTTGCCATACGGCGATTGTCTGCTTATATCTGTCTTCTTCGGTAAGACGACCTTTCTTGAACTGCTTTTCGATAGTAACTACGTTTTGTTCCGCGCTTGCGATAATTTCTTTCTTCATCGGCGGAACGTGCATATCGAATACGCTCGCAGTGATTGCGCCTACCGTAGAATACTTGTAACCTTGAGCCTTGATCTTATCGAGAATGATAGAAGTCTCGGTTGCGCCCTTATACTTAAAGCAAGCGTCGACAATTCTCGAAAGTTCCTTCTTGCCGACTCTGAAATCTACTTCAAGGTCGAGTTTTTGCTCAGGCGTATCTCTCGGTACGAAGTGCAAGTCTTGCGGAATTGCGGTATTGAATATAATTCTACCGATAGTGGTGTGCAATCTCTTGGAATACTTAACACCGTCGATTACCTTTTCTACTCTTACGAATATCTTAGATTGCAAGCTGATTTGACCGGCTGAATAAGCCATCATAGCTTCTTCGGGATTGCGGAAGTATCTGCCTTCGCCGAGTCCGCCTTCCTTTTCCATAGTCATATAGTAAGAACCGATAACCATATCCTGCGTAGGCGATACGACAGGCTTACCGTCGCTCAATTTGAGGATGTTGTTGGTAGAAAGCATCAAGAATCTTGCTTCCGTTCTCGCCTCTATGGACAAAGGAACGTGTACTGCCATTTGGTCGCCGTCGAAGTCGGCGTTGAACGCGCTACAAACGAGCGGGTGCAACTTAATTGCTCTACCTTCTACGAGTACTGGTTCAAACGCTTGAATTGAAAGTCTGTGCAATGACGGCGCGCGGTTGAGGAGTACCGGATGGTCTTTGATGACCTCTTCGAGAATATCCCATACTACGTCGTCTTGCGCTCTTTCGATTACTCTCTTTGCGCTCTTGATATTGAGGCAAGTACCTCTCTCGACAAGCTTTTTCATTACGAACGGCTTGAAGAGTTCGATTGCCATTTCCTTAGGAATACCGCATTGATACATCTTGAGTTCCGGTCCTACTACGATAACCGAACGACCCGAATAGTCTACACGCTTACCCAAAAGGTTTTGACGGAAACGTCCTTGCTTACCTTTGAGAAGAGCGGTCAAAGATTTGAGTTCTCTGTTACCTGGGCCGGTGACCGGCTTGCCTCTGCGGCCGTTGTCGATAAGAGCGTCGACAGCCTCTTGAAGCATTCTCTTTTCGTTTCTTACGATAATATCGGGAGCGCCGAATTCCATAAGTTTTTTAAGTCTGTTGTTTCTATTGATAACACGGCGATACAAGTCGTTGAGGTCTGACGCCGCATATCTACCGCCGTCGAGCGGTACCATAGGTCTGAGTTCAGGCGGAAGTACGGGAAGTACGTCCAAAACCATCCATTCAGGTCTGTTTCCGCTTACTCTGAACGCCTCGATAATGTCAAGACGCTTTACGGCTTTAAGTCTTCTTTGGCTGTTTGCCTTATCTCCGCTCTCGGCTACGATTGCTTTGAGTTTAGCCGATTCCTTTTCGAGGTCGATTGCAGAGAGCAATTCCTTAATTGCTTCCGCGCCCATACCTACTCTGAACGAGCCGAGATTGTCCTTGNATCTNGNCTGTACNTCNGCAAGTTCCTTNTCCTCGATTACGTCTTTATAATTGAGGTCGGTGTTACCTGCGTCGAGTACTATATATTTATTGAAATAAAGTACCAANTCNACGTCCTTCGGAGAGAGNTCNAGCACNACGCTNATTCTNGAAGGTACGCCCTTNTAATACCAAATGTGAGANACNGGAGCGGCNAGTTCGATATGACCCATTCTCTCTCTTCTTACTTTGGCTTTCGTAACTTCTACGCCGCACTTGTCGCAGATTACGCCTTTATATCTGATACGNTTATATTTACCGCAATGACANTCCCANTCCTTTGTNGGTCCGAAAATCTTTTCGCAGAACAAACCGTCTTTTTCAGGCTTTTGCGTTCTGTAATTGATAGTTTCGGGTTTCAGAACTTCGCCGTGCGACCAAGATCTGATTTTTTCNGGAGAGGCAACGCCTATTTTTATTGAATCGAAATTATTTACTTCTGACATACTGCGCCTCCTTAATTCTCTTCGTCTTCNAACATATTGTCGAAGATGCTTTCGTCGTCTTTGTCGTCTGCGTCTTCTGCAAACGGATTNGTATCGGCNAAACTGAATATATCGTCNNTGCNACCGAGNTCGAAGATATCNACTTCCTTATCNGGAGCNGCNTCTTTCTCTTCGTANTAATCCGACTCGTCGTCTANCAATTCTCTNAGACCGATTTCCTCTTTGTTCTCGTTGAGTACGTTGACGTCAAGACCGAGAGCTTGGAATTCCTTTATCAATACCTTGAANGATTCAGGTGTNCCNGGTTCNGTGATAGGCGCGCCNTTTACGATAGATTCGTANGTCTTTACTCTACCNACGACNTCGTCCGACTTNACGGTAAGTATCTCTTGCAAGATATTTGCCGCGCCGTACGCTTCNAGAGCCCAAACTTCCATTTCACCGAATCTCTGTCCGCCGAATTGCGCTTTACCGCCGAGAGGCTGTTGCGTAACAAGGCTGTACGGACCTGTNGATCTTGCGTGGATTTTCTCGTCAACCAAGTGACAAAGTTTGAGCATATACATATATCCGACTGTGACNGGGTTCTCGAATTTCTCGCCNGTTCTNCCGTCGTANAGTTCGATTTTACCGTTCTCAGGCAAACCGTTNTCTCTNAGAAGTTGCTTGATGTCAGCCTCNGTNGCTCCGTCGAATACCGGTGTNGAAATNTGCCAACCGCACGCTTTNGCAACCAAGCCCAAGTGCACTTCAAGTACCTGACCGATGTTCATACGCGAAGGCACGCCCAANGGGTTGAGCACGATTTGAAGCGGAGTTCCNTCNGGCATNAACGGCATATCTTCACGAGGAAGTACTCTCGATACGACNCCCTTGTTNCCGTGACGACCNGACATCTTNTCGCCCACGCCGATTTTACGCTTNTGAGCGATNTATACTCTTACGAGTTTGCTTACGCCNGGCGAAAGCTCTTTGCTGTTNTCTTTNGTGAANACNTTTACGTCNACTACGATACCCGNNTGACCGTGAGGCAATCTCAAAGANGTATCTCTNACTTCTCTCGACTTCTCGCCGAANATTGCTCTGAGCAATCTCTCTTCNGGNGTNAGTTCCGTTTCGCCCTTAGGCGTAACTCTACCTACCAANATATCTCCGCTNTGNACTTCTGCGCCNGGGATAATNATACCGTCTTCGTCNAGNTATTTGAGNGCGTCGTCGCCGAGGTTNGGAATATCTCTGGTGATTTGCTCTTCGCCNAGTTTCGTATCTCTGCTTTCGATTTCGTATTCTTCNATATGGATAGANGTNAATACGTCGTCNTTTACCAAATCTTCATTGATAAGGATAGCGTCCTCGTAGTTGTAACCTTCCCACGACATGTAGCCGATAAGAATGTTTCTACCCAANGAAAGTTCTCCGTTGNAAGTAGACGGACCGTCTGCNAGNACCATACCTTTCAATACTCTGTCGCCCTTCTTTACGATAGGCTTTTGAATTATACAAGTACCTGCGTTGGATCTTTCGAACTTTTGCAAGGTGTAAGTATCAAGACTTGTGTCGTCGCATCTTACGGTGATTACGCTCGAAGAAATATTCTCTACGTAACCGTCGTTGCGAGCGATAACCATTACGCCCGAGTCATAAGCAATCTTATGCTCGATACCCGTACCGATTAACGGCGCTTCGGGTCTGAGAAGCGGAACTGCCTGACGTTGCATGTTCGAGCCCATCAACGCTCTTGCCGTATCGTCGTTTTCGAGGAACGGGATAAGCGCTGCGGCTACGGATACGAGCTGCTTAGGCGACACGTCCATATAGTCGACTTTGTCTGCGTCGAACTCGCGGATGTCCGCTCTGTAACGGCAAGTAACACGCGGCGTTGCGAACGAACCGTCTTCGTTGAGTTGCGCGTTTGCTTGCGCTACGATATACTTGTCCTCTTCGTCTGCTTGCAAATATACTACTTCGTCGGTTACTACGCCCTTGCTCTTGTCAACCTTGCGGTACGGAGCTTCGATAAATCCGTACTCATTGACTCTTGCGTAGGTAGCAAGCGAGGAAATAAGACCGATGTTCTGACCTTCAGGAGTCTCGATAGGACACATACGACCGTAGTGGGTGTGGTGTATATCGCGGACTTCGAAGGACGCTCTTTCTCTATTCAAACCGCCAGGTCCGAGCGCGGAAAGTTTACGCTTGTGAGTAAGTTCCGCAATAGGATTGTGGTGGTCCATAAACTGCGACAACTGCGAGGAACAGAAAAATTCCTTGATTACAGCGGTAACAGGTTTGATATTTATAAACGTCTGAGCCTTGAATTCGCCCTCGTCTTGGGTGACAAGCATCTTCTCCTTGATGCCTCTGTCAAGTCTTGTAAGACCTATTCTGAATTGATTTTGCAACAACTCGCCGACCGAACGGATTCTTCTGTTTGCCAAGTGGTCGATGTTGTCCTTCTCGCCGAAGCCTACGGACAAGCCGAGGTTGTAACATACAGCCGAGAAAATATCGTCGTTGGTGACGCACTTAACGACCAACTTATCTCTGTTCTCAGGCAAAGCGATAGCCTTTTTGAGTTCTTCCATATTTGGACACTCGTTCATCAACGCTTTGAGAGCGGGATAATAAACTTTCTCTTTAATTCCCAAATCCTTAGGATCGCAATCTACGTAAGCGGACAAATCAACGGTGTTGTTACCGATAAGTTTGAATTCCTTGCCGTCTTTCTTCAAGAGGTAAACTACGTTGATACCCGCATTTTGGATAGCGGTAGCGGTAGCGATATCGACTACTTCTCCTGCCGTAGCCATAACTTCGCCCGTCTCTTCGTTGACAACGTCTCTGGCTAAGGTGTTGCCTTCCATTCTCGTAGCCAAGCAAAGTTTCTTGTTGACTTTATATCTTCCGACTCTCATCATATTGTACTTTCTGTCATCGTAGAAAGTAGAGTCGATAAGTTGAGCGATACCCTCTTGCGAAGGAATTTCACCCGGACGGAGACGCTTGTAGAGTTCTACTCTCGCTTCTTCCGTATTTTTCGTGCTGTCTTTAGCAATGGTGTTGGAAAGAATTTCTTCGTTTCCAAATACCGAATAAATTTGCTCATCACTACTCAAACCGAGAGAACGCAACAATACGGTAGCGGCAACTTTACGGTTGCGGTCTACGTTTACCCACAAAATACCGTTGGTGTCTTGCTTGAATTCCAACCAAGCGCCTCTATTCGGCATAATAGTGGTTTCGTATCTTTCGATTCCCGACTTGTCCACCGTGCTTACGCTGTAAACGCCAGGGCTTCTTACCAACTGGCTGACGATAACTCTTTCTGCGCCGTTGATAATGAAAGAACCGTTGTCGGTAATTATAGGCATATCACCCATAAATACTTCTTCTTCGGTAATTTCACCGGTAGCCTTGCGCACGAGCCTTACCTTTACGCGAAGCGCTCTCGCATAGGTCGTGTCACGGTCTTTACATTCCTTGATAGAGTACTTGATTTCGTCGTCAAGTCTAAATCCGAGGTAATGCAATTCGAATCTTCCGCCTCTATCGCAAACAGGCGAGAAATCGTCGAGGACTTCTTGAATACCCGTCGTGATAAATTGCTTGTAAGATTCTTTTTGTAGTTCGATCAAATACGGAATTTCAAGAGGCTCGTGAATTTTGGAGAAACATTCGCGTTCCGTGTTGCCGTACTTGACTGTATGAGTTCTTTGAGGCATATCTTACCCTCCTTAAAAATTTTCGAAATCTGATGATTATCGCCTTCCTATTCGCGTATTTTAACGTCAAAATAGGCTAATTTGGCATTTTACATAATCATACAATTATAGATTGTAACAAAAGACGCAAGTCTTGTCAACTAAAATTATAAAAATTATATTAAATTTTATTTCTTTTCGCGACTAAATAAGGGCGACCTTATTTGTGAAAAATTTTTTATAATATATATGGAATTTTTTATAATATATCCGCAATTTTATGTAAAATTTTTGTAAAGCAAACTACCCTACAAGTCTATATTTCTCTATCGTATCGCATATTTTATTTAGCGTTTATTATTGAATTATATAAATATATTTGTTATAATAAATAATATAATAATTATAATATTATTCAATTAAATGAATTGAGGTGCGATATGAGATTGGATAAATTTCTCAAAGTATCGAGAATAATAAAGCGCAGGACGGTCGCCAACGAGGCGTGCGACAGCGGTCGTGTGCAAATCAACGGTAGACCTGCCAAAGCGGGAGCGCAAGTGAAAGTCGGCGACGAAGTCGTATTGTTTTTCGGCGACAAACAGTTCTCATTCAGAATATTGCAAGTGATTGAAAACGCAAAAAAGCAAGAGTGTAGCGATATGTACGAGGTAATTACCGATGAAGTTTGACGTAATACTCGCCTGCGGCGGTAGAGGCGATAGGTGCAATCTCGGATACAACAAACTTGCCTTTAATATAGGCGGAATGAGCGTGCTTGATAAGACGCTGGCTTGCTTCTATCACGAGGATATAGAGAAAATTATAATATCGCATAATAAAAACGATATTGATTGGATAAAGTCTCTCCCCCTACCCGACAACGCTATTCTCTGCCAAGGCGGAGACACTCGCTCTCAGTCGATTTTCAACGCACTTCAACTTGTCGAGAGCGAATACGTAATAATCCACGACGGAGCAAGACCTTTTCTGCCCCGTCAGTGTCTGCTTGACGGTATGAGCGACGCAATAGCGTACGGCACGAGCGTACTCTATACGCCTAGCGTAGATTCATTGAGAGTATTGTCGGGCGAAACTTCGCAACCGATCGATAGGTCAAGCGTAGTAAGAATACAGACTCCGCAGATATTCAAGACGGAAGAGATAAAGAAAGCGTACTCGCTTGCGGGCGAGAATATGCAGTTCAGCGACGACGCTACGCTTTACGAGCAGTACGTCAAAAAGAGCGTACACCTCACGATAGGAAGCGAAAGCAATATCAAGATTACCACGCAAGAGGACTGTAAAACAGCAATAGGAAGCGATTTGCTTATCGGCAACGGCTGGGATACTCACCGACTTGACTTTGGAAGAGACTTGATACTCGGCGGAATAAAGATACCGCACGACAAAGGTCTTGTCGCGCACAGCGACGGTGACGTACTTATCCACGCGATTATGGACGCGATACTCTCGGCTATGCACGAGCGAGATATCGGCGTACTCTTCCCCGATACCGACGATAAGTATAAGAATATCAGTAGCGTAAAACTTCTTAAAGAGGTATTAAATCTTGTCAAATCGAAAGGACTTGCCGTAAAATCGGTAAGCGCGGTAGTTATGGCGCAAAAGCCTAAACTATCCCCACACATTCCAACAATTCAAAATAACCTTGCAAAGATAATCGGAATTGACGACGATCTCGTAAGCATATCCGCCACCACCACCGAAAGACTCGGATTAGCAGGTCGCGAAGAAGGTATCAGCGTAAGCAGCGTTGCGGTATTGTACAAAAATTAGTTTTCGCTTTTATTTGCATCAGAAAGAACTTGCTTTCTCTCCGCGAGAAATTCTTTAAGACTCTTTATATACTTTTTAATAAGAATAATTTCCGAAAATACCAAAACGGCAACTACCCCGAGTGAAATGATAGTCAATGCCAGCGCGGGGAAAATCTTTGCGCTTTCCAACATGAAACTTGCCACAACGTATTTTGCCGAAGTGACGAAGATGAGCAAAGCCATTATGCCGACGGCAAGAACGCCCAATGCGCCTATCACACTGAACGGCGTAACGAATAGCCATTGATATAAAAGCATATCTTTTTTCTTTTTATCCATAATTTTATTTTATCACAGTATTAGCGATTTGAAAAGAGTTTTTTACGTTAGATTATAAAATGCAATGTTATTGCTATAACTAATGCGAAAGCGAACAATCCGCCGATAATTGCAAGATTTTGCTTGAAATTCTTATTCGTCTTTAACAAGTACGCGATACCCAATCCAGCGTTGACGATAAGTCCGCCGAGGCAAGATCCGAACGAAATCGTATTGGATAGGAACAACTCGGTAATTATTACGCTTGACGCGCAATTTGGAATAAGTCCGACTAGCGTCACAATAATAGGTTGCAACACTCCGCTTTTGGACATAAACTCGGCAAGTCGTTCCGCTCCGATAAAATATATCAACGTACCCATAATAAAATTGATTATGAATATGTAAGCCAAAATTTTAAGCGTATGCAAGAGCGGATGCACCAAATACTTCTTGACGTCGCTTTCCTTCTCGTCGTCAATATGATGTCCGCAACAGCCTTTGTGTATATCTACTTCTTCTTCGTCCTCTTCGTGTTCATGCTCGTGGTCATGGTCGTGGTCGTGAGCATGTCCTTCATCCGCATTTTCAAACACGTCGGCAGTCAAAGTCGATTGCTCTTCCTCGTGATGATGTTCGTGTTTATGCTCGTGCTCATCAGCTTGTCCGCCGTGACTGTGAGAATTTTCCTCAGCGACTTGCTCCGCCTTTACTTTCTTCTTTTGAACGTTATGTATAATCAAATCTACCGCGTAGCCTGCGATAAGCGCAAGAATAAGTTTCGCGCCTATAAGCATAAGAAGTTTTAACCAAACGCCTTTTTGATTGAGAGATGAGAAGAGTATCGGAAGAGCTTCGTCCGACGTCGCGATAAACACCGCAAGCAACGCGCCGACGGTGATTTGTCTTTTGGAATACAAATCGGACGCAAGCACGGAAAAGCCGCACTGCGGAACAATACCGAAGCAAGAGCCTACGGCAACCGAATATTTAGATTTCAACTTTGAGTGCATTTTAGATGCGATTTTCTGCTCGACAAGTTCTATCAATATATAAAATATTAGAAGCACCCAAGAGAGTTTAAGCGTATCCAAAAATGCATCAAGCAAAACTTCCCACATATTTATCCTTTCTATCCGAATACAAACATAACTTTCGTATATTCATATACCGCGCTGCTTTCAAACAAGAAATAACTTGTCACTGTAATCTTCGGCGCGGTCGGCTTAATCAGCGACAAGACTCTTCTATTATATAGAATATCCCAAGCGCTAGACAATAAATCGTTAATAGTTCTAGATGCTATACCGTTCACAGCCTTGCCGTTGATTTTAACGTTGGGATTTAACATTAATTCGAACGAACTTCCCGCGATTGCTTGAGCATCGAAATTAACGTCGATATAATCCAACAAATAACTCAACTCCGTATCGCTGTCGATATAAAAATCCGCCGCATTGTTGTTAATTTCTATTTTACAAGAGGAATAGTAATTGCTTTCGTCAAACTTAGTGTCCGCCAAGTAATAGAGATAATTTTGTATGACGTATCCGTCTCTCGTTCTATCCGCGTCGGTAAAGAGAAAATACTTATACAAAATATATTCGCTTACGACGTTGTCCGATCCTTGCGCGTACGCATTACCCCAAGTTGCGTCGGTAAGATACCAATCTCCGCTCAATTTAATCTTGTTCCAAGCGTGTCCCTCTTTATTATTCTTTTCGCCCTTTTCGCCCGTAACTCTCACGCAGTCGATACACTCGATTGCGCACATTACCGAATAGGCTTTGGATATACCGTCGCATACCGCCGAGCCTCTCAACACGCCCTCTAAATAGAACGCGTCGAAAAGATAGGTCGTATTGCTATCGGAAGCCAGTTGCCCGATTTGCGTATCATCATCGGGATAAGCGACTGCATTATCGTACTGCACGTTGAGGACTATCCACTCAAATATTGCCCTAGCCTTATCAACGTCGCTTATAGTGTCGTCGCAAATTTCACGCATAATGCTTCTGAATTGATTGTAAATGCTCTCCGCCTTAGAGCCTTCCTTTGGCAATGGACGGTAGCCGTGCGAGAGAACGTAGAAGAGTTGATTTGACGTCTCGACCTCAAAAGCGTCTTCCACTAAATCTATCGGAAATTTATCATAGCTGTCATCTCTTCCATTTGATTTAAGAGCAAAGATATTTCCTATCTGCGGAGTAAAGTCCTCTTCTTCCGTCGAGTAAATCGACGCTTCTTTTCCGTCCTTTACGTTGTCCTTTGTAAGCGCAATTTTGAAACCGCCGTTTTGACATTCATAGCCTATCGTCGCCATTCTTGGATAAGTAGTCGCTATCAACGCTTTATTGATTTGTTCTCTAATGTCGTCCGGATTCGTCTTATAAGTAATGGATACGAATTTATTAATATCTGTAAGATGGTTGTTGCCATCTATTCTGCTGACTATATTAAAATAACAGACGTAATCTATATACGCGACAAGTTCTTCGAACGAGCCTATCGACACTTTATCTGACTTAAACTCGTCGAGGTAATCCAAAAATCCCGCGCGCAAGACTTCTTCCCACTGCGCGTAAACGACTATATTCTCATCTGGCATTTCGCGGAAGAAGTATCTTGTAGTATAATTGCTGTCGGCGTACCACACCAACTTATGGAGCGCGCCGTCAATTTCTTTTGTCTGAGCGTACTGCGAGTGCGAGTTCAAATACTCTATATTTTTTTTCGGCTTAAAAAATTCTGTCGCTATTGCCTTTGCGCCGTCCGGCACACGGTATTCAATCGTCTTATCGGTATAGTTTGCAAATTTAGCGTATAGATCGAGGTCTTGCGTATAGCCTTCAAGGCTAGTAATTCTGTCTTTATGCTCGCTATCCGTATACCAACCTGCAAATTCTTTATCATTACTCAACGGCATTGCGTCTTTAAGCTCGAAGTAATCTTCGACTGTATACTCGCTTTTGTTGTTCGGATCGTTTGTCGCTTCGCCAAAATGATAAGATATGTGATAAATCGTTGCGACGTAATTCGCCACGAATTCTCCGTTTGACGGTAAACTTTCAAGATCGTCAAAATCGACAGGCTGTGAATCTATCGTCCAATTGAGAAAATCATACCCCGTCTTTTCAACCGTCGGGGGCGTTATCAAATCCTTTGACGCGACTGTCTGCAAAGTTTCTCCGTCGACTTTATCCGCGCCGTTGACGTTGAACGTATACTGATAACCTATGTCAAACGTCGCGCTTACGCTTCCGATATAATCGCCCACGCCCACCGCTTTCACGCTTGCCTTACCGACGCTCACGTTGTCGGAATAAGTGAGAGTATAATTTTTCGCGTCGACGATTTTATCTCTATGCTTGACGGTTACGCTCGGCTTGATTTCCTCGCCTGTGTAAACGTAGAACGTATTTTCAAATATGATTTCGCTGTTGCTGTCGAGATTTATTTTGCCCAAAGGTGAAGAAAAATCAAAGCAGGCGCCCATTAGTACGAGCGTCGCCAATAAAATAACAAATATTAGGCTGAATAATAATTTTTTGTTGCTCTTCATTCTTTCCCTTTGTCTTTAATTCTTTTTAGGAAGATATGCGACCACTCTGTATATGGGCATATCCATTTGAGCAAATTTGAGTTCGTGCTCCGTCATAATATTGTCTATGCAATCGGAATTCAACAGGTCAAGACTCACGTCTTTGAGATGAAAACCGCTTTGCGAGTATTCGGCTATCGAGAACTCAAACAGCGACTTGCTGTCCGTCTTTTGATGTATTTCCCCGCCGTCCGTGAGAAGTCTGGTATATATCTCCAAAAACTTTCTATGCGTAAGCCTCTGCTTTTCGTACCCCTTTTGCGGAAGAGGCGTAGAAAAATTGAGATAGATTTTCGACACGCTGTGATTTGGGAAATAACTCTCCAAACACTCCGCTCTGATTATCATAAATCTTACGTTGGGGATATTAAACTTTTTTGCCTTTTCGCACGCTTCGACGATGACGTTGGACAACATCTCTATAGCGATATAATTGACGTTTGGATTTCTAATAGCAAGTTCGCAAATAAACTGACCTTTACCGCAACCGATTTCCAATTCAACGGGATTGTCGTTGCCAAACGTCTTGACAAAGTCTATATAGTCCTTTTTCTCGACGGAAGTCTTCATATTCAAATCGAGTATAGTGCGCTCGATAATATAATCGCTGACCGCAGCCAAACGCTCGTCTAGATTATGCTTTCTTCTCATTCGCATACGCCAAAACTTCTCCGTCGAATTTATATTACTATTCTATCATTAAAACGTAACTTTTGTCTATATCTTTTATTATATATAAAAAAGTAAAATTTTGCTACTTCCGCTCGTTATCTCTCTATTTGCATAGTGAAAGAGTATTCGAATACCTCGCCCGCTTTGATAGAATTGATACGCTCTTTTTCCTTTATTTCTCTCTTTGGCTCAACTGCGTCGGGAATTCCCCACCACGGCTCTACGCAAATATACTCGCCTTTGTCGGGATGCGACCAAAAGGCAAGCATAGGCGGATTGTTGAGTGTAAATCCAATCTTTATGCCGTCGCCTCTCACCACCTCGATTTCGTCGAACTTCTCGTCGGTGAGTATCAAAGTCTTATATTCCTTCATAAGCGCCTTATCGCAATACAGTCTGTCAAATCCGTCTATATCGCCCAAATGCGTAATCAAATGACCGACTTCGTTGAGGTAATAATTCTTGGGACGCATAAAGCGAGGGAATTGAATATAGTTATCCGACGTGTCGCAATCGCCCTTTGCCGTCAACGCTATAGCGGGATGTCCGCCGAGCATAAAGTACATGTCTTTGTCGTCGACGTTGGTCAATTTCATAGTCTTGATATATTTATCCCCAACGACTTCATGAATTACTATCAAATCGAATTTGTAAGGATAGTACTTCAAGGTATCCTCGTTCCACACGAATTTATGCTCTACTTTGCTTGGACAAATCTCGCTTATCTCAAAAGCGTGGTCTACGCACAAGCCGTGCAAAGGCATTGGATAGCGCGCGCCGTCGACGGTATAATACTCGTCTTTCAGTCTTGCGACGAATGGGAAAATTGTCACGTCCTTGCCCGTCCAACTATCCTCGCTGCCTTGCCAAAGAAGTTCCATTCCTCTTTGCAAGTCGAATACGCTCTCTAACGTACTTCCGACTTCGTTGACTTCTATGCTAAGCGAATTTGATTTAATAATGCTCATATTTCCTCTTCCCCTTTCTATTTACCGAAAATTTCATCGGCAAGTTTTTTGAATGACGGCAGACTTGCCTTTATCATATCGTAACTTACGCAGTACGCAATTCTGACGTACCCTTCGCACGCGAAACTCTTTCCACCGACAAGAAGGATATTGTACGACTTCGCCTTGGCGACAAATTCGCTTTCCTCAATCGGACTTTTCACGAACATATAAAACGCGCCTTGAGGTCGCACGCACTCAAAGCCGTATTCGCTCAGTGACGAATACAAGAGCTGTCTATTCTTATCGTAAGCGGATACGTCCGTCTTTTCGTCAATGCATCTTTCTACCGCGAGTTGTTGAAGCGACGGAGCGTTGACAAAGCCGAGAATTCTCGTAGCTACGTTGCACGCGGAAACCAACTCTTCAAATCCGTCCGCCTCGCTCGGTATCGCCAAGTAACCAATTCTTTCCCCTGGCAACGACAACGACTTTGAGTATGAATAACCGATAATCGTATTTGCGTAAAAATCGGGAATAAACGGCACTTTTTCGTTATCATACGCTAGTTCTCTATACGGCTCGTCGGATATGAGATATATCACGCTCGAAAATTCCTTGCTCTTTTTTGCGAGTATTTCGCTCATCTTGCGCAAGGTGTTTTCGTCGTAAATTACGCCCGTCGGATTGTTGGGGGTATTGATTATTACCGCTCTCGTATTTGAGTTGATAGCTTTCTCAAATGCGTCCATGTCAGGTTGGAACGTAGGCGGATTCGGCGGCACTACCGTGACTTTGCCGTCGACGTTGGCTATATAGTTATTGTATTCGCCGAAGTACGGCGCGATTACGACAACTTCCTCTCCCGCGTTGACAATAGCTTTCAACGCTACGTTGAGTCCGCCTGCCGCGCCCACGGTCATCACAATATTGTCGGCTGTGAAATTTGCTCCATACCTTTTGTTGAGATTGTCTGCCACAGCCTTTCGCGTACTTACGTAACCGCTGTTGCTCATATATCCGTGCAACGTCAACGGGTCAACGCTGTCGACGATTTCCTTGATTGCCGAATTTACCTTTTGCGGCGCAGGTACGCTCGGATTTCCCAAAGAAAAGTCATAAACGTTTTCCTTCCCGTAAATATCGGCAAGTCGCTTGCCTTCTTCAAACATAGCGCGTATCTCAGAACCTGATTTCATAATATTTTTCATTTTTTCGGATATCATAATCTACCTCTTTATATCGTATACACAGTTTTTTATTTTGCCATCTAAATAGGACTTGACGTTGTCAATAGCAATTCGCATAAGCCTCGTTCTCGCTTGAATCGAAGCCCACGCTATATGCGGCGTGATATAACACCTCGGCGCGCCGATTAGCGGATTGTCTTTCGGAGGTTCGCTCGACAACACGTCCGCGCCGTAACCGCCTATCTTGCCGCTGTCCAGTCCTTGTCGCAAAGCGACTTCGTCGACCACTCCGCCCCTTGCGGTATTGAGTATTATTACGCCATCTTTCATCTTGGCGATTGCCTTGCCGTCAATCATCTTGTCGCTGTCTTTATTCATAGGACAATGTAGACTTATTACGTCGCTTTGAGCAAAAAGTGTGTCAAGACTTACGCTTTGCGCTATACCATCGCCCGTGAATGGCGTACGTCTGTTGGCGATTACTTTCATTCCCAACGCGCTTGCTATCTTCGCCACTTCTTTGGCAATTGAGCCATAACCTATCAAGCCAATAGTCTTGCCGTCAAGTTCTATTATATCTTGCACGCGATAGCAAAAGTCCTTGCACCTTTCCCAATCGCCGTTTACTACAGAAGCGTTGTGCTTGCCGACTGCCATAGTCAGTTCTAACATCAACGCAATCGTCAGTTGCGCGACTGATTTAGTCGAATAGTCGGGTATATTGCATACTGGGATATTCTTGGATTTTGCGTAGTCCAAATCTACTATATTGTACCCCGTCGAAAGCAAGCCGATATATTTTAGATTGGGTATATTCTCCAACAACTCTTTGTCCAACACGACCTTGTTGGAAATCAGTATCTCCGCGTCCTTGGCGCGCTCCAATCTCTGCTCGGGCAAAGTCCTTTCGTAGTAGGTCAATTCGCCCAACTCGGCAAGTTCGCCCCAACTCAAAGTCCCTTCGTCAGTGGTATATCCGTCAAGAATAACAATCTTCATTTATCTTCTCAACCCCTTTGGATAATGATTTTTCGCATAAGTACCGTCGCATTTGCACCAACCGAGCGTGATTCCCTCGTATACGGCAAGCGCCCAGCCCTTTTCGCCATCGCAAAGCAAAGTCTGTCCGCCGATGTACTTTATCGCGTCTTCCTCGGACAAATTGATTACTCTCTTCGCCTCGCTTGGTTTGAGCGCAAGCGCAAGCGAGTGCGACGGCTCAAATCGGTTTTTGACGACAAGTCCCAAATGCAGTCCTACTCTCTCGACTTTGAGCCTGTCAAGTCGCGGAGTGCCCTTTGGCATTGCGTACAAATTATCCCCAAATGCAAGGTCGGCGATATAACTAGTCGATAAGTTTTCTTTTTGCCATTCGCCGTACGTCTTGACTTGCGATTGACTTATCTTTGAAGATTGCAAAGAGTACTTGACTGCGTCGGCATTCCCTCTTCTTTGAAGTATAGCGAAGAAGTGTCCTTCGCCGTCGAACTTATGCGGAAAAATTCTATTCGTCTTGGCAAGCATATCGTTGCGCGTTCCGCCCTCTATTGGAAAGCCGTGGCAAAACTCATACTTTGACGGCAACACTTCAAAGTAGGGATATTTGCTCAAAAACTCGTCAACGACTTCTTCGTTCTCTTCTTTGGAGAAAGTGCAAGTCGAGTATACAATTCTACCGCTAGGACTGAGCATCTTGACCGCCTCATCCAAAATGTCGAGTTGTCTTGCCTTGCAAAGTCTTACGTTGTCCAACGACCACTCGTCGATTGCAAGTTGGTTTTTCCTGAACATCCCCTCGCCTGAGCAAGGCGCGTCCACCAAAATTCTGTCGAATATTCCGACAAATCTTTCGGCAAGCGACTTTGGACTTTCATTCGTCACAATACAGTTTTTTATCCCCAATCGCTCGATATTTTGCGAGAGTATTTTTGCTCTTGACGGAATTATCTCGTTGCTGATAAGCAAGCCTTTACCGCCGAGTAGACAAGCGATTTGAGTGCTTTTCCCACCTGGCGCGGCGCATAAATCTAGGACAATTTCACCCTCTTGCACGTCAAGATTTTCAGCCACCGCCATTGCGCTCGGCTCTTGAATATAATACGCTCCGCCCTCGTGCAATACGCTCTTTCCGGGACGTTCTTCACCGTTGAAATAATAGCCTTGACTACACCACGGAACGGGTCTAAGTGAAAACGCTTTTTTCACTGCCTCGCCGTCAGTTTTGAGAGTATTTATCCTGAGCGACTGAAACTTTTCCTTGTCAAAACTATTGGCGAATTCTTCAAATTCGTCACCCAACATACTTTTCATTCGCGCGGAAAAATCTTTTGGTAAGTCGAGCATATTCCCTCTTCACAAAACTTTATCAAAAAAATTATACCATATATAAATAATATATTGCAATATATTACTCTTTACTTTTCTCTATCGGCTCGCCCTCTTCGTCTATCGCGCCTTTGCGGTGCAAATAATCTTTCTCGGCAAACACCAGCAAGATGCCGTAATACAAAATGACGTTCTGACAAATCATAACGACGTCGACCATTCCCGCTGCCAATATTCCCAAAATGGCTATTCCGATAAAAAGCCTTGCCATTGTCGGCTTTTTGAAAAACATAATTATTGTCTGAACGCGATGCAATAGGTATGTCAAAAGTCCGACTATTCCGCACGTTGCGAGCAACTGCAAAATCGTGTTGTGCGCCCAAAAATAATTTGACGGCTCTTCTCCAAACTTGAAGTATAGACCCGAACCGAACACGGGCGATTGCTTAAAGCCTTCCCAAGCCATTTCCCATAATCTAAACCGACCTCTGTCGCTTGTACCATTGATTACGTAAATATTGAATTTTTCGTGCAACCAATCCTTAAACCAAATTGCCAATATTGCTATTGCGAGAACTATTACGCCTACGCTAATCCAAATTCCCAACTTCTTGCGCGCCTTAATACAAAGGAATATCGTGCCGACTACGTACATAGGAATAGCGACGACCAAAGATCCTCTCGCATAGGTAAAGAATATTGCCACCACCATTACGGTTGCGCCCAAATAATAGACAAATCCAAACTTCTCTTTATAGGCAAGCCAAAAGGCGAACGGCAGAGCGAGCAACGTCGTAAATGCAATCGAGTTGCTATTGCCCCAACCCAAAAGAAGTTTGTCTTTCGTGCTCAATACGCCTTGCAATTCGGGATTGCGAATATATAGAAATGCAAACTCGATAGAAATCAATAGTCCCATTACGAACATACATCTCGCCAAATAACGCATCGACTCTCCGTCTTTCCACTTCACGGTATGGAATATTATCAAATAGAATAGATAAAATAAAGCGGCAAATGAAAATCCGTACGCCATATTTTTGAAAGTGTATCCCTTAGTGAAAATACCGTTGACAACGTACGCCACAGCAAACGCCGCCAATCCCAAAGTAAGATAAGTGCGACGCGCAAAATTCTTATACTGCTTGTAATAAATCAAATGGAATATAAATGCGACGGCGAACAGCACTCCCACAATCGCGAGGTTGACGATATAAGGCTTTGTCTGCCAAACGCCGACGTCCGACCACGAAATCGCGCCGTGTCCGCAAGACACCAAAAAATATCCCAAAAGTACGGTTGGAACGAGAGGTAACGCGTCCTCTTGCATAATTAGCGAAAAAACAGTCGCGAGTACTATCAGCCATATCGCAACCAATTCTATTCCTGCCAAATGGGAAATCAACGCCACTAGCGCCAAGCACAAAACGTACCAAAATGAGCGTTGAAATTCGCATACTTTTGCTATGACGGTGTTTGTTCTAAAATTTTCAAATGCTTGTATCATTCGATTCTTCTCCTAAACGAAACGTCACACACTTCACACTCTAAATAATTATAATAACAATTGGAGATAAATGCAAGCAAATCATAACGCATTCTATCGAAATTACAAAGATATTACTCAGTCGCTTTGATTTCCTGCGATTGCACCGGTCTTTTCGGTTTGGGAATTCCATAGCCTCTGATTCTACCAAGACTCCACGTATTGACCTCTTCGTAAAGTTTTGGGTCTATACCCAGCAATTCCAAAATGCTCTCTTCGTCCAAGACTTGAATAGAACTGTTTGCCAATTCATTGACGTTTTGCGTGCGTTTGCAGGTATCGCCGTAAGCAAGGAAATACTGCATTTTGCCAAGTTTCGTCGTATAGTTGCCCGCTTGCCGTCTTAACGAGTTGACAAGAAAAAGCGCTTGCTTGTACTTGTCTTTTTCAAAGTCGAGCGAAAAACTAAACGTCTTGTTTTTGACTTTGCTTTTACTGAGCAAGCGACGGTCAGGCTTGACAAATCTTGCGTAGTCGATTAGTTTCTTGGAATAAGAAATCGTAATATAATGATTGACGCAAGCGCCATTCTCAATCGAATAATAGCAGTTGGGACATCTTTCCAACAACTCGTCCATACTCGAATGCAATTCCTCGCAAAGCTTTTTTGCCACACGCATTGTAAGATATGCGTCGTAGTCGCTTCTATGCAAATTCTCCACTTCGATTTCGAAGCTCTCGCATATTTTGCCAAGAGCATTGATATTGCTTTCAGGCATAAAATGTTTGTGTAAAATCTGCGTGTCGTACGCCTTAAAATTGAAATAAGGCTTTTTGTATCTCACGCATTCGGACAGCAAAAAGTTGATGTCGTTGTTGACCGAATGACCNAAAATAATGACGTCGGGACGCTCCAACAATTCCTTTATTCTNTCGTAAAANAAGTCGAATTTGGGCGACTTTTTGAATTCTTCTTTATCGTANCCGAGNACNATTACTTCTTGTCCTTTTCGCGTCAAATGNAACTTGCTGTTAGGGTTTATCAAGATGTCTTTTTGCTCAATGATATTAAAATCCATATCGGCAAGTACGTAGCCGAAACTACATATCTTGCCTTGTCCGTTAAAGCAATTCGCGCATTCTATATCAAAGAACAAATAATTCATCTACGACCTTTTCCGCTGTATTTTACAATACTNTTCTATATAATTACAATAATTCNATGCCCTCTTTGCGGCACTTTTCAAGTTCGCTCTCGCTCCAAATGGACGGCTGAACCTCNCCTATATGACGCTTGCCGAGAATGAACATACAAAGTCTTGACTGACCNATACCGCCGCCGATTGAAAGAGGAAGTTCGCCTTCGACCAATGCTTTGTGGAATGGCAAGGACAATCTATCCATAGCGTTCTCCGCTTCGAGTTGTTTNAGCATAGANTCNCTATCNACTCTTANGCCCATTGANGAAAGTTCAAGTCCTCTGCCGATAGCNGGATTGTTGACNAAAATATCTCCGTTCAAATCCCAATCGTCNTAGTCGGGCGCTCTGCCGTCGTGCTTCTTACCGCTTTTGAGCAATCCGCCGATTTGCATNATAAAGACTGCTCCGTACTCNTGCGAAGCCTTGTTTTCTCTNTCTTGAGGAGTAAGATTCGGGTACTTGTCTTCCAACTCTTGCGTGGTNACGAAAGAGATTTTGTCGGGCAAATTNGCCTTGTCGAGAGAATANTTTTCTCTCACGCTGTCGGTAGTGCTTTTAATGACTTTATANATACTCGATACCGTATTTTTNAGGTAATCAAGAGTTCTNTGNTCTTTGGAAATGACNTTTTCCCAATCCCATTGGTCGACGTAAATCGAATGGATATTGTCGACAATCTCATCTCTTCTGATTGCGTTCATATCCGTATAAAGACCTTTGCCCATCTCGAAAGAATACTTTTTGAGAGCAAATCTCTTCCATTTGGCAAGACTATGTACGACCTCGGCAATTTTACCGCTTTCCTTGATGTCGAAAGACACNGGACGTTCAACTCCGTTGAGGTTGTCATTTAGACCNCTTTCGCTTAGTACGAACAACGGCGCGGACACTCTGCTCAAAGAAAGTTCCTTGGCGAGCGCGTCGATAAACGTATCTTTGCAGTCCTTGATAGCCTTTTGCGTCTCTAATAAACTCAAACTTTTCATATATACCACCTTTTANTTNCTTATTAAATTATTGATTTTTCTATAAACTCTTCCATCAGCGCTTTGAATTTCTTGCCGTCGCAAGTGCGGATATACAGATAATAATACACGCCCTTTCGCTCGAACCACACGTTGTAGTGNAATCTCGAAAATCTTCCGCTTGCGTGNGTATATTCGATTATTATATCNCCGACNTTNGCTTTGACAAGGTCGCTTNGCTTTTTGCGAATATCTTCGAAATATTCTTTGACGCTGTCGTCGATTATTACGTATTCCTCTATATCCTCATTGCCCCACATACAGGCAAGTTTTTCACGGATATAAACTAATTTGCCGTTGACTTCGCCCTTTGCGCACTCAAAGGACGTGACGTTGGGCGGGTCAAATAGAATATACTCGCTTNCCACCCCCGCGTTGTGCTTGGATANCGACGNATANTTGCTCTCNTTGACGCGTCTTGGCTTGGAAAAGAGTTTATTTGCCATAACTGTCCTTCAATCCCGTGATAAGATTGAATTCGTATTTTCCNTCTTTNCCGTAGCCCTTTACCGCGCTGAAATATCCCATACGCATAAACTGGAATCTGTCGTATTCCTTTACGCTAGCGAGGAAGCTCTCGCCCTTTGCGTTGGGATATACTATATGGCTGTTGGGCGTAAGTCTGTCGTTGAAATCGCCGTCGCCGTCAAGAAGCAAATAGTCGAATTCGTGCAAAGTCAAGTCTATGCAATCCTTTGCGTTGACCCACTGAATTACGCCNTTGACCTTGATACCNGCGTTTACTCCGCCGCTGATTGANTCGGGAATATAGTTGCAGGTTACGCTGACNACGTTGCCGTCCTTATCGCATTCGTGAGANACGTATTCGAGNATATAACTNCCTTTGAGNCGCACCTTTCCACCTGGGACAAGTCGCTTNTACTTNGGTGGCGGCTCAACCGCGAAGTCCTCTCTATCGATATAAAGCGTGTCGCTGAAAGTGACTTTGTGATANGTCTTNTCTTCNGNGTTNGGATTGTTCTCGATTTGGTATTCCTCATCCTCTTTCGCGTTGGCNACAATCAATTTAATNGGGTCTTTNACGACCATCATTCTATCGGCGTTTTGGTTGAGATAATCTCTCACAAAATGCTCCAACATATTGACGTCGACTTCGCTTTGGCTTTTGGACACGCCGATTNCCTGACAGAATCTGCGTATAGCCTCNGGCGGATAACCTCTCTCNCTCATACCCGAAAGCGTAGGCATTCTCGGGTCTGACCAACCGCTNACCTTGCCTTCNTCNACGAGNTTTTTCAAATACCTCTTGGACATAATCGTCCTCGTCATGCCCAATCTTGCGAATTCTATCTGTCTTGGGAAATCGCCAAAACCGCAATTTATCTTTACCCAATCGTATAGCGGTCTGTGATCCTCGAATTCAAGCGTGCATATACTGTGCGTGATNCCCTCGAAAGCGTCTTCGAGCGGATGCGCAAAGTCATACATCGGATAGATGCACCACTTGTCGCCCGTGCGGTGATGGGTGGCTCTAAGCACTCTGTAAATGACNGGNTCGCGCATATTGATATTCGGNCTNGCCATATCAATTTTTGCTCTCAAAACTTTAGANCCGTCGGGATACTTNCCCTCTTTCATTTCCTCGAAAAGTCGCAAGTTCTCTTCNATAGTTCTATTACGCCACGGACTTTCCTCGCCGGGTTGTGTGAGCGTACCTCTGGTCGCCTTGATTTGCTCCGCGTTGTAGTCGCACACGTACGCCAAACCTTTNTTNATAAGTCCTACGGCGCAGTCGTACATTCTGTCAAAGTAATCGGAAGCGTAAAGTTCCGCNTCCCANTCAAAGCCAAGCCACTTGATGTCTTCTTTGATTGAGTTGACGTACTCTATATCTTCCTTGCTCGGATTTGTGTCGTCGTAGCGAAGATTGCATTTGCCGTNGTACTTTTCTTTCATACCGAAGTTGATGCACAAGGATTTNGCNTGNCCAATGTGCAAATAACCGTTCGGCTCAGGCGGNAAACGAGTGATAATCTCGTTTATCTTGCCCGACGCTAAGTCTTCGTTGATAAATTCTTCAATAAAGTTTGTTGATTTAATCTCTTCCATATATATTCCTTTGACTTGATATTTATTAGAACAACCCTCTGATTTCTTGCGTTTCGTCGTCGATTGTCATACCGAGCGCGCTTGGGCGTTTGCTAAGACCGGGCATAAGCATAATATTTCCGCATACCGCGACCAAAAATCCTGCGCCGCCTCTTATTTCAATATCTCTCACTTTCATTGTAAAGCCCGTAGGCCTTCCCAACTTCGTCGCGTCATCGGAGAAAGAATACTGCGTCTTTGCGATACAAACGGGCAGATTGCTTTTGCCCAACTTTTCTATTTGCGCAAGGCTTGCTTTCGCCTGCTCGCTGAACTCCACTTTGCTTGCTCCGTAAACTTTGCTTGCAACCGCAAAAATCTTCTCTTCAACGCTCATATTAAGATCGTATGCGAAATTCAAAGTCGAAGGCTTGTCAAGAGCGGACAATACGGCTTTTGCAAGTTCAATCGAACCTTCGCCGCCTTTTGCCCAACATTCGCACAACGCGCAAGGCACGTTTTCTTTCGCGCAAGCGTCCTCTATCATTTGAATTTCCTTGTCGGTATCGGTAATAAATTTGTTGACCGCAACGACTACGTTCACGCCGTAGACCTCTTTGAGATTGCGTATATGTCCGATAAGATTGGGCATACCCTTTTCGAGCGCGACGAGATTTTCTTTCGCTCCGTCCTCTTTTGCGATACCGCCGTTGTATTTGAGCGCGCGAGCGGTTGCGACAAGTACGACCGCCTTAGGTCTTATGCCCGCAACTCTGCACTTGATGTCAAGAAATTTTTCCGCGCCGAGGTCTGCGCCAAAGCCCGCTTCCGTGATGACGTAATCGGCTAGGCTCATAGCAAGTCGTGTCGCAATAATCGAATTACAGCCGTGAGCGATATTTGCAAACGGTCCGCCGTGCACTATCGCAGGCGTGCCCTCTAAGGTCTGCACAAGGTTTGGTTTCAACGCGTCTTTGAGCGTAATCGCTACCGCGTCCACGCCGCCGAGCCTCGCACAAGTGACCGCGTCGCCCTTTTTATCGTAAGCGATGATAATCTCGCCTATTCTCTTTTTGAGGTCTTTGATATCGCTTGCCAAGCAAAGTATAGCCATAATCTCCGAAGCCGCCGTGATATTGAATCCGTCCTTTCTCGGCACTCCGTTCTTCTCTCCGCCGAGAGCGACTTCTATTGAACGCAACGCTCTGTCGTTCATATCCATACAGCGTTTCCACACAACCTTATCGGGGTCGATATTAAGTTCGTTGCCCTGCATAATATGGTTGTCAATCAAAGCGGAAATAAGATTGTTGGCTGTCGTGATTGCGTGAATGTCGCCCGTGAAATGAAGATTGATGTCTTCCATAGGCGCGATTTGAGCCATACCGCCGCCCGTCGCCCCGCCTTTGATACCGAATACCGGTCCGAGCGAAGGCTCTCTCAAAGCAAGACAAACTTTTTTGCCGAGTTTATTCATACCGTCGGCAAGACCGATTGAAGTCGTAGTCTTTCCCTCGCCGAAAGCCGTGGGATTGATAGCCGTGACCAAGACAAGATTATCCGTCTTCGGCGACGGCTTTTTGGCAATCTTCGCCTTGTTGTTGCCGTAGGCTTCAAGTTCGTTTTCATTCAAATTGAGTTTTTCCGCAATCTTGCGAATAGGCAATAATGGGACGCTGTTTGCAATTTCAATATCGCTTTTCATAAAACCTCACGAATATTTTATAATATATATTTAATTTTATAATTATTACTCAACAAAGTCAAGTCTAAATAGAAAATAACAGCGGCTATATGGCAAAAAAATAGGCAGGACTTTTGCCCTGCCCATAAAATACTTTAGGTTACCAAGTAATGAATTCTTTAAGTAAAATATTTGAATAATCGGTATTGACGTTATCCATACTAAACGTCAACGTCAAAGCGTAAGTCCTAACGCTTGTATTTCTAATAAACTGCTCTTGGTGAAATTCTACTGAATTTGCTCCATAAGTAAGCGTATATTCCATTATTACATGGAGAGCTGTATTGTTCTCATATTTTTGAAGTTCACACTTTGAAAATTCTATTGAATATCCCATATTTGTGAACGTGTTGGACAAAGTAGTTTTGAAGTCTTGAGCAGTTGCATTCAAATACTCCGTAGTCTTGATTTGAGACGTCAAGTTGATGTTACTGGAAGTATTTATTGGGTCTTGATAACATAGCACCACGCCGGTATTGGGAGCAGTGACGTTTTTCCACGTGGACGGATATACAAATTTGAGTCTAGTTGCGTTGTTTTCCACTTGGCTATATCCTTGTGGTGGATTGACCGTAACGTCGCACTCGTCAGAAATATTTGTATTATTAGTTGCGCTGATTTTGAATTTACCCGTTCCCGAAGTCTTAGCATTTATTTTTACTACTCCGACGGATACAACTGTGTAATCCAACAAATTCCCGTTGGGCAACGTAAATTCGACTTTGCCGTTCGCAGGAGTAACGGCGTAATTGATAGTATACTCTCCGCCGCTTTCCATAGTAATTGTCTTATTTTCAATCAGTATACTTGACACTGCTATTTCTTCATCGCTCGGCTCTTGTTCTTCGATTGGTTCTTCCTGCTCTCCGTCAGGTGTTTCAGGTTGTTGCGCATTAGGGTCTACGCAAGCAACTAGCGCAAATAGCGAGCATACTATTGTTAATATTAACAATAATACTAAACCCTTTTTTAGTTTTGTCATAAGTTTTTCTCCTTTTGTCCTATCATAGGACAATTCTATTTTGTCAATAGTTTACTATATAAATTGTCTTATGTCAAGACAAAATTTTATAAAAACGAGCAAAATATGGCAAGAATTATCGACGGAAAGAAAATGAATCTAATCGGCGCAAACGTGGAAAAGCGTCGTAAAGAATTACACATGAGTCAACAACAACTATCCAACAAACTGGAACTTTGCGCGGTTTACGTTTGCCGCGGCTCTATTTCGAGAATAGAAGATTATTCGCGTACAGTAACTGATATTGAACTATACGCGTTATCACAAGTGTTGAAAATATCAATAAATGATTTAATCGAACCGATACCAATGGAAACCAAGGAAAAATGATAAGACCTATCCACTGCGGTCGAGGTGACAAATTAAAAGTTTGTAACGAGTGCGGAGAGTGATGCAGATTTTGTCTTAGCAAGAGCGACCGAGCGGTGAGCGTACTTCCCGTACGTGACCCCGAGTGTCGTCTCGTAGATCAGGCAAAAGGTGCGTTGCTATACGCACTCGGTTACTTATACTTCCAGTTTATTAAATCGTTTATACGCAAAATACATCAACCCTGCTCCCCACGCGAGCGTAATCGGTATCATTGTGCCAAGCGACATACCCTTGAAAGCAGGACCTGCTAGACTTAGCGCGCTCATCCAATTGATGTTGGCGAGAAATCCGAGATAGCCGATGTAACCGAGCGCGAGGACTTCCTCTACCAACGAGCCTATTTCAAACGCTATGAATACGAGACCGAGAACAAGCGCTTTGTTGGCGGACTTGCAGAACGCGCCGATAAACATACTCGCTTGCACAATCATAAAGAGCATAACCGATTTGAAGAACATACCCAAGACAAGCGCGCCGAATGCGGAAGTCAAAAAGGCTTTGCTCGCGCCTGATATGAGCAGCACGTTGGGACAGTTTGCTCCATAGACGATTACGCCGATTATGAAAGATAGAATAAACGACGCTATCAAGTAGGCTTCGGCAATTGAGAATACGCTAAGCCACTTTGCGGTAAAGAACTTATTTTTGTTTATCGGACGGATAAACTGCATTTTGAGCGCGCCGCTCGTATACTCGCCCGAGGTTGCGCGCACGCACGCTACGATAATAAATATGGTAATTACCGTCATTACCGCGCTCATACACATCTCGGTAAAGCCGTAGAAATTAAAGTCCATAAAACTTCCCGCCGAATAGTAGGTCACGCTGCTTGGCGCGAGTCCGTTTTCATTGAGATATTTGTACGCAGTCAAGCGCGCTTTGAGTTCGTAGAGCGTGTTGTCGGGCAAAAGTTTGTTTATCCAAGTTTGGTTTTGCTCGAAATACTGTATTTGGCTTTCAAGTTCCGCAATGCTCTCTTGACTGCCGCCAAATTCTCCTCCGACGTTATTGATAAAATCGCCCAGCACGTTTTTGAGTACCGCGCTGATTAAGGTCATAAACAAAATTATCACAACGAGCGCAATGCCGAGTTTAAGCAACGTACGCTTTCTGTTGGTCTTATAAAGTTCGCACGAAAACAAATCTTTGAAGTCTGTCATTTTGACACCTCCTTGTAAAGATCTTCGAGAGTACGCTTGATTTTGGTCACGGTATAGACGTTGATACCCGAATTGACAAGCGTCGTCACGACGTCGCCGATAGCGTTTTGGTCGGCAATCACTATAATCGATCCCCCTTCTTTTTTGCACTCCAAGCCCTGACTTGCTATAATTTCGCAAGCTCCGTCGACATTGGAACACTCAATCGAGAACTTTCTGAAAGCGTCCACGCCGTAGTTGACTTCTTCCATAGTCTTGACGGCTTTGATTTCGCCTTTTGCCATAAAGGCAACTCTATCGCATACCTGTTGAATTTCGCTGAGCATGTGAGAAGATATGATTATCGTCGTGCCGAGTTCGGTTTTTAGATTTATAAACAATTCGCGCATTTGAGCGATACCCGATGGGTCAAGTCCGTTGGTCGGTTCGTCAAGTAGTAGTATTGACGGCTTGTGCATAATCGCTTGCGCAATGCCGAGTCTTTGTTTCATACCAAGCGAATAACTTCTGAATTTGCTGTTGATTCTATCGCTTAGTCCGACAAGGTCGACGATAGCGCGAAGCCTCTCGTCGGTAATATTCGCGCCTTGAAGTTTAGCGTAATATTTGAGGTTTTCCCAACCCGTGTATTCCGCGAAAAGCGTCGGCGCTTCGACAAGCGCGCCCACGTTCGCCAAAGCCTTTTCTCTCGACTTCACCACGTCGTAGCCTGCCACTCTAATACATCCGCTGTCAATGGTGGCAAGTCCGAGAATAAGTTTGATTAGCGTAGTCTTACCTGCGCCGTTTGCTCCCAACAAGCCGAGTATCTCACCCTCTTCGACGTCCAAAGTTGCGTTCGCCACAGCCTTGACGGGCAAGCCTTTGTTCCTGCCTTTGAGCGCGTACGTCTTGGAAACGTTCTCAATTTCTATAATTTTCATATCTCTCCGTTTTCGACTTTTGTGCGTTCAACTTTTCCGCCCACAATATTTTGTGGTTTTCAAAATTGAAGTCGAATTGTCTTTGTTATTTTCTTTATATATGATATATTATATTATGATTTAATTTTATTCTAACATACTTTGTATGATATTTCAAGGAGTGTGATATGGGTTTTTGTACTCTTTCTAAAGATTACGAACAAGGCGTTGTAATGCTCGACAAGAGTTTTGTCGTCAATTATTTGCCCGAGTGCGACGAACTTTCACTGAAAGTTTACTTGCTCGGTCTTTCATTCTGCGCCAATCCGTCGGCAAGCGAAAACAGTATCGAATTTATTTGCGATACTTTGGCGGTGACTTCCGAAGAAGTGGAAGGCGCATTCGGTAGGCTCGCCGATTTGGGACTTGTCAACATCACGAGTTATTCCCCATTCTCAGTATCCTATAAGAATATCAAGAGCGCGTACGCAAGACACTACAAGAAGGACAAATACGCTGATTTCAATTCTCAACTCGAAGCGCTCTTCCCCAGCGTCGCCTTTAATAATATAAATCAATATACCGTATATTACGACTTTATCGAAGAGACGAAAATCAAGCCCGAGACGCTTATCACGATTGCGCGCTATTGCGTCAACCTCAAAGGCGAAAAGATAAAAGCCAACTATATTCTCGCCGTTGCGAAAAACTGGCTCGACGAGGGCGTACGCACGCTCGCGGACGTGGACGAAAAAATCAGGCAGTTGGAGACGACCAACGAAGCGATTCGTCTCATCTGCAAAGCCGTCGGCAAGAAGTCGGAAGTGGATTTGGAAGACAAGAATTTGTATCTCAAATGGACGGGCAGTTGGGGCTTCAATCTCGACGCTATACTCTTTGCCGGCAAGTCGCTCAAAAACAAAGGCGGATTTGCTAGGCTGGATTCCCTACTCGACGAATTCTATCGCAATCAGGCTATGAGCGTACAGGAAATGGAAAACTACCTTGCCAACAAGCAAGCGATATACAAACTCGCCTACAACGTCAACAAGACGCTCGGACTTTATTACGAAAACGTCGAGTATATTGTGGAAAAGTATATCAATAATTGGACTGGTCGCGGATTTGACGAGAGCGCAATTTTGCTTATCGCCGAATACTGCCTCGACAACTCTATCCGCACGCTAGAGGGTATGAACAAGCGCGTAATCAAATTTTACAATGAAGGTTGCGTCAACGTGCAGTCTATCAACGAATATCTCGCTCAACTTATGCAAAGGGATATGGCTATCAAGAAGATTATCGAACTCACAGGATATTCTCGCAACGTCTGCGCGGGCGATCGAGATATGTATAAAGTATGGACGCAGATGTGGAATTTCGACTACGACGTGATTGAATACGGCGCAAGCCTTTGTCAAGGCAAGCCGCTTTCCGCGCTCAACAACTTGCTTGCAAAATGGAAGAACAACGGCGTAATGACTATCGAGCAAGCCAAAGCAAACGGCGCATTCGTCAACAATACTCAAAGCCAAGCGCCTACTTATACCAAAGAACAGTTGTCCGCTTACTTCTACTCTCTCGACGAGTTGGACGATATAGAGGGCTAAAATATGTTGAAATATTTTGCGCAAAGACTAGACACGATATACGCCACCAAAAGGGCGATTGCTAAGGAAAACAGCCAAAAAAGCAACAAAGCTTTGTTGGACTTGCACCCTGCTCTTTCGCAAATGTTGAAAGATAAGAAGACTGCGGAATTGGACTTGGCTCGCAAAAAAGCGTTCAATCAAGACTCGCAAGAAACGGAAAACGCGCTTGCCAATCTTAATAAAAATATCGCGGATTATATCAAGACCAACAACTTGAATTTCTCGCCAAACTATACTTGCCCTATTTGTAAGGACAGCGGTTACGTAGACGGACAGCCTTGCAAGTGTCTGCTCAAAGAATACAACACACTTCTTTGCGACTACAAGAGCGTTTCGCCTATGCCAAAGTTTACTTTTGAGGACAATACATACTCTAATTCAGACAATCCCCAAAAGGTCGGAATAAACAAACTTTACAAGATAATGAGCGAAAAGGTATGCGGAAATTTCAACGCGTGCAAGTGGCAAAACTTTATCTTCTCGGGCGCAAGCGGTATCGGCAAGACTTCTCTAGCCGTGGCGGTCGCCGACGACTTGCTCAAAAGGAACGTGAGCGTATTCTACGTCACGTCGTTTGAACTTATAAATATCTTTTTGGATAAGCATACGCACAAGCAAACTGCGCTTAGTAAATTCTTCGACTACGTGAACGAATGCGAAATGCTGATAATCGACAACCTCGGCGCAGAACCGATATACAAGAACGTAACTCTCGAATATCTCTTCTCTACCCTTGAAAAAAGACTCGCGAGCAAAAAGAAAACTATAATTTGTACCCAACTCGGCGGTCAAGCGCTTATCAATAGATATGGGGAAACCTTTATATCAAAATTCGCGGATAAAAAGCACTCGTTGAGCGTAATGCTTTGATAAGTAAAAAGTAATAGTGAAAAGTAAATAAGTAACGGATAACAAAGCCCTGCTAGCAATGCTAGCAGGGCTTATCAATTTGGACGAAGTTGGTTGCTTATTACTTTTTGCGCATACTCTTCTGCTCTTTGAGAAAATCATTATAACGCTCAATTTGGTCTTCCCTAAGATCAATCATATCTTTTGCAGTAGAGAGCGCTTGATTGTCGCCGACTACGACTTCCGTCTCTTTGACTTTGACTTTCGTGCCGTCGCTACTTGCTCCGCGGCGAATATCTTTGAAATACTCGTCTTCCATCTTGAAGAGCGCAACAGTCATGTTCTTCTTTATCGTCAACTTGACGAGCGGATTGACGGTAGACTGTCCAAGCACCGTGAAGTAAGTCGACTTCTTCTCTTTGCACTTGTCTTTGGAAAGCGCGTAGGCTTTGAGCGTATCGAAAATCTTCTTTTGGCTAGCGGACAACTTCGCGTAAGCCTCGTCAAGCGTAAGTCTAGGCGCAGGCGCTTTCGCTGCCTTGGGCGCAGGTTTCTCGGCAGGGATTTCGACAATTTTCTCGACTACCTTCTCCACCTCTATCGGCACTTCTACAATCTTTTCCACCTCAACGGGTACTTCGACTTTCTTTTCAACAATTTTTTCGACAGGGACTTCGACTTTTACTTCCTTCTCCACAATCTTCTCGACCACTTGCGGTTCGGATTGCTTGGTTGTAAGTTCAATCATCTGTCTCATCAACATCTCTTGATTTTTGAGAAGTTGCTTGATTGTCTCGTCATTGTGTTCCGTCTTTTCCACTACTTTGAGAATAGTGTCAGTGTTGGAAACCGGTTGCAATCTGTCGACGAGTCTTTCAAGGACGTCATCGTTTACGTTGGATTGCGCAGGTTGCAACTTGCTTGCAAGTCTGTCGAGCACTTCTTCGCTTACGCTTGACGCTGCGACTTCTCTCTCATCCGACTTTTCGGCAAGTTGTTGCATAAGTTTTTCATTTTGTTCAATGAGTTTTTGTACTACCTCGTCATTCGAGGACGCTTGTTGCGGCAGCAACATTTGCTGCATACTCGGCAAGAGAGCCGTCATAGTCTCCGACACTATTCCGCGTATGTCTTCCACGCCTATGCCTTGATAAGCAAAGCCGCCTTGCGCTCCGCCGTTCGTATTCGGATTTCCGCCGAACATCATAAACATTCGCTTCATATCCTCGTCCTTATTCTTGCGGTCATACTCTTCTTTTACATCTTCAAGACCTCTTTGAGATTTCTTAAATGCGCTCTTTTCCAAAAGCATAAAGATAAACGCTAGTACTGCCACTCCCATTAGTATGCAAGCGATTGCCGTCCACGTCGAGTATTCCCAACCAAACAAGCCCGTAGCAAAGAGAGAACCGTACTTCTCAACAAGTCGCTTATTCTCTTTCTTCTTATTCGCGTAGCCTATGCCCTTGGATACAAATATTATTATCAATATTATACTGATTACGCTCGCAATTACTTGCCACCATTGTTTGAGTATCTCACCCACTTTGCCCAAGTCGAAAGTCGGATTTTCCTTATCGCCATCTTGGTCTCCGCCGTTAGGATCTTTGTTATCCTCGTTAGGCGAATACGAGACTTCTTCCACAACGTTGTTGCTTGCGTCTATCATTTCGTAATTGACGTTGTCCAGTCTAGCGACTACCTTTGCCACTTCCATTCCGTCGGCGATTTCTGCAAGCGTAAGTTCGTAGCCTTCTTCGTCATAATACGTATACGTAAACTCTATTTCGCTGTTTCCTCTCACTGAAAGCGTAGGTACGCCGTCTTCTCCCACTGTCCAATTCAACTTGTTTTGAGTGATAACCGCCTTTTCTATCTTAACGGTGACAGTGTAACTGTCTGTACTTCCCTCTTCGTCATCCCAAGTGAATATCTCCTCGTCTTCAAGGCTTATTCTCACGGTGTATTCGCCGGCGTCTGTCAAGTTGCCGTCCAACACCTCAAACTTGACTCCCGTAGGCATCTCTCCGCTTCTCAAAAATTCTTCTATGCTATGCGGATTGCCGTCATACGTCACTTTCTTGTTGGCGTCAAACACAGGTTTTTCCACCGATGCGCTTGATCCAGGTCTTAGTACCGTCTTTGGCTCGCCGTATATCTTTATATCGTCCTCATAGCCGTCTTTTGCGTACGCTTCTTTGTAATACGTCACGCCTGCTTCCATATCTCGTATACCATTAGCAAGTATATTGCCTTCGCCGTCTTTGTACCTATATTCTACGTACGTCTTTACCCAATCGTCAAGTACCAACGTTGCGTTGGTATTGCTACCTTGCCACTCAACTTCAATCTCTTTCGCCTTGACCTTGACTTGAATAGACGCCGCCGGCCATACTCCGTCAACGAAGTCTATATTGTCGTAATCTACCAAATCGAATACTACTGTATACTCTCCCGAATGGAACGCCTTGTACTTGTCTCCGTCTATACCCTCGAAAGTATTTCCGTCTTTTGTGACGGTCATAGTCATATAGTTTTCCCATCCCTCTTCGGTGATGCCGAACATCTGAGCGAAATCGTGCTCTTCGCCGTCAAATACCGTCCAACTCCTGTCAAAGACGGGTGTTGGTAGATATCTCTTATCTATACTCCAATTCAATCTTGTGGGCAACGCGCTTGGCATCTCCACAGGGTTGTAGTTGCTACCCAAATCGCCCACGGCAAATTGTACCGTGTAATTGCCTACTTTGCTCTTCTCTTTGTCGCCCGTATAAGCAATATGCTCCAATAATATCTCAGGCACGTTGATAAGTGACACCTTGTAAGCCACTTCCTTGCCGTCCACTCTCGTATACGGCAACGCCGTGGTATACTCCGTCTCTTCTCCGTCTCCTATTATATATCCCCACACTATTCCCGACGTGTCTACCGTGGCTTTGATTATCTCGAAATTAAACTCCGCGCAATTGCTGTCGATATAGTTGTTATCTCTCTTACCTGCGTCGAGAATTACTTCTACTCTATACTTGCCCACTGCGGTAGGTTCGCCGTTCAAAGAATTGGTCGCGCCGTTTCTGTAATATTTGAGCGTAATATCTTGCGCTCCTACTCCACCGTTGGACTCCAATATCTCTACTGTCGGCGCGTACGCATTTCCCGAATACTCCAACTGCTTGCCGTCTATATTCTCGCCATTCCATTTCAATTCCAACCTGACGATTTCTTTCTTCTTGCCTATATGCAGTTCGTATTCCGCGTTGTCTCCCGTAGATAATTTATAATTGTTCTTAGACGCGTCTTTGAGCGTTGCAACCACGTAATACGTCAACTCCTCGTTCACGTCCTCTACTCTTGGCAAAGTAGTCACGGCGTTCCTATCCTTGTCGTAATACTTATACTCTACCATATCGCTTTGCGGTAGATTTTTTAACGTCGGCCATATATACTCGGTGACGTTGCCGCTCTCGTTGGGGTCGTTCCAACTTACGTTGATTGTCGCTTGAATTATCTTCCACTCAAATTCAAAGTCGAAGTCGCCGTCATAAGTTTCCTTATTCCCTTTAATAGGTTGTTCGTAATTGTTGGCGTCGGCTACCGTAAACGTGACTTTTGCGGTGTAATTACCTACGGCTACGTAACTGTTTTCCGTGTAATGCGCAATCAAGCCCGTCGGCATTTTGCTTTCCAACGTCACCGACTGAGACGTGCCGTCAAACTCCAACTCATTGACGCTTTGCCAACTCAATTTGGATAGGTCGTACTTCGCCTTGTTTATATAATAGGATAGCGAATACGTCTTGTCGTAACTCTCATACGTATTGTCTAGATTTACCAATCGCACGGTGACTGTATACGCAGTCGCCTTTGCGTCTATCTTATTGTTGTCTCCGCCGTATCCGTTCTGCGCTATCTTGACTCCCAGCGAAGCAAGATTTTTGTCCTCTATACTGAAATTATACGAACTTCTATTGTACGTCACGGAGTAACCGTCTCCGTCTCCTACCTGATTGTTGTTGCACAACCAGACTATATCGCTGTCACTGAGCGTAATCGCTCTGCCCTTGACGGTAAAAGGTACAGTCTTTGTCGCCATTGTATAATTGCCGTTGGCGTTACTGCTGCTTGCGGCTGCCTTTACTACGTAAAGCGTATACGTTCCTTGCGGTATTGCTCCAGCCATTGTCAACGTTGTCGTCTTGCCGCTAACCGACTTGGTGAAGTCTCTGATTTGCGCGCTATCTCCCGTCTTGACGTAGTATATATCCAAATCTACCGTATCGCCGGGCAATGAATTTTCCGTGATTGTAACGGTCGGCTTAACTCCGTAATTCCAACTGTAATTGTCCGCATCGCAACTTACGTCAACGCTCAACGTCAACGCAGTTATTGTCACGGACAGTGAGAAACTATCCGTTCCGCCTTTTGACCACACCGTAGCGCTTGTGTCGACTAGCGAAACCTTGGCGTAATAAGTACCTGCGTCCTTGACCTTGAGTTTTCCGTCCTCAAACGTCAGTCCATCCGAGACAGGCACGATACTTACGTCACTGCTCAATCCGTTGATTGCAAACTCTCGTATTTGCCCGTCGTATGGCAGACTATTCGCCGCTATACTCGGCTCTGTCACCGATCTTGCTGTGATGACAAGGTTGCTCGCCGCTTGACAAGTCCCTTTCAATTCATAGTTATTGTTTGGGTTCATTGTTGCGGTGACGGTATACGTACCTACCGCTGTTGGATATTCGGTTGACGAAACTTCCGTTTTTGTGTTTGTGTAAGTAATTGTAAACGTCGGCGCTCGATCCCCCGTATCCGTGTCGTATATCTTATTGGCGTCAGGGTCATTATCAACGACTTTCGGCGTGACTACATACCCTCCGCCTCCCGAGTCAGGTTTTAATTCACATTCTATTGGTTTTTTAGTGATAGTGAAATTGAATGTTAATTCGGTCTCGCCGCCTTTGAAAGTAAATTCCGGGTCTTCTTGTAATTTCTGTTGAGAAATCTTCGCCGTCACTGTATAAGTGCCGGCGTCTTTCATATCCGACGGATATGAAAGA
>JAAVHQ010000010.1 GCA_014799645.1 Clostridiales bacterium | reverse complement strand
CGTCAAATACGTTGCCTGTGCCTGTTGTATCGTTTTCATATCCCTCAATCAACAAATTTCCCAAATTCGTTGCCTGCGAATCCATATTTGCTGTCGTTATTGCCTCTGCATTTTTATTAGGCATAAAGAAAGCCATTGCGCTTACCAAAAGCATACACACAATAATCAATATTGACAGCGCAATATACCCCTTTAATTTCCTCGTTTTTATATTCATTTTTTACCTCGTTTTTACCCTGTTTTTGGTCTAGTCAGGAAAAGTATACATTTACTGACCGCAAAACCTTGCAATTTTTTGATACGTGAAGTATAATAAAATCACGAAAAACTCGCCGTTTCGCGAAAAGCGGAAGTCGGTCAGTAAATGTATACTTTTTTTGGAAAATCGGTTTTTTTAACTTATAAAAAGAAAAATTACGGCAATTTTGCCCTTTATAGAGCCCCATTTGTTTGACAATATTATATAAAAAGAGTACCTTTATAAATATGAAAAATATTATAGTCATTTCCGATACGCACAATAGACTTCCATCAAACGAGGCTTTTTGGGAAGCGTTGGACAACGCAGATTATATTTTTCATTTGGGCGACGGCGCAAGAGATATTGAAAAACTCAAAGAGGCATTCCCCGACAATCTTATATATGTCTACGGCAACAACGACGGCATTACGAGCAACCAAGAGCAAGTCGTCGAGATTGAGGGCGTAAAGTTCTTCCTCACGCACGGACACCGCTACAAGGTCAAATCGTCAGATTTGGAATTGCAACTGCGCGGACTTGAACTTGGCGTAGACTGCTGTCTTTACGGACACGTGCATAGACCGCAATTTTCAGAGTACGGTAATTTGAAGATTATCAACCCCGGCTCGCTCACCTACTCGCGGACTTATTGCTATATGACGGTGAAGGATGGCAAGATTCTTCACAAAATCGTAACAGACCGCATATAGTGGCGCAAGTTTTGGACAAGCGGTTTGA
The DNA here is from genome assembly GCA_014799645.1 of Clostridiales bacterium. Lineage (GTDB taxonomy): Bacteria > Bacillota > Clostridia > Christensenellales > UBA3700 > RACS-045. The sequence continues at coordinate 59,304 of JAAVHQ010000010.1, read as the reverse complement.
GACCTCTCCACTTCGGTCGAGGTGACGTATATATTATGTCATTTCGAGCGTAGTCGAGAAATCTCAACCAAAAAATATAGAAACAAAATTTATTTAGGAAATACATTATGAAAAGAACTGACATCAGAAACATTGCAATAATAGCGCACGTCGACCACGGCAAAACGACTATGGTAGACCAACTTCTCCGTCAAAACGGCATCTTCCGCACCAACGAAGCGGTTGTGGACAGAGTTATGGACAACGGCGATATAGAAAGAGAAAGAGGTATCACCATACTTGCAAAAAACACCGCCGTGCATTACAAGGGCGTGAAAATCAATATTATCGACACCCCCGGACACGCGGACTTCGGCGGCGAGGTTGAGCGTATTTTGTCTATGGTGGACGGCGTACTCTTGCTTGTCGACGCGGTCGAAGGCTGTATGCCTCAGACGAGATACGTACTCAAAAAGGCTTTGGGACTTGACAAAAAAGTCGTTGTCGTAATCAACAAAGTCGACAGAGGCGGCGACCCAAATCAAGTAACGGACGAATTGATTGACCTCTTCTTCGAACTCGGCGCAAACGACGATCAACTTGACTTCGTTACCGTCTTGGCAAGCGCAAAGCAAGGTTGGGCAAGCCTCAAAGTGGGCGAAGTGGGAAAAGATATGACCCCACTTCTCGACACTATTATTGAGCAAATCCCCTGCCCTGAGGGCGATACGGAAGACGGACTTCAAACTATAATTTGTAATATTGACTACGACGAATACGTCGGAAGAATAGGTATAGGAAAAATCATAAGAGGAAGTATAAAGAGCGGTCAGCAAGCGGTAATCTGCCATTCGGACGGAACTCATCATCAAGCCAAAATATCCAAGTTGTATCAATTCGAAGGTTTGAAGAGAGTGGAATGCGAGAGCGGAAGCGTGGGCGACATAGTCGCTATCAGCGGCGTGGACAACCTCAATATCGGCGAGACGATTTGCGCGGTCGACAAAATCGAGGCTTTGCCTTTCGTCAAGATTGACGAGCCTACTCTGTCAATGCTCTTTATGGTCAACAACTCGCCTTTCGCAGGAAAAGAAGGTAAATTCGTCACGTCAAGACACTTGCGCGCAAGACTTTTCAAGGAAGTGGAAACCAACGTGTCAATGCGCGTCGAAGAGACCGACTCCCCCGATTGCTTTAAGGTATACGGCAGAGGCGAATTGCACTTGTCAATTCTTATCGAAACTATGAGACGCGAAGGATATGAATTCCAAGTATCCCGTCCGAAAGTAATATACAAAGATATTGACGGCGTCAAGTGCGAGCCTGTCGAAGAACTCGTCGTTGACGTACCCGAAGAATACGTCGGCGCGGTAATGAACAAAATCGGCGCAAGAAAAGGCGATTTGAAAAATATGTTGCCTGACGGAAGAGGCGGTACGAAACTCGAATTTGACATACCTGCAAGATGTCTTATCGGCTACCGTAGCGAAATGCTCACCGACACGAGAGGCTTTGGCGTAATGCACCACGTCTATAAGGGATATGAACCTTACAAGGGCGATATTCAAGAGCGCAACCGCGGTTCGCTTATCGCTTGGGAAGACGGCGCAACGACTTCCTACGGACTTTTCAACGCACAAGATAGAGGCAACCTCTTTATCGGAGCAGGAGTAAACGTCTACGAAGGAATGATTGTCGGAGTCAACGCGCGCGAGGACGATATGGTCGTCAACGTCTGCAAGAAAAAGCAACTTACCAACAACCGCGCAAGCGGTAGCGAAGAAGCGCTCAAACTCATTACCCCGACGGTAATGTCGCTTGAACAGTGCTTGGAATTTATCGCCGACGACGAACTCGTCGAGGTCACCCCCAAAAGCATTAGATTGAGAAAAACAATTCTCGCAAAAGATTTGCGTCTAAAACAAGAAGCAAAGATGAAAAAAAACAACTAATAGCAAAAGGGAACGCTCGACGTTCCCTTTTCTATTGTATTTATAAATTATGTAAAATCTACATTTTATTTGCAAAACCAAAATAGTTTTAGTATTGAGAGTTTTTTTGAAAAATGGTATATTTAGATTACGATAGCAAAAGGAGAACTCAATTATGGAAAAATTGAATTGTCAAGAAGTCAAATCTATTTCAAAACAATCAAATGCAATAACTTTCAAAAGCCCGACCTTTATATATGATATTGCTTTGTTTTTATGCGTCGCCATTGTTGTCGCATTTTCACTTGTACTTATTATTAGTGAAAACGCAAGAAGAGCATTCTTCGTTTTTAGCTTCTTCCCTATCATGGGCATAGTTTTGATTGTACTTATAATTAAAACTAAAAAAAGAATGCCGCCAATATCTTTAGTTTTTTATGACGGAAAAATGATTTTCCATACGCAAGACGGCGTTTATTACTCAATTACCCCATCCGAATTGCAGGACTATAATATAAGCGCAATGCCTACATTATTTAAATACCAAAATCAACTATATGGTCTTCTAAATCTAAACTGTGAATTCGGTTCTTTCGGCTCTTTGTATGTATTTAAAATCAATAAACTAAAATACTACTTAGACGCCTTTAAGGAAGATAAAGACGTATTAGAATTAGTACCTTATACTCCGACTTTTGTGGAAGAAATATATAAATATCTTATCGCTATGCTCTTATCTTTCGCATTTATGTTCGGATTTGGTTTATGTTTCAGTACCCCCTATCCGTGGAACATAGTCGCGCTTATAGCGTTTCCTTTAATAGGACTTGTATCTTCTATATATTTCTTATCCAAGATATTAAAGATTCGCAAGAAACATAAAAAATAATGCCGCTTAAAAAGAGCGTAGGAAAACCTACGCTCTTTTTTTTATCAATTTATATTTTGAATATCGCTACTACGCTTTTTCAATCGCTTCGCTTGCAAAGTCAGCAGAAGTGACTTGCTCCGTTTCTTTTTGAGTAGACTTGATATATTCAAGGATTACGTCGACTGCGTTCTCTACGCCGATAGAACTGTCTACCGCCAAATCGTAGTTGTTGAAGTCGCCCCACTTCTCGCCTGTTATGAGTTGATAGTAGTTGGCTCTGCGCTTATCCGACTTGGCTATAAATTCCGCCGCGCTTTCTTTGCTGTCACCGTACTTTTGCATTATGCGCTCTATGCGATACTCCAACGGCGCGTGGATAAACAATTTCAAAGGTTTATATTCCGCAAGCACTTTATCCGCCGCTCTGCCGACTATTACGCAACTACCCTTTTGAGCGATAGCCTTCAATACTTTTTCTTGCGCTTGTCTTGCTTGGTCGGTCGGGTCAAGACCGATATACAAAGTTTCAATTTTTTGCAATTTGCCGTCTTCAACGTCGCGGACGTACTCTCTCGAAAGACCGCTCTCTTGCGCGGTAAGCAACGTCAAGTCTTTGTTGTAATAAGGCGCGCCTAGTTTCTCGGCAAGCAATTTGCCAATCTCTCTACCCGATGCTCCGTGCTGTCTTGCAATGGTCACGATAATGCCTTGCTTGGCTTCTTTAATTTCCGCCGTATCGGAAATTTGAGCGACTTCTTTTTCTCTCTTGCTAATTGTTGCAAGGACGTTTAACGTCAATCCGAGAGCCAAGACAAACGCCACTGCGTCGGATATAGGCGCTGACCACAAAAGCGCGCTGATACCGCCGACGTTTACTAGAATTATCGAGAGCGGAACGAGAACTATTACGTCTCTTATCATCGTTATTAAAGTAGCCTTGATTGGCGAGCCAATCGCTTGGAAGAATATCGCCAAATTCTTGATTACGCAAGTAAAGAGAATGAAGCCGAGATATATTCTAAACGTCAAGAAAGTGAATTCCTTATATACGACAGGGTCTACCCCTTCTCCGCCGTTGCCGAAAATATACAAGAATACCTGCGGACACGCTTCGAATATCAACGTCGCAATCGCGCCGACGACTACGGTCGCAATCATCATATAGAGCAACGCTTGCTTTACGCGGTCGTACTTCTTTGCTCCGTAGTTGTAACCAATGACGGGTTGCGCGCCCGAAGCGATACCGATAGCGACGGAAACGACGATACCGAATACTTTGAACGCCAAAGTTATAACGCCCTGCGTGATAGCCGTATCGTAACCGCTGCTTGCGCTGAACTTAAACAAAAGTATATTGTTGACGATAGAAATTATTACTATCGCAAGTTGGGTCAAAAGCGAAGATATTCCGAATTTGAGAATACTTCCAATCGCATTTGACGGGATTAAGTCTTTCAACTTCAATTTGAAGGTCTTTGACTTAAAAATGTATGCGACATGCAAAACGAACGTTATCAACTGACCGAGGAATGTAGCCAAAGCCGCGCCCGTCATTCCCATTTTGAATCCGAATATGAACAACGGGTCGAGCGCGATATTGATTATTGCGCCAATCGCCATTGCAAGCATTGCGAATTTCGGACTGCCGTCCGCGCGGACTATCGGATTGAGTACGCATGCCAAAGTAAAGAACAAGAATCCGCCGATAATGAAGTTGGCGTATTCGCTTGACATATCCAATATAACGCCTTGCGCGCCTATTGCGACCAAGATTTTGTCCTTCAAGCAAAAGCATATTATCATAAGAACAATACTTGCAGCCGTGCCGTAGAACAACGCAGTTCCGACGCTCTTTGCCGCGCCCTTCGTGTTGCCCTGCCCTTGATTAAGACTAAGACAAGCCGCGCAACCGTCGCCTATCCATAGACCGATACCGAGCGCAATTACCGTAAGCGGATATACGATACCCGTCGCCGCATTACCCGCCGCGCCCAACGTGTCGCAGTGACCTATATAAATCTGGTCAACCAAATTGTAAAGAGATTGAATAATCAAACTCAATACGCAAGGAATGGCGAACATCTTCATTAGTTTGCCGACTTTTTCAACGCCTAAAAAATTGTTTTGTGCTGATTCTGACATAAAAAACCTCCGATAAGAACTTCGTCTTTGTCGGAGTAAAGAACGCGTGAAACCTACGAAGAACACATAATAAAAGAGCATAGAACTGTCGATATTCTACGCTCCTTTGAGCTGTTCAACGTTGATTATTTTATCAAAATTTGATTTTTTTGTCAAACGAATTATTAGTTTTTTGCTTACAATTTCTGCTATTATTCAGCTGCCGTTGCTGCGTCAAGAGCGCTGTTTACTTCGTCTTTTGAAAATACTTCCTTAGCCTCGTCGCCCAAAAAGATCAAATGAGAACACAAATAGTATATTTGATCCTCCGGATCTTCCAATTTTGTCTCATAGTAATCGTCTTCGAAATCAGAATAATAACCTATAAAATCACCGTTGACGTAATACGCAACGTCTACCCAATAATCTCCGTCAGTATACGTAATCTTAAACGGAACGTAAATAAAAACGGTAAATGGATAATTTCTATATCCGACTCTGTAACCGCATTCGTCGTATATCTCAAAACTTTGAAAATTTTCTTCACTAGGCGCCCAATCTTGCATATCTTTTGCGCACTTAACCACTTTATCAAAACTCGTTTCTTTCGAACAAGCCACGCAACCACAAACGACTGAAAGCAACAATACTACTACTATAATGCTCGTTAAAAATTTCTTCATTGTTTTTCTCCTTAGTATTTATTAATATGATATTATCATTATTTATAGCGAGTGTCAATTAGTTTGCGTTGCTCTTTGTTGAAAAATTTTACCAAAATTAACCTTGACACAATACGTAAAAAGACAAGTCAAATTCGACTAGTCTTTTTGGTGCGCCAATCACAACCTAATTCGAACTTTGAATAGGTTGTGATTTTTTATAAGAAAAGGCGAGTACAAAACTCGCCCAATTTTTCGATAAATATATTATTTACTAGTATTCTTTCGGTCATTATAAAAAATAACTATCATATTGAATAAGCCTAAAACTGACCCCAAAACTAATAATATAATTCCAACAATTTGCTCTTCTCTATAACCAAACAACAAAAAGATGCCACTAACTAATGATACTAATATTACTGCATTTATAAACAAACATAATCCAATTAAAAAAGGTCGTGTCGCATTACTTGTAGACTTATTGGGATAAATGTTCTCATATAAGTCCAAATATACTTGTGCCAATATATATACGATTGCGTCCATATAATACCACCCTAGCAAATTATTATATAATCATTGTATCAAACCTTTTACTATATATCAATATAAAAATGTTTGGCACTGTGGCGGGTGCTTGATATAACAAGCGGCTTCGCTCGTCGAAAATATAATGAAATATTGCTACGCAATATGAAATTTTTAAGAGAATAGTGAAGAGTGAAGAAGTAAAAAGTAAAGGCAACCTTATTCGAACAAGGTTGCCTTTGGTGCGCCTTCAGAGACTCGAACTCTGGACCCAATGATTAAGAGTCATTTGCTCTACCAACTGAGCTAAAGGCGCATATTCACTTTTTTTGGAGCGGGAGACGAGATTCGAACTCGCGACGTTCACCTTGGCAAGGTGACGCTCTACCACTGAGCCACTCCCGCATTTTTGCTTTTGGTGCGGATGAAGAGACTCGAACTCCCATGTCGTTGACACTAGATCCTAAGTCTAGCGCGTCTGCCAATTCCGCCACATCCGCATATTTATGATTTGGTGACCCATCCGGGATTTGAACCCGGGACACCATGATTAAAAGTCATGTGCTCTACCGACTGAGCTAATGGGTCGAACCTTTGTTATAATATATCATTACGACTTAAAAATCAAGTCTTTTGATACACATTATTAAATTTTTTGCGACTTCTTAGCCTGTCCCGTATGGCTGGGGTGGAAGGATTTGAACCCTCAAGTGCTGGAGTCAGAGTCCAGTGCCTTAACCATTTGGCGACACCCCAACATATGGCAGGGGTAGCAGGATTTGAACCTACGAATACCAGAGTCAAAGTCTGGTGCCTTACCGCTTGGCGATACCCCTATGTTGTGGGGTGAGTAAAGGGAGTCGAACCCTTGGCCTCAAGAGCCACAATCTTGCGCTCTAGCCTACTGAGCTATACCCACCACCTGTGGTGAGCCTGAAGGGATTTGAACCCCCGACCCACGGCTTAGAAGGCCGTTGCTCTATCCAGCTGAGCTACAGACTCACAAGTGGAGCGGGTGATGGGAATCGAACCCACGCGACCAGCTTGGAAGGCTGGGATTCTACCGTTGAACTACACCCGCATAATACAAAGACGATATTACTCATCTAAGTGCTTACAAATTTTATCACAATACAGTGTCTATGTCAACAAATTTTTGCAAATTGCTAAAATTTTATATCAAAGAGATGAAATGCAATTTATCTTCTTGACTTATCCTAAACGAATCTTTGATTTTCCTCACCGCCATTTTCTTTACGGTATCGCTGATTTGAGGACTTGACAAAAACTCTTCCGCGACTTGCCTATTTTTTACGCACAGCACTTGAATGAGCCATGCTACCGCCATATCTATATAATAGTCTTCGGCGACGATATTATACACCGCTTCTCACAATTCGTCGGGCTTGTCGCAAAAGTTGGTCATAAAAGCCACTATGCCCCATCTCGCCGTCCAAATATGCTTTGATTTTGCGTACGCAAGACACTTGTCAAGGTAGACTTTGTCTTTGCGTTTTAGTCCGCCGCACGACACGTCGCATACCGCCCAATCGTCGATCTCCAAAAGAAATTTTTCAAGTAAAGCGAAGTCGTCGCTCTTTTTCATAATACTCGACAAGACTATGCCTTTTAGTATGACGATTTCATATTGACTGTTCTCTCTTTGAAGAAACTCCACTACGTTTTCGCATTTTGCCAATTCTTTGCCGTAAGCGCGAAGTATCGGCACTCGCACGCCGTGAATAGGATAATTACTGCGCGTCAAACGAGAGTGGAATTCCTTGTATTTTACGTCGGTATTGTCCGCCAAAAATTTATCTAAATCTTCTTTTGAATACGTCATTTTGTCACCTCTTTGAGATTATTACGCTCGACACGCCGCTCATTGCGCCGTTGTAATTCGACACTTCGATATTGTATCCGTCGAAGCTGGCTTTGATAGCGCTTAAATAACTTTTTAGCATCGCAAGGTCGCAACTTACGTCAATAGTGATAAATTCATTTGTGGGACACTTGTCTTTATAGTAATCTATCAAGACGTAAAGTTCCGCGCTACTGTCTATCACGTAATCGTACAAATTAGAATTATACTTAAAGAAGGTATTTGCAAAGACGTTGTAGTCCTCGCTCGCATAATAATCCGAATACATACCCTTGTAACATTCGTAATGCGCGCCGTATCTAGTATTACCGCTCGTCGCCTCGCTCATAAAAATCGTGTGATGCGCAAGAATTTCTTTTTTATCATTGTTGTACGTATAAGTTCTATTTGCCCAAGTAGCGTCGACGACGTACCAATTATCATCTATCTTGACTTTCGTCCAAGCGTGCGCGCCACTTGTTCCTCCCGACGTGCCTTTGATTTTGTAACAAGTAATTCCCTCGATACCGCACATAAGGCTCATCGCTTTTGCGATACCGTTGCAGACCGCCAAGCCGTCGATAAACACGCCTTCGAGATAGAATTGACGGTATTTATAGAATTTGTTGTATGCGTCGTCGCTCGGCTTGACACCGCTCATTTTTGTATTGATGTCCCAATCGTAAGTGACGTATCTACCCAAATAGTCGTACATTGCGTGTACCTTTTGGTAATCGTTCATATCGTCGTCAATGATTTGTCTAAGCACTTGCTTTGCCTTTTCGTATACCTCGTACGCGCTAGTGCCTTCAACGGGAACGGGACGAATACCTCTCTCCACCGCCAAATAAAGTTCCTCGCTCAACCTNACGCTCGCTTGCTTCTCNACTTTGTTTATAGCAAAGTCNTCATAATCGCTCGCCCTACCCGTTGCGCTGAAATGCGTATCTTGGAACGTGTTCTCCAATATCGGCGGTGACGATACGTCGGGCGTAGCGTTGGGAACGAAAGACGATTGCACTTTAAGATNGATAGTGCANACGCCCGTATAGCTGTTGGATTCTACCAATTTATCGCATTTGACGGCTTCGTTGAGCCTTTCGACTACTTGCGTAAAACTACTGNTGACGTTGCTNATAGCCTTNGNATTTGGATAGAAAGTAATCATTTTTTCATAAGCGCTGTTTGTNGAATTTTCCAACTCGTCATAAAATAGCAAGCCGTAGTAAATCATATCAAAGAATTCGTCAAAGTCGCTGATATAGTAATTATTTTGCTTGCCTAAAAATTCAAAACTCTTATCGTAGGATAAATATGAGGAAANNGTCGGCGAGGCTATATCGACGGATAGCGTCGTCTTGCTTATATCGCTATATTGCGCTTTGCCGTCAAANACCGCCTTTACCACAACGCTGTCGCCGTAATTTATCTTTCCGCTTGCGTTAAACTTATTGCCGTCGAAAAGCTCCGGATTGTCTTTNCCATTGTATTGAGCGTNGCCTATCTCGACGATAAAGTAGTCGGCGTTTTCATTATAAATATCCCAAGTAATAAAAATATTCGGATATGACGAATCAAAGTCAATTTGCACGTTGTAAGGGAAATTCTTTCTGCCGTTGGACACGTTGAGCCATACTTCCGACTTGCCGTACGAGGTATATATTTCTAAATAATGCATACCTGCCGACANAGAACTCAACACTTTCGAATACNAAAGATAAANTATCGCATTGCTAGTATCGGTAATATAGTCCGTCGTCGATCTCATCTTTCCGTCTATACATACTTTTTGAATAATTTTGACAGAACCCTCTTTCAAAGTTTTGCCGTTGTAGCCCAANGNAATCTTGTANTACGTNGNGNNNANNGNNGNTAGTNTCNACGTCAATGACGCCGTCTTCTCCGCCTATCACTTCNAGAGGTAGCGTATTNACNAGTTGAAGATATATATCGCTCGTCTCNTTATCGTTGTAGACGATGTTCATANCNAGTCTTACGCCCACGCTGAACATTTCAAAATATAAAGATTCGATTATAAGCGCGTTTTTATCCTTATCATACTTCCACATATTGCGCCCAATCAGTTCAAGGGCTTTGACCGATTTTACACCGCTCGTATTGGCAAGTCCNATNGTCAAATTACCGCCGTCGCTCTTATTGTAATAATAGGTANTTTTGAGAATTTTGACAGGCTCGCCTAAATCGCTTTCGGGATCTACGTCTCCACTATCAGTAGGTTTCTCTTCCTCAATCGGTTTTTCTTTAACGGTAATTTCGATTTCTTTNTCGGCAATTACAGTATCGTCCTTTATCGCTTTGATTACAAATATATAGTCNCCGTCTTTGTCGTATGGCAAAGTATTTGCGGACGCGCTGTTGAACTCGTATGAAGCGACAAATATATAATTGCCNTCTTCGTCCTTTTCNTATATTTCCAAAACGTACTTNTCNGCGTCTTTGTGATACCAACTTAAAGAACCCGTCTCCTCGTCAAACGCCAAATATACGCTGTCTTCATCTTTATCATCGCAAGCGACAGCGGTAAACATAACCGCCGTAAGCANNACGAGTATTAAGANAATCGCCAACGTCTTTTTCTTCATACGTAATCATTATANCATNAAGTAACNTTAGATTTCAATAACAAACGGCAAAAACAATTGGTATAATACTCTCAACTTTTTCCAAATACAAATATATAAAAAAGCCGTCGAAGTCTATCGACGGCTTTATAATCAATCTTGCGGTTTATTTTCTACAACAACTTCCGCATTTGGCGCGTCCGCTACTTGAACTGCATCTTGGCTATCGCCTTGCGGCTGCTCGCTCGCTTGGGCATTCTCTCCGCCTTCCGCTCCTTGNTCCTCTGCCACGGTTTCGACAAGCGGATATTTTTTATACAGCGTTTTGAGCAATAACGGCGTCAAAATAGAAGATACGATAATCAGCAAAATTATTGCGGGATAATACTCTTCTGATATAAGATTTTGCGCCTTACCCGTGTTGGCGACGATAAGGCAAACCTCTCCTCTTACCATCATACCGATACCGACCTTCCAACTCTCTTGCCACTCGTATTTGCAAAGTCTTGCGCCCAATCCGCAACCGACTAATTTTGCTCCCATACCGAATACTACGAACGCTACGCAGAATAGNAAAATGAATATTACGTTGGTGCTTCCGAACATCTGACCNATTTGGTTGTAGTCGAGCGAAATACCTATGTTTGCAAAGAATATCGGCGAGAATAGCATATACGCGCTCGTGTCGATTTTNGTCTCTACGTAAGGACTTTCTTTCATATTTGCAATCATCATACCGGCTACGAACGAACCTGTGATTGCCGCTACGCCAAAGAGCGCTTCCGCCATTGCCGCGTAGATAAGACATACTGCCAAAGAGAAAATCGGAAGTCTTCTCGTATGAGGCGATTTCTCGCTCATCCGCTTAAAGAACAAATGTATCAATACTCCAAGACCTATCGCAAAGATAAAGAAGAGAATGACGTTGAGCATTGTGACACCGAATGAATTTGGATTGTCGGTAAATGCTCCGACTATCGCCTTACCTATGCTGAAATCTTCGGTATTGGCAGTGAAGATTGCCAAAATTACTATGCCGATTATATCGTCAAGTATAGCGGCGGTGACGATAGACGCGCCGACTTTGCCGTGAAGCACGTTGAGTTCCTTCAACACCGCCACCGTAATACCTACCGAAGTCGCGGTAAGAATTACGCCGAAGAAAAATCTTTGTTTGATAATCGAAATGTTTTGGTCGAAAAGTCTATCGGGCAATATCCACGATACGGCAAAACCAACGAGTAAAGGAACGACTACGCCCATTGCGGTAATGACTATTGACGCAATACCGTTTTTCTTTATCTCTCTGAGATTTGTTTCCATACCCGCGGAAAACATAATCAAGTTTACGCCGATAGCCGCCAAAATAGTAATAATTTGATCGTCCTTGTCTACCAAAAATAATCCAGAATTGATTTTGGACAAAACCAAATTGATAAGACCTATGACCACGCCGGCGAGCAATGCGCCCAAGACCTGAGGTAGTCCTGCCTTTTTAATTAATACGCCGAACATCTTCGTCGCAAGCAACATTATTGCTATTTCAAAAAATATCCAATAGTGGCTGTTGATAATTTCAAGTATGGTGCTCATCACAACCTCCTTTTTCTCCCCCACAATTTAGTCCATTATATGCTTAATTGTTCCATATGTCAACAAAATACATCTCCTTTTTCGTCAAAATTTTTTTGCTGAAAAATAAAAACAATAATATATTTATATATTATTGACAAAAACGCGGCATAAAAAAACAAGCCCTATACAAAAAGGCTTGTCTTTTTTAAGTTCGATTGTAAATTAGTCCAAATTCAATTTGTTGAGCAAATCTCTAAGATTGATAATCTCTTCCTTGCTAAGAGTAACACCCTTGCCCATCTTTTCGCCGTCAGGAGACCATTCTCTAATATCGTACTTAGCCTCTTTTTGATTCCAACTGATGAGTTTGATGTCTTTTCTCCATCCCTTACTTGATTCGGACAAACTTCCGTATGTCTCGATAACTTCGTACTTAAATTCTGCCATTTTCGTCCTCCTGCGAACAACATAATATAATTACTTAATATAATATTATCATAATATTTATATAAATACAATACTTTTTGAAAAAATTTTCGCGAAAAGAGGAATTAATCAACTTTCGGCTCTATCGGGGCGATACGGAAAGAATAACGCATATCAGCCTTAGAGTTATGTCTGAACTCTACTCTCGTGTCAGGACCGCAACTATTGCTTCCCACTCCTCTTACGAAGCCGTCGATTCTGACGATAGTCTTATTCTTGGGCGCAAGTTCAAAGTCGTGAGCGGTAGTCGCCAAAGTCTTGTCGTCATAGCGGTTGGCGTTGAAATTGAATTCCTGAGCGTAGCCCGCAATTCTCACTCCTTTGCCGTTTTCGTCGGTAAGTTTCACCCACCTTACGTCCGTTCTGTTGCCGTTGTCTTGCGGCTTGATATAATGCTCGTACATATCGTCAACGGTGGTATGGTAAATACCCATCAACGCGTGTTCTTTCATATCGCTGTAATTCTCTTTATCGCCCATACCGTAATAAGTGATATTCGAAAACTCTTGCGGTAAATCAATATTGAGTCCGAACTTCGGAATATCGTACGCTTTCATTTTCTGCAAAGTCGCCGTCACGTCGATTTTGCCGTTGTCGAATACGTTGTAGTCAATAATGACTTTGAACATCTCTTTGCCGCTCGCCGAAAGCGATTCGACAGTTTTTACGGAAAGGAAGTTGCCGTTCTTCTCATAGGTAAAAGATATAAGTTTGGATTTCAACTTGTCAAAGCCAAGTCTTTGCCATTTTTTCTTCTTGTACATATAATTGTCTATCGGCGCGCGATAAATCTTCGGAACGAAAATCTCCGCGTCATCGTCAACGCATAGGAATTCCTCGTCCTCTATCTTATAACTCGACATCTTGCCCGTGTCGACGTTGAAAATAATCTTTGCGCTTTGCGTGAAGATTTTGAGCTTGTCATTCTCTTCCACGCTGATTATCTCATTGCCATCGGGACGCGACGGTTTTCTGATAAACTCGCTGAGTATAATTTGCTCTTTCGCGACGAACTTATTCGTCCTCGTATCGGTATAGATGAAGTTGATGCAACACTCTCTTGCGGTATCAATAGGCGGATGCTTTACGACAGCTTCGCCGTCGCACATAGGCGGAATATCCATTTTGATATTGCCCTCGCCCACTATTTCTCCGTTGTAGAGGAATTGCCATTTTATATCAAGATAATCGGTAGACAAAAATCTATTGAAGTTGTGGAATAGATATTTGTTGTTGGAGATATAGAACGCCTTAACGGGACGGTACACCGCCTGCATATTCAGCGCGCCTGTCGAAAGCCTTCTGTCGGGATATACAAGTCCGTCCACGCAGAAATTGCCGTCGTGCGCGTACTCGCCGTGGTCTCCGCCGTACAAATAGCCCTTGTCAGTCTTGACGGCGTGGTCTGCCCATTCCCATATACAACCGCCCAAAGCGGAAGGCGACGCGTTCATAAGTTCCCAATACTTATCCAAAGAACCCGGACCTACGCCCATTGCGTGCGCGTACTCGCACTGGAAGAAGGGCGCTCTGTAATATTTCTTGGGCGCTTTTCCCGCAACGTACTTTTCATAAAATTCCGTCGACGAATACATTCTCGAAATTACGTCGTATGCAAATCTTGGCGTACGGCATACGCCCTCGTAATGCACGGGCGTATCGGGGTCGAGTTGTTTGAGTTTGTTGTAACAAACGTCTTGGTTTTTCCAACCGCCCGATTCGTTGCCAAGCGACCACATTGTGACGCTGACGTTGTTGCGATCGCGCATATACATTCTAAATACTCTATCCCAAAAATGGTCTTGCCATTTGCGATTGTTGGAAATACGGTTGGGAAGCGGAATCGTCTTCATAGCGCCATAACAACCGTGCGTTTCTATATCCGCCTCGTCTATCATATACATACCCTCGTAATTGGCGATTTTGAGCATAATAGGATCTGGCGGATAGTGCGAGGTACGCACTGCGTTGACGTTGAGTTCCTTCATAAGCGTAACGTCCGCTTTAAGTTCTTCGACAGTCATTACGTATCCGGTCTTCTCGTTCGTGTCGTGGTGGTTTACGCCCTTCAACTTTATAGCCTTGTCGTTGAAATACAAGACGTTGCCGACGATATTTACCGTCTTGATACCCACTTCCTGTCTTATGCACTGTACGACGTTTCCGCCTATCACAAGTTGAATATAAAGCGTATATAGATTTGGCGTTTCCGCGCTCCAAAGATTTGGGTCTGTGAGTTGGAATTCCACTTGATTGCCTATCTTCCTCTCTATTTCCTCGTCACCAAGACAAAGCGTGACCACTGTCTGCGTGCCGATATTCTTCACGCAAGATACCTCTAAGTTGACGCGATATTTGTCCTTGTCGTCTCTTGAAGTCGTAACCTTGTAATCCCATACGTAGTCTTCGCCGTACGAGGTAATATAGACGTCGCGGAATATGCCGTTGTTTCTGAACATATCCTGACACTCTAAGTACGTGCCGTTGCACCATTTGTAGACGAGTACGACAATCTCGTTTTCGCCGTCGACAAGATATTTTGTAATATCAAATTCGTGAGTGTTGTGACTGCCCTCTCCGTATCCTACGTAAAAACCGTTGACGTAGAGTTGAAGACAAGAACTTACGCCCAAGAAAGTGATGACGTTCTTCTCCGTCTTTTTGATAGAAAACTTTTTGCGATAGACACCAACGCTGTTGTGAACGTCGACCAACTTCTCGCCGTTTTGCGGTCTGTAATTCTTGCCGAAGTGTCCCTTGTCTACCGGAACGTTGGGGATATGATTGACGTCGAACATATATCGGGTATTTATGTAAAACGGTTTCTCATAACCTTGGAATTGCCAACAACCCGGAACTTTGACGCTGTCGAATTGAACCGCGTCCGTATCCATTTCCAACGGCATATCGCTTATCTTATCGTAGAATTTGAAATCCCAATCGCCGCTGAGCATCTTTATCATAGACGAGGAATATCTCTCTTGGAGATAGTCCGTATTTTTACAATCCGCCATACTCTCGAACGGAACAAAATACGCTCTCGGCGGCAAAACGTTGTCGTTAATGCAATAGAAATCGTTAAAATAATCGTTGGATAAAGTATAATTCATACAAATCTCCCAATACGTGTGCTGTAATATATTATATTATAACATTATAACGCCGTCAAATCAATATTCATAAAATTTTTTTACTTAACTATTTCCAAACGCTGCAAAAAGGGAAAAACGCAAGTCGGCATACCTTTGCCCACTGACCTACCAACGGCAAACCGACGATAGTCAAAGATGAAATCAACGCGTTGACGATACTGACAATACCTATCGCCCACCCGAAAGTGAAGAGCCATATCAAAGACAAAATAGGACGGTCAAACACAAGCGCCACCCTCTTGCCGAAGGGCTTGTAATTCAACCATCCTATTCTAAAACACTCTATCGAGATTGGAAATCCTATCACGGAAAACAGCAAGATTATTCCCACCGCATACCAAAGCAAGGATAGGAAAAAACCGCCGAATATTTTCCAATAGAAGTTGCCCGCAAATCGCAAAGCCTTTTTAATCGCCCATAGCATACCGATAGTATGCGAAAAAAGACGTAATTTATTTGTCCAGTCCCAAATGCTTTTCGAGTATTTCCACGCTGTCAAGCACGAATTTTACGCAAGGACGAACTTTGTAGTATTCTTCGTCGCGCACTTGCGGTTGATAGCCTGTGGTAAGATTCTTGACGTTTTGAAGAAGTACGGCGCAGTTGTCGCTTCCGTTGCGCGCCTTAAACTCTTCGCTCAACTGCTGAATATGCTTGTAGATTTGCGCTTTGCTCTCCATTGGGTCATCGCTGTGAGGTAAATACAATCCGAGCACTATCGCGAATGCGCTGACCGCTCCGCAAAGATTTCTCGTCCTGCCGAACCCTCCGCCGAAACCGATTGCTACGTTCAACAGCGTTTCTCTGTCGAGTTTCAACACGTCCTCGAATGCTACGACGACTGACTGAGCGCAATTATATCCGCTCTTGAACAACTCGTAAGCCTTCTTTTTTCTGTCTATTTTGTCCATATTTTCCTCTACTAAAAAAGTATGCCACGTTATGTGGCATACGTTCCTTTTAACTTCGATTATTAAAGCATTTCTTTTATATTTTTTGCAGGCTTGAAATTCATGACTTTCGACTCGGGAATTTCAATTTGCTCTCTCGTTGCGGGATTAATTCCCGTGCGAGCGGCGCGTACTTTAACCTCGAAAGTACCAAATCCTGCTAGGGCTACTTTGTCGCCCTCTTTGAGCGCTTCCATTATGGTTTCCACCATTGCGTCGCAACAAGCGTTTGCGACTTCCTTAGAGCAATCCGCCTTCGTAGCGATTGCGCTTACCAATTGATTCTTATTCATATCTTTCTCCTTTATTGTTCCGTATAAAGCAAATACGGTCGTTTTTGCAGAAAATTCCGTAATATCCGCTCGCCAACAATTCGCTGTGACGCTGACAATCGTCCATTGCCGAATACTCTGCTTTTTCAATTATATCACATTTATCAATGTTTTGCAATAGCGTTCTTTTGATTAACTCTTGACTATCATTTTCTTCATCATACCGTTTGAGCAAATAGACGAAATCGTACCCCTCGCACATGTGCCATATGCCCCTAAGCGCAAAAGAGCGAGAGAAGAAAGTGGACATACTCGCCGCGTTGAGAGTATGCACTACTCCGCAGATATTCAACTTGCGTTTTTTGGCTTCTTCAACAGCCGTATCCATAAGGAAACTTGCTATTCCCTGTCCGCGATAGTCCATATCCACCATAAGTCCCGAACTCTCGTACGCTCTGTCTACTACGTCGCTTTTTTGACAAGTATTGATAATTTGAGCGATTTGAATCGCGTACTCTTCGTCGAGGTCTATCGCGAAAGTGGCAATCAATTTATGCCCGTCGAATAGTCCCCAAAACACGCCGTCCATCAAAACCGATTTGAGTTCCTCATCCTTATAGGGATAGAAAAATTCTATCCTATCCAGCATATTTCTCTGCCTATCGAGAAAACTTTTCACATACAAAAAGTCACCCTCTTGCATTCTGTAAAGAGAGTAACTTTTATAGGCTTTTTCTTTAAGTAAAAACATTAGTCCGCCATCAATTTGACGAGTACGGCTTTTTGCGCGTGCAGACGGTTTTCAGCCTCGTCGAAAATCTCTTGATGAGCGTCCATTACCTCGGCGGTAATCTCCTCGCCTCTATGCGCCGGCAAGCAGTGAAGCACCATAGCGTCCTTATTTGCGACGCTCAAAGCCTTTGCGTTGACTTGATAGCCCTCGAAAGCTTTCTTGCGCTCTTCCGCCTCGCCTTCCTGACCCATCGAAGCCCATACGTCGGTATAGATTACGTCGGCGTTCTTACACGCCTCAAGCACGTTGTCGCTCATAAAGAATTTGTCGCCGTAAGCCTTTGCAAATTCCAAAACCGACTTGTCGGGTTGATGAGTTTTAGGGCAAGCAATCGCCACTTTCATACCCACTTTCAGACAGCCGACAATCAAGGAATTTGCCATATTGTTGCCGTCGCCCACGAAAGTAAGTTTGAGATTGTCGAACTCGCCTTTATATTCTCTTATGGTCATCAAATCGGCAAGCACTTGACAAGGATGCGCAAAGTCGGTCAAGCCGTTGATGATAGGTATAGAACCGTACTTTGCAAGGTCTTCGACTTCTTGTTGAGCAAACGTCCTTATCATAATACCGTCGAGATATCTTGACAGCACTTTTGCCGTATCGTCGATAGGCTCGCCTCTTCCTATTTGCAAATCTCTTGGGCTTAGGAACAACGCCTGACCGCCGAGTTGATACATACCCGTCTCAAAAGACACACGGGTACGGGTGGACGATTTTTGGAAAATCATACCGAGGCTCTTGCCTTTGAGCAAGTGGTGTTCTATATTATGTTTCTTTTCATATTTAAGTTGATCGGCGAGGTTGAGAATGTCCAAAATCTCACTTTCGCTAAGATCAAGTAATTTAAGTAAATGTTTCATATTTCCTCTTATTTTTCAAGTATTGATTTTATTATTGCGACAGCTTTGTCTATCTCGTCGTAAGTAATCACGAGAGGCGGAAGTAGCCTTACTTTATCCTTTGCCGTAAGCATTATTATTCCTCTCTTGATACCCTCTTTGACTACGTCGAAAGAGGTCTTCGTCTTGAGTTTCAATCCCATCATAAGACCGAGACCGGATACGCTTTCAATCTCGTCGATTTCTTGCAATTTCTCTTTGAAGTATTCCCCTTTCTGCTCTACCGAAAACAAAAAGTCGTCGTCCAATCTCGCAAGCACGTAATTTGCTCCCGCGCATACGATAGGATTACCGCCGAAGGTCGAGCCGTGCATTGAAAATCCGAGCGTAGCGCTGCACTTCTCATTAGCCAAAACCGCGCCGATAGGAAGTCCTCCGCCAAGTCCTTTCGCAAGAGTTGTGATATCGGGCTTGATTCCGAAATGCTCGCTTGCGAGGAATTTACCCGTTCTGCCCACGCCTGTCTGAACTTCGTCGATAATTAGCAATACGTCTTTCTTATTACACAACTTAGCGACTTTCGCCACAAAATCTTTGTCTAGCGCGATAACTCCGCCTTCGCCTTGAACAAGTTCCATCATCACGGCGCATACGCTTTCGTCGACGAGTTTTTCCACGCTCGCAAAGTCGTTCGCCGTAGCGTACTCAAAACCTTCGTTGAACGGGAAGAAATAGTTGTGGAAAACGTCCTGTCCCGTAGCCGAAAGAGTGGCAACCGTCCTGCCGTGGAAAGAATTGACAAGCGTGACTATCTTGTCTCTTCCCTTGCCGTACTTGTCGAAAGAATACTTTCTCGCGAGTTTGATTGCGCCCTCGTTGGCTTCCGCGCCCGAGTTGGCGAAGAAAACTTTATCGCAACCCGTCTTCTCGCAAAGCGACTTTGCGAGCAAAGCGCAAGGCTGAGAATAGAAAAGATTGCTCGTATGGTTGAGTTTGCATACCTGTTGCGTAACGCTCGCTACCCAGCCCATTTCGCAAAAGCCAAGGCTGTTTACGCCGATACCTGCCGACAAGTCGATATANTCCTTGCCNTCGACGTCNTAGCAATTCACGCCCATACCCTCTACGATTTCGAGGTCGTAGCGGTTGTANGAATTCATAACGTATTTTTTATCTATATCCTTTATGCTCTTTGTCATAATGCTCCTCACTTGATAAGAGTACCGATACCCTTATCCGTCAACATATCCATAATGATGGAATGNTTAATTCTGCCGTCTATTATTACCGCTTGACTTACGCCTCTGCGCACCGCTTCGACNACGCAATCNATCTTNGGAATCATNCCTCCGCTGATTACGCCTTTCTTNATAAGTTTTGGCACGTCGCTGACCTTGATTTCGCTGATAAGAGTGCTTTCGTCGTCCTTGTTCATAAGCANTCCTCTTATGTCCGTCATNAGCACGAGGTTTTCAGCGTGCAAAGCCGACGCGATNGCCGCAGCCGCNGTGTCTGCGTTGATGTTGTAAATCTTGCCGTCNTCTCCGCTTGCTACGGTNGCGATTACCGGAATNTAGTCGTTCTCCAACGTNACGAGTATCGGGTCTACGTCAACGTCNACAATNTCGCCCACGTTGCCCAAATCNACTTCGCCCTCTTTCTTCTTGGCGGTGATTATATTGCCGTCGATACCGCAAAAGCCGACCGCTTTTCCGCCTACGCTGGANAGCAATTTGACGAGGTCTTTNTTGACTTTNCCGGCGAGTACCATTTGCACGATTTCCGCCGTCTCGTCGTCGGTATATCTNAGNCCGTTGATAAANTTGCTTTCCTTGCCGACNCGTTTGAGCATATCNTTGATTTCNGGNCCGCCGCCGTGNACCAACACGACCTTTACTCCGACGAGAGTAAGAAGGGCNATATCGTTCATAACCGCCGTCTTCAACTCTTCATTGAGCATTGCGTTTCCGCCATATTTTACTACTATAATCTTGTCATTGTATTTTTGTATATAAGGCAATGCGCTGACAAGAATTTCGGCTTGCTTTGCCNATTCCAAATCATTTATCATAATCACTCCGTCAGGTGCGGTAATCCGCGTTTATTCTCACGTATTCGTACGTCAANTCGCAACCCCAAGCGACAGCNTTAGACGCGCCTTGNTTGCAATTTACTATAATCTGTATTTCGTCCTCGCCCAAAATCAAATGAGCGGCGGTCTCGTCTATCTCNACGCCTGCGCCCTGTCTGCATACGGGTATAGCGCCTACTTTNGACTTGATGTCGACGTCGATTTTGCTTGCGTCGAAATTGCCGTCCGTATAGCCTATCGCGCAAAGTATTCTTCCCCAGTTGGCNTCCGCNGCGAAAAGCGCGGCTTTGACGAGCGACGAAGATACTACGTTCTTAGCCATNTTCCTTGCCATAACTTTGCCCTTCGCTCCGTACACNCGACATTCGATGAGTTTCGTCGCGCCTTCGCCGTCNTTTGCAATCGCCTTGGACATTTCCGTCATCAGCCTNTTGAGAGCCGCAACGACTTTGTTGAANGCCGCTCCTTTCTCGCTTATNANNTCGTTGCCCGCAAGTCCCGAAGCCATTACGGTAACCATATCGTTGGTGGAAGTGTCGCCGTCAACGCTGACCATATTAAAGGTGGTTACCACTGCTTTTTTGAGCGCCAAAGANAGCATCTCGGGAGTGATATTTACGTCNGTCGTGATAAAGCAAAGCATAGTAGCCATATTCGGATGAATCATACCGCTACCCTTTGCGATACCGCCAATACGGCAAATCTTGTCGCCNATCTTGAAAGCGTACGCCTTTTCTTTCAACTGCGTATCNGTCGTCATAATAGCGTGCGCCGCTTTACGGCTGAGTCTGTTGCTCAATCCGTCGACGAGAGAGCGCATACCNTTTTCNATAGGTCTTACGTCAAGCGTCTGACCGATTACGCCCGTTGAAGCGACNACGACGTCGCTTGCCTTTATGCCCGTGTATTCTTCGACGAGTTCACACATTCTCAATGCCTTTTCTTCGCCGTCGGCGTTGCAAGTATTTGCGTTTCCGCTGTTGCAGATAATCGCTCTCGCTTTGCCGTCCGCTACGTTCTTTTGAGTAACGAGAATNGGCGCGCCTTTGACTTTATTTTGCGTATATACGCAAGCGGTAGAGCAATCTACCTCGCTGACTATCAACGCCAAATCGGGTTTTTCCTTGTTTTTCCTGATACCGCAATGTACGCCGTTTGCCTTAAAGCCTTTTGGCGCGCATACGCCGTAAGAAAGTTTTCTCATATTCACCTCATTCTTAGAAGGCTGGCGGAATGTAATCCAATCCGCTATCTTCTTTTAGTCCAAAAATTATATTCATATTTTGTATNGCCTGTCCTGCCGCNCCCTTGACCATATTGTCAATAGTCGACACGACTATTACTCTGTTGGTATGTTCGTCGTAATGAAGAGAAATATCGCAGTAGTTGGAATACTTGACGTTTCTCAAATTCGCCACGTCGCCCAATTCAAGCACTCTGACAAACTTTTCGTTCTTGTAAAATTCTTTGTATATACCGTGCAAAGTCTTCGCGTCAATCTTCTTCGTCGCCGTGAAGTATATCGTCGATACGATACCTCTGTTGACGGGCAACAAATGAGGGACGAACGTCACGTTGACTTTCTTAGAGCCGAGTTTTGACAACGTCTGTTCTATCTCGGGAGTATGTCTGTGACTTGCCACCTTATATGGCGAAAAAGCCTCGTTGCAGTTGGGATAATGCGTGTTGTCCGCAAGTCCTCTTCCCGCGCCCGTTACGCCCGACTTGGAATCTATTACGATAGTATTGTCTACGACAAGTCCGCTCTTAATCGACGGCGCAAGTCCCAACGCAATGCTCGTCGGATAACATCCCGGGTTGCCTATGATTGGCTGTCCTTTATACAAATCCCTGTGAAGTTCGGGTATGCAATAAAGCGACTTTTCGTGCAACGCAAGTTCCTCGTAGGTCTTGCCGTACCACTTCGTATATTCCTCTGCGCTGTCAAGACGGAAGTCCGCGCCAAGGTCTATCATCTTTACGCCCTTATCCAAACACTTCTTTGCGAATTTCTCGCTAAGTCCGTGCGGCAGCGACGTAAACACGACGTCGCAAAGATCGATTATATCTTCATTTTGAAGTTGCATATCGCATACGTCTTTGAGGTTGGGATATACTTCGCTGATTTTCTTTCCCTCGTAACTCACCGACGACACCGCTTTGAGTTCTGCATTCGGATGCGCAAGCAAAAGCCTTACGAGTTCCACTCCTGCATATCCAGTCGCGCCTATAATACCAACTTTAATCTTCATTGTCTTCTTCCTTCAATACGGTATTCTTGATTTTCTCTATATGCTTAGCGACCGCTTGCGGAGCAGGTCCGCCGATTGCGTTTCGCTCGTTGACGCATTTTTCAAGCGATATAGCATCGTATATGTCTTTCTCGAACTTATCGCTCAATTTCTTATACTCTTCTATCGGCAAAGTGTCAAGCGTTTCGCCTCTGTCTATACAGATAGCGACGAGCGAACCTGTGATTTTGTACGCGTCGCGGAAAGGCAAACCTTTCTTGACCAAATAGTCCGCGCAGTCGGTAGCGTTGATAAAGCCTTTCTTGCCTGCGTTCGCCATATTCTCTTTGTATACTTTCATCGTATCGAGCATCGGCGCAAGCGTCGAAAGACAAAGTTTGATTGTGTCAACGCTGTCGAAAATCGCCTCTTTGTCCTCTTGCATATCTTTGTTGTAAGCAAGCGGAAGTCCTTTCATCATCGAAAGCAACGTAGTCAAGTTGCCTATCGTCCTGCCCGTCTTGCCCCTTATGAGTTCGCAAATATCGGGATTCTTCTTTTGAGGCATTATGCTCGAACCTGTCGAGTAAGCGTCGTCAAGTTCAATGAATTTAAATTCCCAACTGCACCACAGCACGACCTCTTCGGAAAGTCTTGACATGTGAACCATACAAATCGCGATAGCGTTTGCAAGTTCCATACAATAATCTCTGTCGCTTACGCCGTCGAGAGAGTTGAGCATAGCGTTGTTAAAACCTAGATATTCCGCGGTATACTCTCTGTCTATCGGGTACGTCGTAGTAGCCAACGCGCCGCTGCCGAGCGGACACTCGTTCATAAGGTCAAAGCAGTTGAACATTCTCACCATATCCCTTTTGAACATCTCGACGTAAGCCATAAGATGATGCGCAAACGTTATCGGTTGCGCCCTTTGCAAATGCGTGTAGCCAGGCATAACCGTCGTGAGGTTTTCCTCGGCTTTTTTGACGAGCACTGCAATGAGCCTCTTTATCAATCCGATAATTTCGTCGATTTGCGTACGCAAATACATTCTCAAATCGAGCGCAACTTGGTCGTTACGGCTTCTTGCGGTATGCAACTTCTTTCCCAAATCGCCAAGCCTTTGAGTAAGTACCTGTTCGACAAACATGTGGATATCTTCCGCGCTCGGATCTATCTCCAACTTTCCGCTCAAAAGATCGTCGTAAATATTAGCAAGTTCCTTGGCAATGACTTTACTTTCCTTTTCGTCGATTATCCCTTGCTTTCCGAGCATATTGACGTGAACGATACTGCCTTCAATATCGTTTTTATACATTCTCGAATCAAAGGATATTGACGAGTTGAAGTCGTTGACTTTTTCATCTAGTTCCTTTCTGAACCTGCCTTGCCACATCTTTGCCATAATAACGCGTTTCCTTTTTTTAGCTATAAAGATAGTCGTCTTGCGAAAACTATCTTTAAGCCGTATTTTATTTGATTTTCTCTGTCAACTTCTTATTTTTTACGCTTTGCTTCCATCATCGCTTTTACTTTGATAGGCAAACCGAAGAGGTTGATAAAGCCTTGCGAATCCATTTGATTGTATACGTCGTCCTCTGCAAACGTAGCGATATCCTCATCGTAGAGCGAATACGGACTCGTAACGCCTGCGTTGGTGATATTGCCCTTGTAGAGTTTGAGTTTTACTTCGCCGGTAACGGTCTCTTGCGTGCTGTCAACAAATGCGCTGAGCGCTTCGCGAAGAGGCGTGAACCACTGTCCGTTGTATACCAAATCCGCAAACTTGATAGCTACTTGCTGTTTGTAATGCGCGGTCTCTTTGTCAAGACAAATCGTCTCCAAAACTTCGTGAGCGTGATAGAGAATCGCACCGCCGGGGGTCTCGTATACGCCGCGGCTCTTCATTCCGACAAGTCTGTTCTCGACAATGTCTGCAAGTCCGATACCGTTTGCTCCGCCAAGTTCGTTGAGTTTTCTTACGATATCGCTGCCCTTCATCTTCTTGCCGTCAACTGCGACGGGAACGCCCTTTTCAAAAGACAAAGTAACGTAGGTAGCCTTGTCCGGCGCTTTCTCAGGAGTAACGCCCATTTCCAAAATCTTGTCGTACATAGGCTCGTTGGCAGGATTCTCCAAATCCAAACCTTCGTGAGACAAGTGCCAAATATTCTTATCCTTGCTGTAATTGGTCTCTCTGTTGATTTTGAGAGGAATATTGTGAGCCTCTGCGTAATCTATCTCCTCATCACGGGATTTGATGTCCCAAATACGCCAAGGAGCGATAATCTTCATATTAGGAGCGAACGCCTTGATAGCAAGTTCAAATCTAACTTGGTCGTTGCCCTTACCCGTACATCCGTGACAAATAGCGTCCGCGCCTTCTTTGAGAGCGATTTTCACTATTCTCTTTGCGATAATAGGTCTTGCAAAGGACGTGCCGAGCATATATCTATTCTCGTAAATTGCGCCAGCCTTAACGGTCGGGAAAACGTAATCGTCTACAAACTCGTCAGTCAAGTCCTCGATATACAACTTGCTTGCGCCCGTCTTGATAGCCTTTTCTTCAAGTCCGTCAAGTTCCGTACCTTGACCTACGTCGCCGCTTACCGCGATGACTTCGCAGTTGTCGTAATTCTCTTTCAACCACGGAATAATAATCGACGTATCAAGTCCGCCCGAATATGCCAAAACTACTTTCTTAATTTCACTCATTTTTTTATCTCCTTATGATAAAACTTTTTACATACATATAATATACTACTTGCAAAACAAAATCAAGCGTTTTTACATATTTATTCATAAATTTTGTTAAAAAACTTGCGATATTACATATTATTTGAATATTTTGTGTATATTTATACATAAATTGTTTATATTTATACATTTATGCGAATATATATTAAACTCTTGAGCCTATTATGCGAAAAACGACCTTGAAGACAAATGCTTACAAGGTCGTTTTCGTATATAAATTTGTCTATATTATACTAATACTTCTCCGACGTCCTATCGACAAGCGTCATAGAATCTAGCGGAAGAGAAAGTCCTTTGTAATTTTGGTTGTAGCACTTTCCGCGCATACTCTTGATTTGCTCGTCGCTTGCCGCTCCCGACGGAGCAAGCGTATCACTGCCTTTCTCATATAACAACACTTCGTCGACTATTGACATAAGCACCCAATCCCTTGTGACGTTGTGAATATTCGTATCGCCATACTTCTCCATCAAACCTGCGCTCTTTACAAACGCGCAATTCTTGGATAATTTTTCAAAGTTCGCATCGCTACCGTCGTAAGTATAATAACCCGTCGACGCAACGCTCATTCCGCAGTAAATATCTACCGCAATATCGTTTGTCGATACGATATAATCCATTTGGTCGGCAAACAATACGTTGGGCGTGCGTTTGTTGATTTTTTCGTTTGTATAAGAAATCTTAGACTTAGCGATATTATTCCAACTATTTATCAATTTAGGCATACCGATGTATGGGTCAGCCAAAGTCATACGCGTAGGAATGATATGCTGATTTGAAATAAGACCGTTTTCTTTGAACTTGGTAAGTTGATAGGTCGTAGCGAGCGCCAACTGGCTTCCATAACTGTGTCCGACTATCTTTACGTCTTGCGAGTAATCGTTGCCAAGCACGGACGCAAGTTCTTGCGCAAACCTTACAGAAAGCGCGTGACCGCCGTCAAAATCTACCCAAATATATCTAAACAAATCTCCCAAATTCTTTGCGTAAGAGAACCAACCGAGAAGAGCGACGTTGTAGCCCATATCTTTGAGTTCCTCAGCATAATTATAGTCAAGATTGAGCCCCGTTTGTTTAATCGTATCGGGGTGAGTAACCAAATCTTCAACAAGTCCGTTGGAAGAATTGTCAGCGTCAGGCTCCCATCCGTGAGCAAATACGAAAGTCGGCTTTGACGCGTCGAATAAATCGGCGGACATATTGCCTGAACTTCTCACATACTCGCCGTCGCTACTATACCAATACACTCCGTATACCGTACTCGCGTCGTACTCAATATTGATATTATCTACTCCCGTTTCTCCGCATGCCGTAAGAGCGAACGCGCAAACCATTACCGTAACTAAAATTAAAGCAATAAATACTTTCTTCATATTTTCCTCGCCACTTTATACTTTATATATATTTTAATATAAATTATATAATTAAGTCAACAACAAAAATTAAAAAAACGAGAGTTCGTCTCCGAACTCCCGTCTTATAATCCTTCGATTAGTTATTATTTAACTTCTACGAATTTTACCAAAGCGCCGCTTGCAACAGCCGCATTCTTACAACTATGAGCGTTGTTTTCAGTGCTACCGTCATAGTAGATTGTTACGTTCGCAATATCGAATTTCGATACTGCTACTACGTTTGCGTTGGACGAAGAAGCGTTTGCGCTATTTCCGCTTGCAACTACGCTCATAACCTTGATGGTTACGAATGCATTGAGGCTTGTTGAAGTCATCTCTACGCTACCGCTTACGGTCACGTTGTTGACTTCGCCGTTGTTCACTGCTACTGCGCCTGCTACCAAATAATCATTGCCGGTCTTAGCGGCGATTTGCGCGTTTACGTTGCCTGCAAGCGTCAAGTCTTTTACTACACCGAGGTTCTTTGCTATAAATGCAACTGAGTTGTCAACTATGCCTTCAATAGTGTAATTCGAAATCGTCTTTCCGTTGCCGTCAAGACCGCCTGCGAATTCCTTAATCGGAGCAATAACCGCGCCGTTCATATCGATGTCGCTCACCAATTTGAGGGTCTTGCCAGCGAAGTTGTCTGCCTTAGCGGACATAGCGGCGATTTGCTCTGCTGCAAATATTTCGTATACTCCGTCAACCTTGAAGCCGAGTACGTCGAGAACTCCGCTTACTTCTACGTATGCGTTGTATACGTTGCCGTTTACGTTTACTTCAACGGTATTTACGCCGTTTGCCATAGCGGCAACAGTCTTGTACGAAAGTGTAACCGTCGCGCTATCCTTGTCGTAAGAACCGCCTTCTACGATTACTTCTTCGCTTCCGTCGATATCGCTACCCGAAAGTTTGATTTCAACGTCGTTCTTTCTGTCTACGCCGCTCTTGTCGTAAGCGTAAACTGCCTTATCAAATACTACTATGCCGTCAAACGTAACGTTGGCTGTCACGTTGATGACGTTGCCAAACGTGTCTTTATATTGGAACGTAACGTTAGTATCCACAGCGTTGTTAGGATCAAGAACCTTGAGCATACCGTCTTCAACAACTAAGTTAGAATCTTCTGATACGCCTTCTACAAAGCTTATCATAGTCGTATATTCAGCGCCTGTCTTCAAGTCGTAAGCGTTGGCTACGAATTCAGGAATGAGAGTGTTCTCTGCCGTCAATACGATATCTTTGCTGTCGATAGAAGTGATAAGTTCTTTTTGTCCTGCGCTGTAAAGCACTATTTCGCCTTGCGCGATGTCTACGCTCTTGTTGATGTTTGCAATAGAGCCGATTGAGATAGCTACGAGCAAATCAATGTCGTAATAGAANCCGCCCTCAAAGTANATTGCTCCCATAATCGTNGGATTTTGAATGAGCAAGTTNGTCGTTTCCGCATGACCGTATACNCNGTTGAAGTTGCCCACTTCCGCTTTGATGCCGAGNCTCAATACGCCTGCGAGAACGTCGAGAGCCAATGTGTTGGCAAGACCGAGTTTCATCTTCGCATTACCGTCGATAGTGAGTTTAATGCTCTTGAATCCCGAATCGGGAAGTATATCGGAGAAAGTCTGTACTCCGTCTACTTTCGTGTAGGTTGCGCCCAACACGTAGTTGAAATCGGTATTTATCGTTACGCCGATTGCGCCCGAGAATGAGAATGCGAAATGCAAATCGCATTGATATCTAACCGAAACAGCTCCGTTTGCGATAGGAAGTACCCAAGTGAACATAGGAACGGAAACGCCCGTCTCCGCTTCTTCGAGTTGATTCAACTTCTCAATCATATCGGTGAGGTTGGTCACCTTGTCAACACTGTAACCTGTGCTGATTGCAACGGTCGTCTCTACGTTGTTGTATACGTAAGCGATTACTCCGCAATCAACTTCTTCGCCGTCCATGTTTACGTTTACGTTTGCGTCAACGCTAATCGTGCAATCGAATTTGATTGTGAGATCCGCGCCGCTTGCGCCTTCGATTTTCACAACGTTGGGAATAGTCATCGAAACGACTGCATTGATGTTGATTCTTCCGTCCTCAGCGTTGACTTTCTTAATGTCGAAGCCAAATTCAGGCTTAGAACCGAATATTTGAAGCGCAGCCGTAGCAAGATCGCTGTTTTCCAATCCTTTTATCGTGCCATCGTATGTAAAATCGATGTCGCTGTCTTGATCGAGCATTTGCGTTGCGCTTACTTCAAATTCGCTGAACACTTCGTTCATTTGCGGTTTGGAATAATTGATTACGGATGCAGTGTTGTTCTCAAGATTGAAATTGTTGTCGACTTTGTACGCTTCTTGCAACTTCGTCTTTTCATCGTTGACGAGAATGATATCTCCCGCCTTGATATTGACGCCGTTGGTCTGAATTTGCATCGTACCGCCGATTTGTTGTTCGCCGGAATTGTCGACAAAGAGTTTCTCTTCCTTATTGGAAATGCTTTGCGCGTCGAACACCAAAAGTCCGTTCTTCATAGTGATTTTGGACAATACGTCCTTGTCGACGACGAACATAATGTGCTTAACGTTGCTGTCGTAGTCTTCAAATCTCAAAGCCTTGTCGTTAAGTGAAATTTTGTAAGTTTTACCGAGTTCGTAATAACCGACCGGCGGATAAACTCTAAATTTTCCGTTACTTTCTACGACCGGACTGTCTATAACCTCGTTCGAAGTCATATTGATGACAGTGATTTTGCTTTCCACGTCTTCCACGTCGCCGTCTGCGATAACAACGAAGTTTACGCCTCTGTCTACACTACTTAGAACTACGGTTTCGCCTGCATTGGTATCTGCGGTTGTACCGCCGTTGTCTTGCGGCTTGCAACCTACTGCAAATACTGCAACCATGGCGATAACGAGAATAATGCTAATAAATAATATCGCTTTATTCTTTCTCATAGTTTCCCCTCCTCATAAATATTTAAGTTTATATAAACTTATATATGTGTTATAATTCTATTATATAATAAAAGCGATTTCAAGATGAAATTGAAAATTTCCCTTAAAATCGCCTTAAATTTTTTGTATTTTTTTGATTTTAGCCGTTATTATTCTACTTTTGCTATTAAATTCGTTAAATAATTAACGCATTCTTCATTTGTCTCGTTGCTCGTACTTTCGACCATTACTCTGATTTTTTGCTCCGTGCCCGATGGTCTGAGAATAATTCTGCCTATGCCGTCAAGACGTGTTTTCCACTCTTGCAAAGCCTCGTTGACTTCCTTATCGGCAAGCACTTTTTCTTTGCTCTTCACCGTAACGGAATGAATAATTTGCGGATAGATTTCGACCTTTGCAAGTTCCGACAAGGTCTTTCCGCTCTCTTTGATAATCTTTGCGAGAATTACCGCCGTCTGAACGCCGTCACCCGTCGCGCTCTCGTTCAACATAATCGTATGTCCCGAGCCCTCTCCGCCGAGCACTCCGCCCTCTTCGACNAGTTTTCTCATNACGTACTTATCGCCNACGTCCACTCTGACAAAGTCCGCTCCCAAGTCNNCAATCGCCTTTTCGATACCGAGATTGGTCATTGACGTGCCTACTACGATATTNGCCGACAACTNGCCTCTNTCTTTCAAGTATTTGCCGATNATGAGCAAATTCTTGTCGCCGTCNACGATTTCNCCGTCGCTATCGAGAGCGATAAGTCTGTCGCTGTCGCCGTCAAANGCAAAAGTCACGTCAAAGTCNTTTGCCTTNTCTGCAAGCANATGAGCGTTGACCGCTCCGCAGTCCGCGTTGATGAGATTGCCGTCCTCGCTCGTATACAAAGCGGTCACGTCCGCTCCCAAAGCCTTGAATACCTTCGGCGCGATTTTCACGCTTGCGCCGTTGGAACAGTCGAGCAAGATTTTCATACCCGACAAATCCGCGCCCTTGTCGATAAGGAACTGCGCGTACTCGTCCTGACTTTCCTCAAAGTCCTTGACTTCTCCGACTGCCGTTTTTTGGATAGAATCTTCTTCAATCAGTTCTTGAATTTTTTTCTCTATACTTTCGCTTGCCTTAAAGCCCTGCGAATCAAAGACCTTAATTCCGTTNTATTCGGGCGGATTGTGCGACGCGCTGATTACTACGCCGAAGTCGCAACCGTACTTCTTGGTAATATACGACACGCCNGCCGTAGGCATAAGTTTGCAATCCAAAGCGCTGCCGCCTGCGGCAACCAAGCCGTCGGTCAACGCTTTTGAAAGATCCTCGCCCGACACTCTCGTGTCTCTTCCTATCGCGATGCGGCAACCCTCAACTATTCTGCCCAAAGCGTTGCCCACCTTGTGCGCGACGTCAAGAGTAAGTTGCTCGTACGCAATTCCTCTCATTCCGTCNGTGCCGAATTTAATGTTTGCCATATCTGCCNGCGCCCCTNGATTCTTTTACTATCTGTNTCGGTCTGCNGATAACGAAACTATCGGTAGGTGTCTCTTCGGTTATCGTCGTGCCTGCGGCAATATAACTTCCTTTNTTCAAAGTTACAGGCGCGATTATATTTGAATTNGAACCGATAAAGCANTTGTCNTCNACNGTGCTCCAATGNTTCGTCTTGCCGTCGTAGTTGACNAATATAACTCCGCAACCNATATTGCAATTTTCNCCTATCGTGACGTTGCCCATATACGCAAGNTGAGAAGCCTTGGTATAGTCGCCNANCGTAGCGTCTTTGATTTCAACNAANTCNCCNATACGGCAATGATTGCCNACNTTTGCGCCCGGACGCATATAAGCGTANGGTCCGACCGTCGTGTTTTCGCCGACCTTTGCCTCTTGCATTACGCTCGCCGTAACCGTCGTGTTTGCTCCTATCTCGCTATCTGTAATAATGCAGTTGGGCATAATCTTGCAACCGCTTCCTATCACGCATTTTCCAATAATATGATTGTTGGGATANATCACCGCGTCTTCGGCAATGACNGCCTCGGGTGAAATATAAGTTGTAGCCTTNTCAATTATAATCATAAATCCTCCTAATTCATCAAANAATATTANATAGTATGNNACGACCTCNNGCTTTGCTACTTTTAGGTCATATATATTTTATCAGTATTTATATAGCGAAAAAGACTGTAATCAAATTGCAGCCTTTTTNNTTNCTNCGTCAAAGCCTATCGGCAATATCGTAAATCAATTTTTGCGTTTTGTCCCAACCGAGGCACGAATCGGTGACGGATTTGCCGTATACGCAATCGGTAATGCTTTGATTGCCGTCCTCGATATACGACTCAATCAACATACCTTTGACGATATTTCTAATTTCGTCGTTGTAATGCATATTGTTGATAATCTCGTGCGCAATTCTTATTTGCTCGATATAGTTCTTACCAGAATTGGAATGGTTGGTATCAATAATAATCGCAGGATTTGCCAAGCCNTGTTTTTTATACATCTCGCTGAACTTGACAATATCTTCGTAGTGNTAATTCTGATGATTGTTGCCGTATACGTCAACGCTNCCCCTCAAAATTGCGTGCGCGTAAGGATTGCCCTTGGTCTTTACCTGATAATCCAAATACTTNAATTCATTGGGAATTTGCGCCGCATAAATGGAATTGAGCGTCACGCTCATACTGCCGTTCATAGGGTTCTTTATNCCGACNGGTACGTCAACGCCGCTNGCGACAAGTCTGTGCTGTTGATTTTCNGACGATCTNGCGCCGACCGCGACGTAAGTCAANAAGTCGTCAAGNTAGTGATAATTGTCCGGATAAAGCATCTCGTCGGCAGCGCTAAGTCCGCTTTCGCTGATAGCNTTNATATGCATATCTCTNATTGCGATAATACCCGCCAAAATATCCGTTACGTTCTTGTGCGGATCGGGATTGTGAAGAATGCCNTTGTAGCCNTCGCCNCTCGTNCGCGGTTTGTTGGTATAAATTCTCGGTACGATAAAAATCTTGTCCTTGACCTCTTCGGCAACCTTTGCCAANCGAGATACGTAATCGCATACGGCGTCTTGATTGTCGGCAGAACACGGTCCGACGACAAGCATCATTCTCTTATCTTCGCCGCTGATAATCNTCTTNGCAATCTCGTCTCTGTCNTTNTTAAGTNTTTGACACTCGGGCGAAAGGTGGGATATCTCCTTGACCTCTTCTTCGCTCAATATCTTCTTTACTTTCTCAAACATTACTGTTTCCTTTTGTAATTATACTTAGGAATATTTTAATATAAAGAAAATTTTATGTCAATACTTTTATTCTACTTCGTAACCTTGTTCTGTTATTNCGTCCTTGATTTGTTGAAGAGAAACTTTATTCTCGTCGAAAGTTACATCGACGATATTTTCGTCGTGATTTGCGCCGACGAAAGTCACGCCTTCAAGCGCGCCGACCGCCTGGTTTACTCTGCCTTCGCAGTGCGAACACATCATTCCGTTTACTTTAATTTGCATAGTTGTTGTCTCCTTTTGAGTGTCTACAGGCTTTTCTTCGACCGCATTGCTTTCCGCAATCGAACGCACTTCCACACACTCGTTGTTATTTTCTTTTTTATTTTTGTCAAATTTGAAGAAATTTAATCGCAATGCGTTTGTCACCACCGACACCGACGAGAGGCTCATTGCAAGTCCGCCGAGCATCGGGCTCATAGTATTTCCGTTGATAGGATACAAAATTCCGCACGCGATAGGTATTCCGATTATATTGTATATAAACGCCCAGAACAAATTTTGTTTGATATTACGCATTGTCGCCCTTGCAAGTCGCACGGCTCTCGCTACGCCCGAAATCTGTCCGCCGACCACGACGACCTGACCGCTCTCAATGGCAATATCGCTTCCGCTTCCCATAGCAATGCCGACGTTGGCTTTGGCAAGCGCGGGCGCGTCGTTTATGCCGTCGCCGACCATTGCGACTTTGCGTCCCTCGCCCATAAACCTGTCGATGACCTCGCTCTTTTGTTCGGGAAGTACGTTGGCGATGACCTCGTCAATACCCACGCTTTTTGCAATACTGTTTGCCACTCTTTGATTGTCGCCGCTGAGCAAAACCAATCTCAAATTGAGTTTTTTAAGTTCCTCAATCGCCTCTTTACTGTCGTCTTTGAGCGTATCCGCCACGGCAAGCACTCCGACCGCTTTTCCGTCTATTGCGACTATAATTATACTCTTGCCTTCGTCGGAGAACTCATCGGCTTTTGCTATTACGCTCTCGACGTTAACGCCGTTGTTTTCCATAAGCGCGCGATTTCCGCAAAGCACGGTCTTGCCCTCGACCTTTCCTTCTAGACCGTATCCCGAAAGAACCTTGACTTCCGCCTTGATACCCCTGTCGGGCAACTCGCTTGTGATAGCCTTTGCAATAGGATGTTCGCTTACGCTTTCGACTGCTCTGACAAGCGATAAGATCTCTTCCTCGTCGCCGAGCAAATACTTATCCGTAAGCGTCGGCGCGCCTTTGGTTATCGTTCCCGTCTTGTCGAAAACTATCGTATCTATACTGCCCAGCCTTTCGAGACTTTCGGCATTTTTGAATAGCACTCCGCCCTTTGCGCCTCTGCCTATTCCTGTAATTATCGCTGTAGGCGTAGCGAGTCCCAACGCGCACGGACAGGCTATTACGAGTACGCTGACGAATATCTTTATCGCAAGCGACAAGCCGTTGGTAGCCCACCAAATTATCCCCGACAAGAGCGCAATTGCTATAACTACCGGCACGAATATACCAGACACTTTGTCGGCAATTCTCGCAATCGGCGCTTTTGAGTTTTGCGCGTCCTCGACGAGTTTAATTATCTTCGACAACTTCGTCGCTTCGCCTACGCCTTCCGCCACGAATTGCAATATTCCGTTGCCGTTGACAGTACCGCCAAATACCTTTTGTCCTACGCCTTTGTCCACGGGCATACTCTCGCCCGTAAGCATACTTTCATTTACATTGCTTTCACCCTCTACGATTACTCCGTCGCAACAAAAACTTTCGCCCGCTTTGACAAGCATCTTGTCGCCGACTTTAACTTCGCTCGTGTCAATCTTGCCCCATTCGCCGTTCCTCAATACCGTGGCGTATGCAGGAGTAAGCAACGTCAGTTGACGTATCGCGTCGCCCGTCTTTTTGAGCGACTTGCTCTCCAAAAACTTGCCCAACGTGATTATCGCGATTATTACCGCGACGCTCTCGAAATATAGGTTGTGTACCTTGTGCGCATCGCCTACGCAAATGAGTATAAAATTGACGAAACTGTATATAAAAGCCGTCGTCGTGCTGACTGCGACAAGACTGTCCATATTGGGTTTTGCCTTAAACAAATTCTTGAAACCGCGTACGTAAAACGCTCCGCCCATAATCATTACGGGTATGCACAATATTAATTGTATTACAGTAAATACGATAGGATTGTCGTCGGGCGAAAACGCTTGAGGATACTTTACTCCCATCATTGCAGGCATTGCGAAAGCAAGCAGTGCGAGCGCAAGCGCAAGCATAACGATAACTCTTGCGATACCGCCCTTGCTCTCTTGTCTTTCTCCGACAACGACTTTATATCCTGCCTTCTCGACCGCGCCGTAAATATCCTTTTCGCCGACTTTTTCTTCGTCATATTCGACCAACGCCACTCCACTTGCAAAATTGACGTTGCAAGTCTTCACGCCGTCAAGTTTGCTTATCGCCTTTTGACACGTGCCCGAGCATACTACGCAGGTCATTCCCTCTATATTAAATTTAAGTTTTTTTGCCATCTTTCAATCCCTACTATTTTACTAGGTTTTCTTTATCTTACTACACATATCAAGTCTTGTCAAGGATTTTTTATTTATACTCGAAAAAATGTTTCTATTGACAAATTTTTCCAATTGTGATACACTATTCGAAAATATAAAATAAATTCTTCTTACGGAGGTAAAATTTATGGCAAAATACGTATGTTCTGTGTGCGGTTACGTACACGAAGGCGACAGCGCTCCCGATAAATGCCCTGTCTGCAACGCAACGACTTTTAAGGAAGTAAAGGACGAAATGTCTTGGGCTTGCCAACATATCGTCGGCTCGGCAAAGGGCTATGACAAAGAAGTCATCAAAGGACTTATCGACAACTTCAACGGCGAATGCGCGGAAGTAGGTATGTACCTCGCTATGTCAAGACAAGCTGACAGAGAGGGCTACCCCGACGTGGCTGAAGCGTTCAAGAGATACGCTTTCGAAGAGGCTGAACACGCTTCTAAGTTCGCTGAACTTCTCGGCAACGTTCTCACCGACTCCACCGCTAAAAACGTAAAGATGCGTATGGAAGCGGAAAACGGCGCTTGCGCAGGTAAACTCGAACTTGCTAAACTCGCAAAACAACTCGGCTACGACGACGTACACGACACCGTTCACGAAATGGCTAAGGACGAGGCGAGACACGGTTGCGGTTTTAAGGGACTTTACGAGAGATATTTTAAATAATCTCACCATAAAAATCAAGTCCGTCAGGCGCTAAATGCTTGGCGGACTTGTTAATTATTCTCCAATTTTTATAAAAACTTCATTTATCTCATCAAAGCATTTAATTGCTAAAGAAAAATCTTGCTGAATATTAGTATATAGCAACTCCTTATGCAGGTTTTCATAAATGCTTTTTATCTCACCATCAAATTTATCTTTCCAAATTTCAAAATCATAAGCGCCGCGCGGATTATAGTCTTGTGACAAATTGCGTTTCCCAAGATAGTGTGAATCCGTATCTTTTGTAAGTGTTAAAATGCGTTTTAACTCCTGCTCGTTTGCTAAAAACGATTGTATTTCAGGTAAACGATATAGTCTCACAACATCATAAATATGCCGAGTCTTATGTTTTAACGTTCCGCAAATAGCATGGCGTTTCACTGCCAATATTTTATCTAAAAATGTTCTCTCTACGTTTAGAGTATTTATCGTTACAGTTCTTAATCCAAACTGTTCAATTGATTCTAAATTATTTATATCTTCAAGATATTCATGTATATATGATTTCAATGTTTTGAGACTATAAGGCTCAGGCTGAACTGAACAACCTATCTCCAACTTAATTTTATTCGCCTCTAAATCAAACCAAACATTTCTACTTTTATTCCTTGCATTACCCTCGCCAGGAATCTTCTGCACAGTTGCCCCAACCGTCATAACAGCAATTATTTTCTTTATTTCTTTTTCGCAAACATTATCGGGTTGTTTAATACCCAAATAAGTTAAATCTATATCCTCGGAAAATCTTTCTATAGAACCTGGATAACACTTACTAAGCGAAGTGCCTCCCTTAAATACGCATTGATTTCCAAACTCACTATGCGCAAGTTTGTCGAGCAAATATACTATAAAATAATCTCTTTTTACCGCCTGCTCTGTGATATGCAAATTATTGCTCACGATGTTGGCAAGGTCATCAAAGTCTTTTTTATTTTCGTGCAAGTGCATAAATTTCCTCCATAGACGGATAACTATATGTTGAAAAAGCAGATAGGTTTTCCCCCAAAGAATTTTCAACTCCATAGTTATTAAGTATATTTTGTAAAAACGCTATTGCTCTTTTTGAATAATGCATTTTAGATAAAACATATTTTGTCGTTTCTTCATTATAATTATTATAAAACTTTTCACAAAGTGAAATAAAACTATTATAATTCAAATCCTCAATACGGTTAAAGTTGTTTAAAATTTCAAGCATTTCGACAACACGGCATACTTCTTCCGAAAACTCAACTTCTCTACGTTCAATATATATGTTCCCAACAGTCTTTGTATGTTGATTTATTTTGTTGCAATAAATCTTTATATTTTTAGATACCTGTGTAGATATATTCAAATAGTTATACAATTGATAGCCTATAACTATTCCTTTGTTATTTCTTGTATAATTGACCACTATTTCTTCCTCGGAAGGAGAAATTATACCATATTTAGACTTTTCTGGACGCGCGTAAAGACCTTTGGAAAGTTTGATCAACGTATGTTCTTTAACCAATCGTTCCAATGCTTTGTAAAACGCCGCTTCGCTCATATTCCAATTAAATTGTTCAAGATACAATTCGTTTGCTTCAAAGATATGATTCTCGGGCATCATATATATTAAAAATTTTAAGTTGTTTTTCTTTTCCATTTTTATTACCTGATACTATTATAGCCAAAAAATAAAACAAATGTCAAGTTTTTATGAAATTTACTTGACATTTATATTGGAATATATTTCCTAATAGTCCCCTAAATAATATAAATAAGTTATATATTACTAAGTAAATTAAATATATTTTATTAAAAACACAAGAGAAAAATATATATAGTTTAGTAAGAGATTATACTAACATAATTATTAAAGATATTAAGCAAGTTTCTTCGAAATTTAATTTCTTTTTTCTTGTGTTTTCATTTAACAAAAGTATTGCCTTTAACTCAAAACTATGCTATATTAAAAATGCTACACAGTTTAATATCGTCATTAAGGGTATCAATATGCCAATTGGTACTTCCCGCTCTTTTTGACGAGAATTGTGTAGCAACAAATGTGGAATGTACTGTTGGAGTGCGTTCCATATTGGGGCGCATTTTTTATTTACGAAATGCAGAATGGTTACACTTACAATCAAACACTAATTAAGCAAAAGGAGAATCAAAATGAAAAAGAATAATAGTAAAAGCGCAGAAAAATTTTATCAAAAAGCAAAAAAGTATTATTTGAATGCTTTAGATATTATGGAATCATCAAATGGACATATGGATGATAAACGCGCGCTTAAAGTAAAAGAAAATTTTAATAAATCAGTCGAATATTTGAATAAGGCTTTGGACGTTTTAGAAGATAATGCAGCAATAGCCAATACGAATTTATTGTTGGGATGCGTTTATATTGAACTGGAAGAATATGAGAATGCCAAAGAATCTCTCGTTGATTCAGTTGTTGAATATACCCTACTGTCAAAAGAATATCCCCAAAAATATGACTTAGACTTAGCGCAAACATGTAGTTATCTTGGAGAATGTTTATCAAATCTAAAAATTAATGAATTAGAATTGAAAAATGAGATAGCGCTTGAATTAACTTTCAAACTTGCGGATAGAGGAATTTTTACACCGGTTACAACCGAATCGTCTATGTTCGAAATAGAAATACCTGAAAACTTCTCGGAATGTTTGGAAATACAAGAATGCGGAAATGCAGAAAGTTTCTATTTTAAGGCTATAGAAATATATTCAAAATTAGCCAATGATAATCCTGCCGAATACGAGCCGCATTTGGCAAGCGGATATTACGAACTTGTTATTTTTTATACTAATCTCAATCGTCAGCAAGACGCCAATTTATATTTAGAAAAAGCGTATGAAATTGCAAAAAAGCATAAAGATAACCCGTTTTGCCAAATAATTTGTAAAATGGTAGAAGATAATTAATAACTAAAATTTAAGCCTATCCCCAATCAATTTGCCAAATTTTGTAATTTCTACATAAAAATTGTTAATTATACATAAAAACTACTAATGTACGTTAAAATTTGTTGATTAAAAAAATTTTTTCTATATAATAAATATGAAAGGAAAAACTCGGCTTTGGAGGTAGTTATGGACTTTTGGTCTATTGCGGCGCAAGCGTCATTGCTTATCGTGGGATTTGTTATGCTGATTAAGGGAGCGGATTGGTTTGTCGACGGCGCGTCGATGATAGCCAAAAAATTCGGTATCCCTCAAATAGTAATCGGACTGACTATCGTCGCATTCGGCACGAGCGCGCCCGAGGCTGCAATCAGTATCACCTCTTCCGTGAACGACAGCGCGGGAATTGCAATAGGCAATATCCTAGGCTCGAATATAATGAACGTACTTTTGATACTCGGTCTGTGCGCAGTCGTTACTCCGCTTGCCGTTCAAAAAAATACTCTTTATATCGAAATACCTTTCGTGACCGTAATCACTTCCGCGCTTATGATTATGGGCGTAGTCGGCGGAAAACTCAGCTGGGTGGACGGCTTGATTTTGTGGCTTTTGTTTATAATCTTTTTTTCGTATTTGATAATATTATCAAAAAAGGACAAAAACGCTATTCCATCGCTTGAAGAAAACGGGGCTCAAGACGACGAAAAAGAAGAAACCTCTTCCGACAAAAAAAGCGTAGCCATTGCGAAAATGCTCGGCAAACTTGCGGTGGGTATCGCCTTGGTCGTACTCGGCTCGCAAGCGGTAGTCAACGGCGCAAAGACGATAGCAAGCGGACTCGGTATGTCGGAAAGCCTTATCGGCTTGACAATCGTCGCTTTCGGCACTTCTTTGCCCGAACTCGTGACTTCGCTCTCCGCCGCAAAGAAAGGCGAAGCGGATTTGGCAATCGGCAATATAGTCGGCTCGAATATCTTCAATATTCTCTTCGTACTCGGCACGTCGTCGCTCATTGCCCCGATAGCATTCGACACGAATTGGGTAACGGGATTTATGATAGACAATCTTATGGCGATTGCGACTATGGTAGTACTCTTCTTGTGCATACTGCTCACGAAAGACAAAAAACTCCGTCGCGGCGGCGGCATTGCAATGCTCGTGATGTACGCGGGATATTTCGCTTGGATTGTCGCCAAAGACTTTATCTATTAAGCCTAAGTCTCTTTATTATAATAAAAATAGGCGATTTTGAACAAAATTTATAAAAATCGGCTTAAAGTGTTTGACATTTATACCTTTATTTACTAAAATATTTAGGCAAGAATAATGTATCAAAGAACTAGCCCCTTGGAGATACAAAAACTTCAAACAAAATTACAAATCACAAATGGAGGGTTTTATCCGTGAATAAGACATATATGGCAAAACCTGAGGACATCAAAGAGCAATGGCACGTAGTCGACGCTACCGATTTGGTATTGGGTAGACTTGCAAGCAACGTTGCCAACGTACTCAGAGGAAAAAATAAGCCTACTTATACGCCCAACGTAGATTGCGGCGACCACGTTATCGTAATAAATTGCGCAAAGGTTCGTTTGACCGGTAAGAAGTTGGAAAACAAATATCATATCCACCACACCGGCTACATCGGCGGACTTAAAGAAGTTCAGTACAAAAAGTTGATGGCAGAAAAGCCTGAGAGAGCCGTTATGCTCGCCGTAAAAGGTATGCTCCCCAAGAATTCTCTCGGAAGAAAGCAACTCACAAAGTTGCGTTGCTATGCAGGCGCTGAACACAACCACGAGGCTCAACAGCCAAAAGAATTAAAATTCTAATCAAGGAGTGTATAAGAAATGGCTACGAAGAAAACCAAGAAAAAAGTTCAATTCTGGGGCACCGGAAGAAGAAAGAAGGCTATCGCAAGAGTAAGACTTATCCCCGAAGGTAGCGGTGTTATTACTATCAACAAAAGAAGCATCGACGAGTACTTCGGTCTTGATACACTCAAATTGATCGTTCGTCAACCGCTTGAATTGACAGGCAATACCGCTAAATACGACGTTATCGTAAACGTACAAGGCGGCGGCTTCACCGGACAAGCAGGAGCAATCAGACATGGTATTTCCAGAGCATTGGTACTCGCTGACGGCGAAACAAAAGACGCTTTGAAGAAAGCAGGCTTCCTCACCAGAGACCCAAGAGCAAAAGAAAGAAAGAAATACGGTCTCAAAAAGGCAAGAAGAGCTCCGCAGTTCAGCAAGAGATAATCGGACGAGATTATTACAAAGTTATCAAAAAAGAGTGTTTGAAAAAACACTCTTTTTTATTGCCCTACTCCGTTATGTTTTTTAGTTTGAGGGTTTTGGGTTATTCTATTGGAAATAACCTTTTGAAAAAGCTTGTGGCGAGTGCGGAGAGTGATGCAGATTTTGTCTTAGCAAAAGCGACCGAACGGTGAGCGTACTTCCCGTACGTGACCCTGAGTGTCGACTTGAAGATTAGGCAAAAGGTGCGTTGCTATACGCAGTCGGTTGCTTATTATTTTTTTCTCAAAGACCTCTGCTCTTTGAGATAATCATTATACCTTTCAATTTGATCTTCGCGCAAATCAATCATATCCTTAGCCGTCGCCAACGCTTGATTATCCCCTACCACGACTTCAGTCTCTTTGACTTTGACCTTAGTGCCGTCACTGCTTGCGCCGCGACGAATGTCTTTCATATACTCGTCTTCCATTTTGAAGAGCGCGACGGTCGTATTCTTCTTTATCGTCAACTTGACAAGCGGATTTACCGTCGACTGTCCAAGTACTGTGAAGTAAGTTGATTTCTTCTCCTTGCACTTGTCTTTGGTAAGCGCATAGGCTTTGAGCGTATCGAAAATCTTCTTTTGCGTTGCCGACAACTTAGCGTACGCCTCGTCAAGGGTCAATCTTTGCGCGGGCGCTTTCGCCTTTGGCGCGGGTTTCTCAACCGGCATAGGAACTACTTTCTCCACCTCGACGATTTTCTCAACTTCAACGGGTACGGGGACTTCCTTGACGACTTCTTTCTCAACGATTTTCTCTACTGGTACTTCAACCTTGACTTCCTTTTCCACTATTTTTTCGACAGGAACAGGCACGGGCTTTTCGACTATCTTCTCGACTACCCTTTCTGTCGGTTGTGGCATATAGGGCATTACGACTTGTTTATCACTGTTTTTATTTGCGGTCAAGACAACGATTTGTTTCATCAACATTTCTTGATTGCGCATCAACATTTCGATTTTTTCGTCCTTACTGTCTTTCTCTACTACGGTGACTGTTTGCTTTTCTTCGTTTTGTTGAGAGAGTTTTTCCATAATAGCCTTTTGTCCTTCGATAAGACTCTTGATTATCTCTTCGTTGACAACAGTTGCCGCGGCTTCCTTTTCAGCCTCTTTTTCCAACGCTTGTTGCTTAGCGAGTTTCTCGACCAACTTCTCTATTACCTCTTCATTGACGGTCTCTTTTTGTTGCTCTGCAAACTTCTGCATAAGCGCTTCGTGCTCTTGCGCAAAGTTACGCATTACGGACTCGTTTTGCTCGGTAAGTTGTCTGATGCGCTCTTCGTTTTGCGCGTTTTGCTCAACGAGTTGTTGAATAATTTCATCGTTGCTAGATGCTTGTTGAGGTATATATTGCGTTACGCTGGGCAGCATATTCATCATCGCCTCGTTTATCATTCCGCGCATATCTTCTATCGCGAACTGCGGTTGCGGCGCATACGCTACGCCCTGTCCGTTCATTCCCATTCCGCCGGACATTCCACCGTTCATTCCGCCCGTCATTCGCATATACATATCTTCTTGCTTCTTATGCTCGTACTCCTCTTTCGCGTCCTCTACTTCTACGTTGGACTTCTTGTACTTGCTCTTCGCAATAAGCATTATTATGAACGTAACCAACGCTCCGCCCATCAACACGCACGCTATCAAATTCCATGTCATTGTCGTCAATCCAAACAACGTTATTCCATAGAACGTGCTGTACTTCTTCTCTATCGTCTTTTTGTTCGCTTTGCGCTTGCTCTCGTAGCCTATCGTCTTGGAGATAAAGATTAGCATCAATAGTATACTTATTACGCTGGCTATCAACTGCCAATACTCTTTGATATATTCTCCTATCTTGCCAAAGTCGAAACTTGCGCCTGGCTTTTCGTGATCGCCCGGATTCTCTTCTCCATCTCCGCCTGTTATTCCGCCAAGAGAGCCGCCGCTACTGCTTGCAGTTATTGTAAAGCCTTTTTCCAAGTTCTCCGCTACCGCCACTTCGCCCAATATTACTTGACCGTCCTCGGTAACAAACTCATAGTTGCTTGCGCTCTCGCCTGCGAGTATCGCCTTGACCTTATAACTCTTTCCTACCTCTAAGGTCGCTCCCTCTTCGAGTTGGTTGCCATCCTCGTCATAGTAGACGTAGCCGACTACCCCTTTCAAAGCGTCGTCAAGGTTGGATATTACAGGAATATTCTCGCTTGTATTCCATATCGCTTTTATCTTTATCTTCTCTATCTCGAACTCCGCTTGATTGTCTTCTATCTCGTAATTGACTGCCACGTCATCTTTTAATGAGTATACTACCACGTACTTTCTTGCATTGGTTGGCAATTCGTCCACAAGCCTGTTTTCCGTCAATACGCTGTCTTTGTAGTAGGTTACAATTACATTGTCTTTATCAAAGTCGAGTCCGCTTGCCTTTTCTTTTACGCTAAATTCTACTTCGTGCATTTGTCCGTCGTAAGTTATCTTGTCAGTGGTCGTAGTAACCGTCAAGACTACTTTGCGTATCGTCAAATCAAAGCGCGCGTTATCCAAGTCATAGTTCTTCGCCAACTCGTCGTCTAGGCTCAATACCGCGTAATACTTTCCCGCGTTGATTGGCTTGCCCTCTATCTCTTCTCCGTTGGACTTGTAATAGGTGATTTGTATATCGTCCAATGCCAGT
The DNA here is from genome assembly GCA_014799645.1 of Clostridiales bacterium. Taxonomy (GTDB): domain Bacteria; phylum Bacillota; class Clostridia; order Christensenellales; family UBA3700; genus RACS-045. Next base: position 14,892 of record JAAVHQ010000010.1, on the reverse strand, counting down.
CCCGTAACCGCCAAGTCTAGTCCTTGCTCGCCTTTGTTGTAGTATAAATCAGTTGCGGTATTATCTTCTATTGTTACCGTTACTTTCTTTATCTCAAAGTTGATTGTTGTCCTCAACAACTTGTAGTCGTCTAATCCTTCCGCCAACGCTATTGCCAACTTGTAACTTCCGCTGTCCGTCGGCTCTCCTCCGTCAAGTTCTATCTCTTGTCCGTCCACGTATTTGTAATAAGTCAACACCAAGTCGTCTTTTACGCTCAAATTTCCCGTCTTTATGCTTATTCTCAATTCGTCTTTGCCGTGCGCGTTGCTATCGTACTGGAACTCATAGACGTCGTCCTTGAACGTCACCACCACGTCTATCTTATCCGAGCCTAGACTAAATCTCTTTGTCTTTCCGCCTGCTATTTCGAAATTGGTCTCATCTTTAAGCGTTGCCTCTGCCCAATACCACGCTAGCGTTGGCGGTTCTGGCACTTCAAATTGATTGAGTTGTATTTCTTCTCCGTCTTGTCTTCCGTTCACGTCTTTGTAATACTTGTATTCAACGGCGTCCTTATACTCTCCGCTTACTACGTAATACGCAAAGTCTACTCCGTTCTTATCCTTCGCCAACATTGACGGCTCATCCTCCCACGTCAACGTTATCCTCTTCTTGCTTATCGTCCAAGTATACTCCCAATCAAAGTTGCCGTCATACGTATTAGGTTTCCCTGCCTCCGGCTCAACCGGCGATACATAGTTCGTATCCGTATTAATGAAACTTGCTATTGCGGTATGCGTTCCTGCGTTCATCGTCTTATACGTTCCGCTTAACGATACTGTCAATCCAGTGTAATCAGTCGGTATCGTCAACAACACTTCGTGCGATTTTCCGTCATATTCAACTCTACTACTGTCTTTTCTCGTCCATACCACTCTGGATAAATCGTACTTTGCAGGTTTTATTTTCCACACCAAATCAAACGTCGTCTCGCCGCTCAACTCTATTGAATCATTGAGCGCTTTTACCTTAAACGTCGCGATATACGTACCGCTGCCAACGTTTGCGTCCTTCGCCTTTACTATTCCCGTCAAAGTCGTATCAAGCGTTGGATAAGTATTTGTATCCGCATACTTCGTCTCTACCGAGAAGGTATAATCTGCCTTGTTGTAGTCCACTTCGAATGGAACGCTTGCATCGTTTACCGTCTGCTTTGCTCCGCCTGCTATATTACTGTTGGTATACTGCCATACTATCTCGTCTTTTTTTATCTCTATACTCTCTTTGCCTACTTCAAACGGATATGAAAACGTCAATGAATAGTTTTTATACAACGTATTCGTAGCGTCTAATTTGATTATATAATTGTATTCGTCAGTCGTTCCTATATCTTTTACAGACGGCAACGTAATCGTCATTTCCGTATTGTCCGTATTCAAAGTGGGCGGATAACCGCTGACCGGCATTTCGTTGCCCGCTTTATATGTATAATACGCCAAGAAATTCAACGCGCCTATATCGTTGTCGCACACTCCGTTCAACGACACGGTATATTCTTTCGTCGCGCGTACGGTCGTTCTCCAAGAGCCGTTTGGTACTATAGTTAACGTCTTCGGTCTTACCGTTACGGATATATTGTTCCTATTCTCCGTTCCGTTGTTGTCCGTCCACTCCATTAAATTCTTATCTACAAGTTCTATCCTTGTAGAATACGTCTTTGCATCCTTGACTTTTATACAGTAATCTCCGCTACTATTCTGTTCTACGTCGTCAGTATTGTTGACTGTTACTTTCACTAAATCTTCGTCATAATACCTCAACGGTAAGTACTGATAATCTCCGCTGTATATTACGTTGTCCGGATTTGCAACGTTTAATTCCAATGGCGTGACGTGATATTTGAATTTATAAACATAAGTCTTTGCGCCAGTAGTTCCGTCGCTCCAAAAATGTCCTGTCTTCGGCGTAACACTTACCGTATATTCGCCAACTTCGCTAGGAGTAAATGACAATACCCCGTTTGATGCGCTATACGCAGGAATATTCGTTATTGTAGCGGTAGTTCCGTCAGGTCGTTTTACTCCTGTGGCGGTTATGTTTATATCTACAAAATTTTCATAGATTTTATCCAACTCAAAAGTCTTATTGGCGCTGTCGCTATACTTATTTACGTCGCCTTTGGTCTGAGGCATTTCAAATCCTATAGATTGCGCCGCTTTTGACAAATTCAAGTGAAACGCGGGACGAACCGCGTAGGAGGCAACGTCAACATCAGAGCCCGCCATTGAAGAGCCATCGACGGCGAGCACATATGAACGGTTGAAACCGTTAGAACTAACCGAACGCAGCCACGATTCCTTACTATTCGCACGCGTATTATCGGACGCTTTCCATATTCCTTCTGCTCCGCTTACTCCTGTTTCTGTTACGCTCGGAAGCCATAGCCTATCGTTTCCCCAAGCAGTGTAATAGGATTCAAGCGACAACTGACTTAATTGGTCATTATAGTCAAATGTTACGCCTGCGCCTGTGCCTTGTCCGACTGTATTCTTACTACCGTAATTCAATGCGTCGTTGTTATTATTGTATCCATAACTACCTGTATATGCATTTGACGATACGTACTTCAACGCTTGTTGTTCTTGCTGCCAAGATACGTTGTTGGGTATTTCGATAAAGTCAGTCAAACTTCCCTTCATTCCTGACGTCGTGTTAGGTACTGTGTATATTGACCATTCGCTATCTGTTCTTTGAGTATTTGTTGTCGTTGACGTATTAGTGTCTGCATATTTGCATTGGCCATTTGCGTCGCCATTGTTGAGCGTTACCGCTCTTATATAACTCGTACCATATAAATTGGATGTATATTGATTTGACCAAGATGATCTATTACTGTTAGCGCTACCAACACTCCAAGTAGACGTAGTATTAGAATTTGCAAGCCAAAGTGTAAGAATAGGACCGTTGTCAGTCTTTGACAAATACGTCGCTATCCATTTCTTGCCGCCTATCGTAACGACGACGTCCTTTGCTCCGTTGCCCAAAGTATTGTTGTATGAGCGAAAATCCTCCGAAGTTTTTGTCGTCGAACCTAAACTGTTCAATCCACTTTGATTTGTAACAGTAACAGTTCCACCGCTTATGCGACTTATCAGCTCCCAAAATATATCGTAGTTGAAAACTTTGCCGTTGGTATAATTTTCATAGCCTTTTATCAGCATATCGCCTAAGTCCGTCGCTTGTGACGATATATTCTCAGCTTTTATCGCTTCCGCTTTTTTATTTGGCATATAAAAGGTCATTGCGCTTGCCGTAATCATACACACAATAATCAATATTGACAGCGCAACGTACCCCTTTAATTTTCTTTTTCGTATATCCATTTTTACCTCGTTTTTTACCCGTTTTTTTGCTTAGTCAGGAAAAGTATACATTTCCTGACTGAAATGACTTGAATAAAAAATTATGATATGTTATGATATAGATGTCAAATTATCTCGAAATTTGACTTCACAGTGTCGAAATTCTTCGGTCAGGAAATGTATACTTTTATTGGAATTTTTTGACATATTTTAGACATTTATTGTATTTTTCGACAAAATTTGCAAAAACATAATTAAAAGTTAAGGTAAAATGGCAAACAAAAAAGGCTCTCATACGAGAGCCTTTTGATTTTGATTGTCTAAAAATTACTCAGTAATTTTTGCTACGACACCGGAACCAACCGTTCTGCCACCTTCACGGATAGCGAAACGAAGTCCTTCTTCGATAGCGATCGGGGTGATAAGGGTAACGTCCATATTGATGTTATCGCCAGGCATAACCATTTCAACACCGGCAGGAAGTTGGATAGAACCGGTAACGTCGGTTGTTCTGAAATAGAACTGTGGACGGTATCCGTTGAAGAACGGCGTATGACGACCGCCTTCGTCTTTGGTCAATACGTATACTTGAGAAGCGAACTTGGTGTGCGGATTGATAGTACCCGGTTTAGCAAGAACTTGTCCTCTCTCGATACCCTTTCTGTCGATACCACGGAGCAATGCGCCTACGTTGTCGCCTGCGTATGCTTCGTCAAGCAACTTTCTGAACATTTCAAGACCGGTAACGGTTGTGTCNNNNGTNGGNTTNATACCAACGATTTGAACCTTNTCTTGNACNTTNACAACNCCTCTTTCTACTCTACCGGTAGCAACNGTACCACGACCGGTGATNGTGAATACGTCTTCGACAGGCATAAGGAACGGCTTGTCAGTGTCACGCTCAGGNGCAGGAATATATGCGTCAACAGCATCAAGAAGTTCTTGGATGCAAGCGCAAGCAGGATCGNNAGCCTTNTCGTTGGAAGCAGCTTCCAAAGCCANAAGNGCNGAACCTTTGATAATCGGAGTNTCNTCGCCAGGGAATCCGTACTCGTTCAAGAGTTCTCTGATTTCCATTTCAACGAGNTCGAGAAGTTCGGGATCGTCAACTTGGTCNGTCTTGTTCATNAATACNACGATGTAAGGAACGCCTACCTGACGAGCAAGAAGGATGTGTTCTCTTGTNTGTGGCATCGGACCGTCGGTGGATGCAACTACCAAGATTGCGCCGTCCATTTGCGCTGCGCCGGTNATCATGTTCTTAACGTAGTCGGCGTGTCCNGGGCAGTCAACGTGAGCGTAGTGNCNNNTAGCNGTNTNGTACTCAACGTGAGCGGTATTGATTGTAATACCTCTTTCTCTCTCTTCCGGAGCCTTATCGATTTCATCATATCTCATCTTCTGAGCAAAGCCCTTAGCGGATGAATACATTGTAATAGCGGCCGTAAGAGTGGTCTTACCGTGGTCAACGTGACCGATCGTACCGATATTAACGTGTGGTTTATTTCTTTCGAATTTAGCCTTTGCCATATTAAATATCCTCCTAAAAATATATGAATGGTCTTTTATTTTTTATATTTTTTATTTTATTATGTTTTTTTTGTTTTGTCAACCTTTATTTATAAATTAAATAAAATGTTAGTCTTTTTTAGCTCTTGCGCCAATAATCTTTTCAGATACCGACTTCGGAACTTCTGCGTAGTGGTCAAACTGCATTACGAAGTTACCTCTACCCTGAGTTGCTCCACGCAAGTCTGTTGCGTAACCGAACATCTCTGCGAGCGGAACTTCTGCGTCAACTACCTGAACGCCGTTTCTCTCTTCGGTAGTCTTGATATTACCTCTACGAGCAGTTACGCTACCGAGGATAGTACCGAGATAATCGTCCGGAGCTTGAACTTCAACGCTCATGATAGGCTCAAGAAGTACCGGCTTAGCCTTGGAAGCGCCGTCCTTGAATGCCATAGAACCAGCAATCTTAAACGCCATTTCCGAGGAGTCTACTTCGTGGTAAGAACCGTCTACGAGGTCTACGTTGAAGTCTACCATTTCGTATCCTGCGATTATACCGCCCTTAGAAGCCTCTTTGATACCAGCCTCAACTGCCGGAATGTATTCCTTCGGTATGCTACCGCCGACAGTCTTATCGACAAAGGTAAAGCCCTTGCCCGGTTCGTTCGGCGAGATAACAATCTTACAGTGTCCGTACTGACCTTTACCACCGGATTGTCTCTTGAACAAGCCTTCTGCGTTGACAGTGTCACGGATGGTTTCGCGGTAAGCAACTTGCGGAGCGCCAACGTTGGCTTCAACCTTGAACTCTCTCTTCAATCTGTCTACAATGATATCCAAGTGCAATTCGCCCATACCTGCGATGATTGTCTGACCTGTTTCCTGATCGGTGTAGGTCTTGAATGTCGGGTCTTCTTCTGCAAGTTTTTGCAAAGCAAGTCCCATCTTTTCCTGTCCTGCTTTCGTCTTCGGCTCGATAGCGATTTGGATAACAGGATCCGGGAATTCCATAGATTCGAGAATGATAGGAGCGTTTTCGTCGCAAAGCGTGTCGCCAGTCGTGGTGTCTTTAAGACCTACGATAGCAACGATGTCGCCGGCGTACGCTTCATCGATTTCCGTACGGCTGTTGGCGTGCATTCTTACGAGACGGCCAACTCTTTCTCTCTTATCCTTAGTCGAGTTGTAAACGTACGAACCTTTGGTAAGTACGCCCGAATATACTCTGAAGAAAGCGAGCTTTCCGATAAACGGGTCGGTAGCAATCTTGAACGCAAGACCGCTGAACTTCTCNTNGTCGGAAGANTTNCGANTANNAACTTCTTCTTTCTTNNNNGGNGCGTAACCNTCAACGTTNGGAACGTCGGTAGGAGCAGGCAAATAGTCAACTACTGCGTCNAGCAAAAGTTGAGTNCCNTTGTTGCCGAGCGAAGTACCGCAGAAAGCAGGCGTAATCTTCATATCGATAGTAGCCTTTCTGATAATCGGTTGNAGCATCGACTTAGGCATAGCCTCCAAGCTCAAATCNCCNTCGAAGAANTTCTCCATAAGTTCGTCGTCGAATTCAGCAACCTTTTCAATCAAAGCCGCTCTCAACTCTTCNGCTTNNNCGNCNNNTTCTGCCGGNATTTCTTTCTCGGTCAAGATTTCGCCGTTCTTNCCTTCGTTGTANTAAGCCTTCATCGTCAAAAGNTCNATGATACCNTTGAAGTTTTTCTCNGCGCCAATCGGGCATTGCATAGCAACTGCGTTTGCGCTNAGTCTCTTATTCATCATTTCGATTGTTCTGAAATAATTGCCGTCGTCCTTGTCCATCTTGTTGACAAATGCGATTCTAGGTACNTGGTACTTNGTNGCCTGTCTCCAAACGGTCTCGGATTGCGGTTCNACACCGCCACGNGCGCAGAACAATGCNACTGCNCCGTCAAGAATACGCAAGGAACGTTCTACTTCTACCGTGAAGTCAACGTGTCCCGGNGTATCAATGAGGTTGATGCAAGTACCTTTCCAGTGAGTGGTCGTAGCAGCGGAAGTAATNGTGATACCTCTTTCNTGCTCNTGNTCCATCCAGTCCATCGTAGCAGCGCCTTCGTGNACTTCGCCGATCTTGTGNTTGATACCGGTNTAGAACAAAATTCTTTCACTAGTGGTGGTCTTGCCGGCATCGATGTGAGCCATGATGCCGATATTTCTTGTATTTTCCAAAGAATATTCTCTAGCCATTTTTTACCTCTCAATAATGTATCGCGGGGATTACCAACGATAGTGAGCGAAAGCCTTGTTGGCTTCTGCCATTCTGTGCATATCTTCTTTCTTCTTCACGGAATTGCCCGTGTTGTTGTATGCATCCATCAATTCTGCGGCAACTCTCTCAACCATGGTCTTTTCGCCTCTCTTACGAGAAAACATTACGAGCCATCTGATAGCAAGAGTCTGTCTTCTTGCAGGACGAATTTCCATCGGTACTTGGTAAGTAGAACCGCCTACGCGACGCGCCTTAACTTCGAGTGAAGGCATTACGTTGTCCATAGCCTTGTTGAATACCTCCATTGCGGGCATACCCAACTTTTGTTCTATTATCTCAAATGCGCCGTATACGATTGACTGCGCCGTACCTTTCTTACCGTCCCACATAATTTGATTGACAAATTTTGTGATAACCTTACTGCCGTACATAGGATCCGGCAATACGTCCCTAACAGGGACAGAATTTCTTCTTGGCATAAATTATACCTCCTTTTTAAGATTGTGAATAAAATTACATCCGACTAAATAGGCTCGCCTTATTTAGGTCTCTTTGCGCCATATTTAGATCTAGCCTGCATACGTTTTGCAACGCCTGCGCTATCCAACGTACCACGAATAATGTGATATCTGACACCCGGCAAATCTCTAACTCTGCCGCCTCTGATAAGTACCACGCTGTGCTCTTGCAAGTTGTGTCCGATACCGGGAATGTAAATGGTACCTTCAAGACCGTTGACAAGACGTACTCTGGCAATCTTTCTCAAAGCGGAGTTAGGTTTTTTCGGAGAAGTCGTCGTAACCGAAAGACATACGCCTCTCTTCTGCGGATTCTTCTGCATGATAGGAGCAGTAGACTTCTTGACTTGCTTCTCGCGACCTTGCCTGATTAACTGATTGATTGTTGGCATTTCTTAAACCTCCTGTGTTTATGTGTCGGATGAGTTATCCAGCAACCCCGAAGGATAATCTCATTTCTATTGACCAAAAACTGCCACACCCGCAGTTTTTTTGTACAATGTTTAGTATATGGGTAGAATTCTACTCATACAACAAGTATTTTATATGGTATTAAAAGTTTAGTCAAGCGTTTTCGCATATTTTTTCGGCGGAAAAGTAGTCTGGAAAAGTAGTCTAGTCAAATCTAAAAAGTATCTTTCCCGCCGAATACCATTTTTCTCACGCTCATAATACATAAAGTATTACTCGGCTCGAGAAAATGCAATTCAACGAAAAATCTTTCTTTTTATCCGTTGACTATCTGCTTCCCCACCGAAAAGAGGGGTAAGTTATTCTACTGAAACTGCCAACTGAGCGATATATATATTGATTATTATATAATATTATAATATATGGTTTGAGGGTTTGGGCGGTGGACTTGGGTTATCCTACTGTTGCCACCAATTAAGCATGGTTTTTTAATTTGAAAAATAATCCTCTACGCAAAGAATTTCATTTGCTTCTAAGTCAAGTACGGCGCAAAGTTTTGCAAACGTGTCAAGCGTGGGCAATTTCTCGCATTTCAGATAGCATGAAATTTGCTGTTGTTTTACTCCGATTCTACGAGCCAACTCTGTTTGAGTAAGTCCGCTTTGCTTTATCGCTTCCGCAATATTCATACGTATTTGTTCAAGTTTAATCATATACTTTACTCCTTTTAATTATTTTACATCTTTTAGGTGTGAAATGCTTGATTTACATCTACCAGATGTGATATTCTTAGATTACACCCGTTAGGTGTTGCGTGTTATATAATTAAAAGGACGGAACATATAAATGATAACATACGCTCAAATACAAATCAAATTAACAAAATCAGTAGAACAAAGCGAATTTACAAAAGCGGAAATTGCAAAGGAAATAGGAATAAAAGAAATCACGCTAGATAAATATCTATACGGAAATACTAAGCCACCTGTTTATATATTTGCTAATCTTTGTAAAATACTAAATCTTGACGCTAACGATATTCTATGCGTAGCAGACTATAAGAAAAAATAAAACCTTGTCTAAATTCGTTTGAAAAATGCTTGTCTCGACTTTGGAGAGTGCTGTGATTTTTGTCCGTGCGACGGCAACCGAGTGGTGAGCGTACTTTGTGTACGTGACCCCGATGGCGTCCTAGTCGTTAGGGCGAAAGGCGCAGACTATACGAAGTCGGTCGCTTACTTAATCGAAGACGCGAACGTTCGCGTTAGCGTCAAGATCAATATCACTCGACTTCGCGCCCGTCTTAATCATATTATAAGCCTGCGATGCAATCATTGCTCCGTTGTCCGTGCAAAGTTTCAAAGGCGGATAATAGACTTTGATGCCCTTTTCCTTTGCGCGTCTTTCCATTTTCTCTCTAAGCACTCCGTTCGCGCCCACACCGCCGGCGATAACGACCGTATCGACTTTCATATCGACGGCGCAACGCAAAGTATTGTCGACCATAATATCAGTGACCTTTTCTTGGAAAGAGCACGCAAGGTCGGCGCGTCGAAGTTCTTCGCCCTTTTGCTCGCACTTGTGCGCGTAATTGATGACTGCCGTCTTTATACCGCTGTATGAAAAATCGTAAGTGTCTTTGTCCTTATACGGCGTTGGCAAAGGTATATTCGCTACTCCCTCTTTCGCCAACTTCTCTATCTGCGGGCCGCCTGGGTACGGCAAGCCCAACACTCTTGCCACTTTGTCGAAAGCTTCTCCGCACGCATCGTCTTGCGTAGTTCCCTTTATCTCCACGTCGACGAGCGACTTGACGTAAGCAATCGTCGTATGTCCACCGCTTGCTATCAGACAAAGATATGGCGGCTGTAAGTCAGGTTTTGCGATATAGTTCGCCGAAATATGTCCTTTGATATGGTTGACGGCTATAAGCGGTTTTTGCGTCGCGTAAGCCAAAGCCTTTGCGTATGATACGCCGACAAGCAACGCGCCCAAAAGTCCTGCGCCGTAAGTCACGGCAATGCAATCCACTTCGTCGAGCGTGACGTTCGCCTCTTCAAGCGCTTGCTTTGTCACGTTGTCTATCGCCATAGTGTGATTTCTCGACGCTATCTCGGGTACTACTCCGCCAAAGCGTTTGTGTATATCTATTTGCGAGGCGATTACGTTGGAAAGCAACTCCCGTCCGCGCATTACGGCAACCGCCGTTTCGTCGCACGAACTCTCAATCGCAAGGATTACGATATCGTCGCGATTACGCATTTCGTCTAATTTTTTGTTGGCTATATCTATGTGCTTCATATTTTATCAATTGGCTTTTTTGAGATAGTCAAAGATGAATTGCTCAATGTCGCCGTCCATCACCGCGGATATATTGCCCGTTTCGCAGCCCGTGCGGTGGTCTTTTACCATAGTGTAGGGACAGAATACGTAACTGCGAATTTGACTGCCCCACTCGATTTTCTTAATATCGCCTTTGAGTTCAAGTTCTTTTTCTTGCATCTCGCGCTCTTGTCTTTCGATAAGTTTGGAAATGAGCATACCCATAGCCTGCTCTCTGTTTTGAATTTGGCTACGCTCGTTTTGACACTGCACGACGATACCCGTAGGTATATGCGTAATTCTTATCGCGCTTTCCGTCTTGTTGACGTGCTGACCGCCCGCGCCGCCGCTTCGGTACGTGTCGATTTTCAAATCTTCATTGTTGATTTTTATCTCGTTTTGGTTTTCGATTTCGGGCATTACTTCCAAAGACGCGAAAGACGTGTGACGTCTCGCGTTGGAATCAAAAGGAGAAATACGGACAAGCCTATGCACTCCCTTTTCCGATTTGAGATAACCGTAAGCGTTTTCGCCGATTACCTTGAAAGTGACGCTCTTTATTCCCGCCTCGTCGCCTGCGAGTTTGTCCACCTCGACAACTTTGTAGCCTACTCTCTCGGAATATCTCGTGTACATTCTATAAAGCATATTCGCCCAATCTTGCGCTTCCGTACCGCCCGCTCCTGCGTGCAAAGTCAGTATCGCATTGTTGGCGTCGTATTTACCTTTGAGAAGAGTTTCTAATCTAAGGCTTTCCACGTTCGCAGAAAAAGCGTCGAGTTCTGCCTGCAACTCGTCGAGTTCCGCCTCGCTTCCACCGTCTTCCGTCAACTCGATAAGTACTTGCACGTCCTCGCCTTGCGAATACAACTTGTCAAAGTGTTTCATCTTGGTTTCTATTCTCGACAATTCGCGATTGACCTTTTGGGCGTTGTCCATATCTTCCCAAAATCCATCCTTGCTCTGCTCGGCTCTCAATTCTTCCGCGCGCTTAGCAAGACCATCGTAATCCAGCGCCTCTCTCACTTCGAGTAGCGATTTGTTGATCTTTGAAAAGTCCCATTTTGCTTGTTCTATAGTTATCATATAATTCCCTTTCTCTGTAACCGACTGCGTATAGCGGCGCGCCTTCCGCTTGATCGAAAGATAGCCACTCGCTCACCGTGTACGGCTAGTACACTGGGTGGCTCGGACTACTTCCGCTAAAACGAAAATCGCACCACTCTCCACACTCGCCCGCAAGTTTTTTTCAAGCGAGTTGTCATTATTTGTACAATCTTAATTCTCTCACCCTCAATGTCACCGCGACCTTAGAGAATGTTTTACCAACCTCTCAAAATCTCACGCGACCGCGGAGAGTGGTGTAGATTTTGTCCGTGCACCGAAGAGCGAGCGGTGAGCGTACTATGCGTACGTGACCCCGAGCGAGTTCCTAGGTGTTAGGGCAAAATATGCGCCGCTATACGCGGTCGCCTATTTTCCGCAGCATTGTTTATATTTCTTCCCACTCCCGCACGGACATTTATCATTTGGTCGCGGCTTCTTATCCTTGACGACTGTCCTCGTCTTATTGAGTTCCTCATTTGTGACGATATCGTCTTGATTTTGCGCTTTGGACTGCGTCTGCGTAGTCTTTTCAAACTTACACTTTACGAGCGTACGCACGGTGTCGTATTGAATTGCCTCAACCATATTGTCGAACATTTCCGCGCCCTCGAATTTGTACTGTGTGACGGGGTCTCTTTGAGCGTAAGCGACAAGTCCGATGCCTTGTTTGAGTTCGCTCATATCGTCGATGTGGTTCATCCATTTGCTATCAACGTTGTAAAGCATACAGTCTCTTTCAAATCTCGCGAAGTCGATACCTATCTCATTCTTGACGTAATCGCACTTCTTCTCGTACTGCTCTTTTGCGACCTCGTAGATACTCGCAACAAGTCCGCTTATGGAATTATCCGCTAGGTCGGCGATGTAGTCCGGCGTGAGGAGCTGTGTTCCGTTTTCCAATACGCTATCTTCAAGTTGCTTATTGAAGTCCTCGTAATTCCAATTTCTGTGGTCTTCTTTATAGTCGACGTAGGTCGTACAAATGCGGTTGATGACCGCTTCCATCATAGCGAGTATTTGCACGTGAACGTCCATACCGTCGAGGACGATATTTCTTTGTTCGTAGATGATTTCTCTTTGTTGGTTCATTACGTCGTCATAGCCAAGCACGTGTTTGCGGATAGAAAAGTTCCTGTCCTCTACTCTTGCTTGCGACGCTTCGACTTGTCTTGTGATCATCTTGTTGACGATTGGCGTATCTTCGTCGAGTTTAAGCGCTTCGGCAATCTTTATCATGTGGTCGCCGCCGAAAATTCTCATGATGTCGTCTTCCATAGAAAGATAGAATACCGACGAACCGGGGTCGCCTTGACGACCGCTTCGACCGCGCAACTGATTGTCGATACGGCGAGATTCGTTTCGCTCCGTACCTATAATTCTCAAACCGCCAGCCGCGACAACTTCTTGCTTTTCCGCGTTGGTGTCCTTTGCGAACAAGTCGTAATACTTCTTGTAGTCCGCTCTCGCTTTGAGAATAGCCTCGTCATCCGTATTTGCGTACGATACGGCTTGCTCGATAAGTTCGTGCGAATAACCTAAGTTGGCAAGTTTTTGCTTTGCAAGAAATTCAGGGTTACCGCCCAAGAGAATATCCGTACCACGACCTGCCATATTAGTGGCTATCGTTACCGCTCCGCTCTTACCTGCTTGCGCTACGATTTCCGCTTCCTTTTCGTGGTTCTTTGCGTTGAGTACGTTGTGCGGAATACCTTGCTTTTTGAGAATGTGCGACAACTCTTCGGACTTCTCTACGCTGAGCGTACCCACAAGCACAGGCTGACGCTTTGCATAACATTTCTTGATGTCTTCGACAAGCGCTTTGTATTTTCCGTTTTTGTTTTTGAAAAGTATATCCGGCTCGTCAATTCTGATAACGGGCTTATTGGTCGGGATAACTACAACGTCAAGTCCGTAAATCGTCTCGAATTCGTTCTCTTCCGTCTTTGCCGTACCCGTCATACCCGAAAGTCTTTTGTAAAGTCTGAAAAAGTTCTGGAAAGTAATCGTCGCCATAGTCTTGTCTTCCGACTTGATAGGCACGCCTTCTTTCGCCTCGATAGCCTGATGCAATCCGTCGCTAAATCTTCTGCCCACCATTTGTCTGCCGGTGAACTCGTCGATAATGACGACTTCTTTATCGACAACGATATAGTTGTCTTCGTTTTTCATAATGAAATTTGCTTTGAGCGCATTGTCAATGTAATGCTTCAACGACTGATTTTCATAGTCGGACAAATTCTCGATATTGAAATACTTCTCGGCTTTTTCCGTTCCGCTCTCGTTTAAGAAAATCGACTTTTCCTTTTCGCCTATCTCATAGTCTTCGGGAGTAAGCGTATGCACGAAGTTGTTCGCCGTGATATACGTATCGCTCGACTTCTTACCGCGACCGCTGATGATAAGAGGAGTTCGCGCCTCGTCGACCAAAATGCTGTCCACCTCGTCGACTATCGCAAATTCAAGACCTCTTTGCACTTTCATCGAATTGTCTTTGACCATGTTGTCACGAAGATAGTCAAAGCCGAGTTCGTTGTTGGTGCTGTACGTGATGTCGCAGTTGTACGCCTCGACCTTCTCTTCTCTAGACATACCAGAGCAGTTTACGCCTACAGTCAAGCCTAGGAATTTGTATACCTTGCCCATCCACTCAGCGTCGCGCCTTGCGAGATATTCGTTGACGGTAACGACGTGTACGCCTTGCTTTGCAAGCGCTTTGAGATAACCTGCAAGCGTAGCGACCAAAGTCTTACCTTCACCCGTACGCATCTCGGCGATTCTGCCTTGATACAAAACCACGCCGCCGACAAGCTGTACGTAGAAGTGACGCATATTCAATACTCTGTCGCTCGCCTCTCTGACGGTAGCGAACGCTTCGGGCAAAAGCGAATCAAGGCTCTCCCCTTGCTGATATCTTTCTATATATTGGTTCGTGCAAGCCTTCAACTCGTCGTCGCTCATCGCCTTGAATTTTTCTTCCAAAGCAACGACCTTGTCGACCGTCTTGTAAATCCTTTTTAATTCTCTATCATTGTGGCTAGGAAAAATTTTTCTGAATATTCCCATAGTAGTACCTTCCTTTGGCAAATTATGCCATTTACAATACTAACATAATATAAATATATAAGTCAAGTTTTTTGCTAGGTCGCAAAGTTATGGCAATACTCTATTTAATGCGAATTATGTCGAAAGAGCAAGCCGACGGCTTGCTCTTCTTTACTTTTTACCTATTCGCTATTACTTCTTACTTAGCCTTTGTATCCCCATACGACGGGACAATCGCTAGAATTCCAAATGGAACTCCATCCACTCGGTTGACTTTCCGCTTCGCAATAGACTGTCAAACTGTTACAACCCTCAAATGCATAACAGCCGATATGCGTTACACTGCTGAGTAACTCTATACTTGTCAAACAACTACATTTACTAAAAACTC